>NZ_JBFBKN010000018.1:0-96142 GCF_040702225.1 Rhodococcus sp. NPDC080181
CATCGAAAGGACCGCCCCTGAACAACCGGAAACATCAACACGGGGTGGGGACTTTTACCTGGCCACCAGCGGGGACATCGACATGGCCATTGACAGTACTTGCTCCCACCGTCGGGGAGGTCATCGAGCTCGTCTGGCCACATCCGTGGGTCGGGCAGCTTCGCACGAATATCTACTGGATCGAACCGAATCGTCTGCGACAGCACCCAATCTCGCCCTGGGGCTTCACTGGAGGAGAAGAGTTCGGACGGCACACCCATAGCTGCACGCTACAACCCGATTGGATATCGAATTCGTATCTTGTGCGGTCTGATCACAGTGACCGCTGCACGACGCAGCACATCCTCTCGAACACTCTGCTATCTCGACAGCCCCGAACAGACCTACTCACCGCGGACGCTGCAGCGGACAGCTCAGTCCCTGCGTCGAACCGCTATCCGATGGCATGCTCGAGTAATGAGGCATCCTGGCGGCCACCGAACCCACCTGGTGTCGCTGTCGCCGTGGCGCAACGCCCTCCGGGTCTACGTCGCGGACGACGAAGCAGCTGAAGAGGCCAACAATGATCTGGTCTGGGAGTCTCCTGACACCTGGGACATCGGTGACGTCATGATTATCGTCGTCCCAGGCAGACAACGCGCCATCCTCAACGTCGAAGTCTTCTCCAGCAACTCTGAGGAGGGCACCTTCGAATCACAAGATAGCGCCGATCCCTACACTCGCGGACTATCGATCGCCGCCATCGAAACCCGTCTGGGGATGCCTGTACCCGACGCGCCTGCGACTCTCGACGCTGCGTTCGCGCAGCAGCTAATCGCTGCCATCGCCGTGGAAGCTCAGGACCCTACGCCGTGGTACCTGACAGATACCACTGGGTGCGCAGACGGATCCACCCCGATCGAGACCGGTTGGACACGTCCTGACGGACTGATCGATCCGTGGAAGTGCTTCTGCTGCTGCACAGACTATTCACTGCAACCGTTCTGGGCTGGCCGCGACGCCTTGCAGCTCCATCGGTGCTCATATGAAGACATCGCCGAAATGGGCCTGTTCGTAGTCCCCACCAGACCCGCGGCGGCCGTCACCGTATGCGGGGGCTGCCATGCGATGTTGCACAACCCGTTCGGGCCATCGGTTATGGACCTGCTGTTCGGATGGAGACCACCATGCCCGAGCTGCCAGAGACACCACGCTCTACGGCTGCTGCACGGCATGCCAGCACAATCCCCGCCCCCTGGATCCATCCACGCCGCCGAACGCGTCACCGATGACAACTTGGCTCCGCAGTACCACTGTGGACATTGCGGACACGAATGGCCGTCCCCGAGCAGCCCCGAATGAATGCTCGTGTGCGGCCACTGACAGCCTCAGGAGGAATGTCGTGCTCATCGAACCGGAGCTGACCCTGCCGGCGCTCGACGACGGACAACGACTGTTCGTCTGCCTGGGCGACCCGTGGGACCAGGCTCTACAAGACGTGCGCACCGGACGTGCGGATTCGACGTTTCTGTGGAACGTCGGCCGAAGTTACAAGAAGGGGGACTGGATTCTCACTATCTCGGTACTCGCCCCCGCGTGTTCTTGTGTTGGGAGCAAGCAACACGTGACGCGACACCGAACGGCAAACTGTGGGTCGATCACGAGACTGCTGTGTATTTCTCGAACCTGGTCGTCGTCGACGACATTGAGAAGAAGACGGGCTTGAAAATCGCGCCGAAAGCCCAGTTCGGAGGCGCCGAAGCGCAGAGCATTCGGCACGAACTAATCACCAGTTTGTGGTACCCCACAACCTGGCATGGTCTCGATGGAAAGGTGACAGGTGCTGACATCGCCGACTACTGAGCGCCATGGAGGTGGGCGTCGACCTCTTCACGAACCGAGTGGAATCGACAGCACTGTCAGACTTGTCCACTAGCGTGGGCCGACTATCGAACTGGAGGTCCTTTACGTGCAACTCGAGAATCTGAAAACCGGGCTCCGTCTGGCCGGAGTCATCCCGGCCGACGTGGTCACCGTCATTGCAGTCCAGTGGCACGGTGCGGATGCACTCGAATTGACGTACAAAACCACGGCCGGAGCACTCGGTCAGCAGGTCGTGTTTCGGAAAGACCAGGATCAGCTCGACGTCGCGCAGAGCGGCAGTCGCCCGTTCGACGCCCCTGCATCGGACTTCAAGCTGGCCGCCGAAGCGCAGCGCATCGGTCTCGCAGGACTGTTCGACCCCATGCTTGCCGTCGCCACCAGCGACGTTCAACCACTTCCCCACCAAATTAGAGCAGTTTACGGTGAACTGCTTCCCCGCACCCCGCTCCGATTTCTACTTGCAGACGACCCTGGGGCCGGCAAGACGATCATGGCCGGCCTCTACATCAAGGAACTGATCCTGCGCGACGACGTGCGGAAGTGCCTGATCGTCGCGCCCGGCGGTCTCGTCGAACAATGGCAGGACGAACTCTTCTTCAAGTTCGGGTTGCGATTCGACCTGCTGACGAACCAACTGATCGACGCGAACGTCAACCTCAACGTGTTCGACTCCAATCCGCTGCTGATTGCCAGGATGGACCAACTCGCTCGTAACGAGCAACTTCAGGAACAGCTCGCGGAAACCCAGTGGGATCTCATCATCGTCGACGAAGCCCATCGCATGGGGGCTCACTACTTCGGTGGAAAATTGCAGAAGACCAAGCGGTTTCTTCTGGGCGAGGCACTGGGAGAAATCACTCGGCACCTACTGCTCATGACTGCTACCCCCCACTCCGGCAAAGAAGAAGATTTCCAGCTCTTCTTGACGCTGCTCGACAAGGATCGGTTCGAGGGCAAGAACAAAGTCACCGCCGACACCAGCGGTGTGATGCGGCGCATGGTCAAAGAAGACCTGCTCACCTTCGAGGGCAAAAAACTCTTTCCCGAGCGCATCGCCGAAACCGTCCCGTACGAGCTGACGGCCGGTGAATACGATCTCTACGAGCGTGTGACCAGCTACGTCCGCGAAGGCATGAACCGCGCAGAACGTGTCGGCGGCAAACGCAAGAACACAGTCGGTTTCGCACTCACCGTTCTACAACGCCGATTGGCATCAAGTCCCGAGGCCATCTACAAAAGCCTGGTTCGGCGAACCGAACGTCTCGAACGCAAAAAGCAGGACATCATCAACGGCACCTACACCGAACCAGCACCGGGACTCGACCTCGAAGACCTCGACTCCGACGACTACAACGCCGAAGAGATCGAAGAACTGGAAGAGGAACTGCTCGACGCGGCCACTGCGGCACAGACCGTCGAAGAACTCGATGCCGAGTTGCTCGAGCTCGCCGACCTCACACGGATAGCCAAACAGGTACGCGACGCCGGAACCGATCGAAAATGGACCGAGCTGTCGACCATCTTGCAGGATCACGCGCTCACCACCGATCGCAACGGCCGGCCACGTAAGTTCATCATCTTCACCGAACATCGCGACACACTCGAATACCTGCGCGCACGCATCAGTTCTCTCCTCGGACGCCCCGACACGGTCAAAGCCATCCACGGCGGTGTACGCCGAGGCGAACGGCGCCAGATCACCGAAGAGTTCACCAAGAACCACTCCTGCCAGATACTGCTCGCCACCGACGCCGCCGGCGAAGGCCTGAACCTGCAGGCCGCCCACCTCATGGTCAACTACGACTTGCCCTGGAACCCCAACCGCATCGAACAACGCTTCGGCCGCATTCACCGCATCGGCCAAGAGGAAGTGTGTCGACTGTGGAACGTCGTCGCAGCCAACACCCGTGAAGGCGAGGTGTTCACTCGGCTCCTCGACAAGATCGAAGAACAACGAAAAGCATATGGCGGCAAAGTATTCGACGTTCTCGGCGAAGCGTTCTCCGACACCCCGCTGCGCAACCTGTTGATGGACGCTATCCAATACGGCGAACAACCGGACGTCAGAGCCAAGATGCACGAAGTAATAGACCAGACCGTCGGAGACGGACTCAAAGAGCTCCTGGACGAACGAGCACTGGCCTCCGAGCACCTCGCGGACTCCGACCTCGCTGCACTTCGGGCAGCGATGGACGAAGCACGCGCTCGCCGTCTCCAACCGCACTACATCGAACTGGCGTTCAAAGCGGCCTTCACACGGCTCGGAGGCCGTATCGCTCGACGGGAAAAAGGGCGGTACGAGATCGCCAACGTCCCGGCGTCACTTCGCTCGAGTAAGCAGGGCCCCATCGCGAGTCGCTACGACCGGGTGACCTTCGATCTACCTCACGTCCAGCCCGACGACCTCACCCGTGCCGACCTTCTGGCTCCTGGCCATCCTCTTCACGACGCAGTGATGGAGGAAGCCCTACGTAAGTTCGGAGTGGCACTCACCTCGGGCACAGTGCTGGTTTCCTCCACCCTGGACGCCCCGCATCTACTCGTGGGTGTGTCGGAAGAAGTCGCAGACGCAACCGGCTCATCCGTGGCTCGACGATTCGGCTACGCGTACGTCGATCAGTTTGGTTCGGTCACCCCGGCGGGCCCAGCTCCCTACCTCGACTGCGTCGCGGCACCAGAGGTAGCTTCGGTCGCCGCTGCTAAATCGATGCATTGGCTTTCGGAAGCCGAGGACAAGGCTGCGAGCTGGATCATTTCGCACCAACTCCCTGAATATCTTGCGGAGGTCCAACCGCGTAGAGCGGCGGAGCTCCAGAAGACGCGTGATCTCGTCACCAATCGCCTACAAGGGGAGTCGGAGCGACTTCTCCTCGACGCAGCCGTTGCTGCCGAGAAGGAACAAGCTGGTGACAAGGCGAAAGAGTCGTCTGAGAGCCTCAACAGGAAGGCAGTGGAGCTCGACTACCGGCTGCGGCAGCGCCTGGAACTATTGGACCAGCAAGCGTTGATGTCCACCAAGCCTCCACGAATTCTGACCGCGGCACTGGTACTGCCGATCAACGTGTTGGAGGGTGAACTCCCATCGAGTGCTCCGATGCACGCGAAGGAGACCAAAGAGGTCGAACGCCGCGGCGTGGATCTGGTCTTGGCCCGCGAGCGCGACGTCGGCCGTATACCTGTTGAGCAGGCCTTCAACAACAAGGGGTTCGATATTCTCTCGACCTCACCAAACGGTGACACGTACCGCATCGAGGTCAAGGCGCGCATCGAAGGTTCTGAGGATTTCTTCGTGACCCACAACGAGGTCATCATGGGCAAGAACTCCGCCCCTCGTTACCGGTTGGCACTTGTACGTGTCGACACGCGCGGTGCTCAATTCGACGAGGTCCGTTATCTGGACAACCCCTTCGCAACCACAGATCTAGGTGATTTCGATGCGACGGGGATCCGAGGTAACTGGGACAAGATGTGGGGAAAAGGCAAAGAGCCCTTTTAGTGCTGCCGCGGCTACCGGCGACACGCAGTTCTGCCGATGTGACAGGTGCCGCCCACATCGCTGCGGTTAGGGTTTGTAGATCGGTAGCACGCGCAACTAGGCACAGCTCAAGTCGGGCTCTCGAAGGGAATGCAGAAGAGTGACCAACCGCAAGTTAATCGAGGTTGCCCTACCTCTTGAGACGATCAACAGAGAGTCATCCAGAGAGAAGTCGATCCGTCACGGTCATCCCTCGACGCTCCATCTCTGGTGGGCGCGCCGCCCGCTGGCCGCCGCTCGGGCGGTCCTGTTTGCCCAGTTGGTGGACGATCCTTCTGCAAGACCCGACGAATTCCCTACCGAGCAACTACAGAGGACTGAACGCGAGCGCCTGCACCGTCTTATCGAGAAGCTTGTGGTCTGGGAGAACGCTGGCGATGAAGCACTACTGGCTCAGGCACACGCAGAAATCAACAAGTCTACGAATGGTGCACCGCCTTCAATAGTCGATCCGTTCGCCGGGGGCGGCACGATTCCGCTAGAGGCCCTTCGCCTCGGACTTGAAGCGCATGCATCGGATTTGAACCCGGTCGCGGTGCTGATCAACAAGGCCCTCATCGAGATCCCACCCAAATTTCGGGATCAGCCGCCGGTTTATCCAGGACTCGCTGATTCTGAAATTCGTTCGTGGAAGCGTGCACAGGGTCTCGCTGCGGACGTTCGCGCCTACGGACAATGGGTTCGAGCTGAAGCCGACATACGTATCGGGCACCTGTATCCAAAAGTTGCAGTCCCTGGAGGAGAAGAAGCTACCGTCATCGCATGGATTTGGGCACGAACAGTGACGTGTCCTAACCCCGCATGCCGCATCGAAATGCCGCTGGCCAGGTCTTGGTGGTTGAGCAAGAAGAAGGGGAAAGAGTCCTACATCGTTCCCAAACCAGTCAGTGATCAGAGCCATTCGTCGGGGCACAGAGTCGAGTACTTAGTCGAGCACGATCCAGATCGAGTGCCCACAACGGCAAATGATGGCACAGTGGGTCGCACTGGAGCGCGTTGCATTGCCTGCGAGACGGCTGTGGATTTGAAATACATTCGGGCTCAGGGCAAGAGCGGCCTTATAGGGCAACAATTGATGGCAGTCGTAGCGGACGGCGACCGCCAACGAACCTACCTTCCGGCAACGAAGGCGCAAGTAGACGCAGCCGACCTCGATCGCCCCACCGACATACCCGCTGCAGAAATCCCGCCGAAAGCGCCCAGCTTCAGGGTTCAGGCCTATGGAATGACAAACTGGTCAGACCTGTTTACGAACCGACAACTAGCAGCTTTGACGTGCTTCAGCGATCTCATCGGTGAAGCACGCGAACAAGTCTTGGCCGACGGTGGCACTTCCGAGTATGCCTGAGGTTCCCCCCGGAAAGTGGACAGTGGTTACGCGGCCATGACAGGCGCGATCAGTGACTGTTCGTAGTTGGCGGGGCTGAGCATCCCGATTGTGGAGTGCCTCCGGCGAGTGTTGTAGAAATTCATCCAGTTGTCAACTGCAGCAACCAATTCGGCTCGATGCACGAACGTGTGGCGATAGTAGTACTCATGCTTGAACGTCGACCACAAGCTCTCCGCACCGGCGTTGTCCCAGCATATGCCGGTTTCTCCCATCGAGCGCCGCAGCCCGTAGCGTTCGCAGGCCTGCTTGGTGATCTCCGCCGTGTACTGACTTCCCCTGTCCGAGTGCATGATTGTGCCGGCGACATCGCCACCGCGTTCGGCGACGGCCATGTCCAATGCTTCGAGAACCAGCTCGGTGCGCATGTGGTCCGCCATCGACCAGCCCAGGACCTTCTTCGAGTGTTCGTCCTTGATCGCACACAGGTACATATCACCGTCGCCGCAGCTCAGATAGGTGATATCAGATGTCCACACCGCATCGAGGCGGCCCTGGTCGAACTGGCGTCGAACTAGATCATCGGGGAACGAGGCGAAGGGATCGACCACGGTGGTGCGGACCTTGAAGGTGCGCGGGCTGATCCCGACGATGCCGAGTGAGCGCATGATTTTCGCGACTGTTTTGTCATCGATCACCTCGCCGCGATCGTGGAGTTCAGCGGTGATTCGAGGCGACCCGTACACCCCTTTCGACTCACGGTGTATGTCGATGATCTTCACCTCCAGATCTACACGTCGCTGCTGCCGTTCTCCCAATCTGGTTGTCATACTTCGTTCCTGGTGTTTGTAGAAACCTGAGGTCGACACTTCGAGTAGTCGTGCCATCCGGTGAATTGCGGAGTTCGCGCACTCCGCAGCCATCAACGCGTAGAGCTCTACTTTTGTTGATTTGCTGCGAAGTACGCGGACGCTTTTTTCAAGAACGCGATGTCTTTCTCCTGCTCGGAAACCTGCTTGCGAAGCCGAGAGAGCTCGGTGCGCTCCGCGGCGGTCAGCGGCTGATCACCGGATGCGGTGGCGGCTTCGATGCGGCGGCGTTCGTCGGCGACCCAGCGTCCGAGCAGTCCTTCGTTGATGGCCAGTTCACGGGCGACCTCGGCGATGGTGCGGCCGGAATCGATCACCCGGCGTGCGGCCTCGACCTTGTACTCGGTCGTGAACGACCTGCGTTTGCGGGACATGAGGACATCCTTCCAGCGGAACCTGTGGCCCTGCTATCTCGGTGTCCACTATCCGCGGGGAACCTCAGCCGACGCAGTTGCCACCTATCTAGCACTCGTTCAAAGCAAGATGACGAACCTGTCGTCGATGATCACCACTTGGATGAGCGACCGCGGGGCGTTCCGCGAAACCTTTGCGCGGCAAGCGCTTCCGATGGCCTGGGACTACGCCGAGGCAAACGTTCTATCAGCATCGGGTGGTGGGTGGGATACGTTCCTCGACAAAGAGGCAAAGGTCATCGATGTATTGCCAGTTGGAACCGGCAAGGTAAATCAAGCAGATGCAGCGAGTCGCGACTTCTCACGACTCCTCATAAGTACAGATCCGCCGTACTACGACAACATCGGATACTCAGACTTGTCCGACTACTTCTATGTGTGGTTGAGACGGTCACTACGATCGATTTATCCGGATCTGCTCGCCACCGTTCTCGTACCGAAAGCGGAGGAGTTGGTAGCGAATCCTTACAGACACGACGGCAAGAACGGTGCGAAACAATTCTTCGAGGATGGTTTCCGTTCGATCTTTGAGACAGCACGGAAGACTGCCTCTCCTGATTTTCCTATCACCGTCTATTACGCGTTTCGCCAAAGTGACACGGATGAAGAAGGCGACGCTTCCAAGGGATGGGAGACTCTGCTTGAAGGCATGCTTCGATCTGGCTGGAAGATAACGGCCACCTGGCCGCTGCGAACAGAGGGCTCCGGCCGCCTACTGGCCCGAAATACCAACGCGTTGGCGTCGTCAATCGTGCTGTCGCTACGTCCACGCGAGGACGATGCGCCATCTACCGATCGTCGGGGGTTCATCGCGGCCCTTGAGGCTGAACTGCCGGACGCGCTGAGAAAGCTACAGCAGGGTCAGATCGCCCCCGTCGATCTACCGCAGGCTGCGATCGGTCCTGGCATGGCCGTCTTCAGCCGATACGGTGCCGTACTTGAACCTGACGGCCTGAAGATGACTGTTCGGTCGGCACTCGCCCGCATCAACGAAATCCTTGATCAGGTGTTGAACGAGCAGGAAGGCGACTTTGATACCACCAGCCGCTTTGCGATTGCGTGGTACCGCCAGTACGGCTACGGCGTTGGGAAATTTGGTAACGCGGACAGTCTGGCACGAGCCCGAAACACGAGCGTCGAGATCATGGACAGGAATCAGATACTGACCAGTCGAGCCGGAAATGTTCAACTTCTTAACCCCAGTTCGCTTCCAGACGGGTACGACGTCCTCGCCGACACCCACATCAGTAACTGGGAAGCCCTCCACCACTTGATCAAGGTGCTTGACAGTAAAGGCATCGAACCAGCGGGGCACTTTCTACGATCGGCCCTCAGCCGCCCGGATGGTGCCGTCGACGCCGACCTTGTCAAAGAGTTGGGTCATCTACTTTTTCGCATCGCTGAGGCCAACGGATGGACTAAGGACGCTCTTAATTTCAACGCAGTCGTCACCAGTTGGCCGGAAATTTACGACGTCTCGCGTTCGGCGGTCGACGAAGCCATCCAGCAAGAAAGCTTCGACTTTGCGGTAGACGAATGACACTGTGCGAAAACGCAGGAAAGTGCGCGCGGACACCAACGAGTCAGGCCGGTTTGGGGCTTGAGGCGTCGCCGGTTGACACGAGTGAAATCCATGGACGAGGAAGGCTGACACCACATGGCATCTAGCAATCGTGACCGAATCGACCAGATGTTTCAAGTAATGGCGCCGGCCTTGGACGACTTCATCTCGCTGGTGATCGGACAAGCGGACCCCGCTCTGGGTGCCGACTGGGTCAAGCTGGTCAAGGACAAAGACGCGCGAAACGGCGCGCCAGCAGGGCGGACATACGATCCGCTCGATCCTCAGGTGCAGTTCCGCATTCTCACCGAAACGAACATCACGTCCTCACATCAGCCGCGTTGGTATCCGTTCAAGCAATCGATCGGACGCTCGGGGGAGACGTTCGCCAATGAACTCCGCGAAGTGCGCAACAACTGGGCGCATAACGGAACTTTCAGCGACGACGACGCATACCGCGCCCTAGATACCGGGGAGAGACTTCTCAAGCTCATAGGTGCGCTTCCGGAGTCCGAGCGTGTGACGGGTATCCGCCTCAACCTCAGACGCGTTACGGCTGACAAGGCCGACAAGAAGGTCTTGAAAACGGCGGTCGACAATCCGGAGGCAACCGGATTGAAGCCGTGGCGCGAGGTCCTACCGCCCCACCACGACGTTGCGACAGGCAATTTTCACGCGTCCGAGTTCGCAGCCGATCTGTACAAGGTCGCGAACGGGGGTGAAGTCGACGCTGACTACGCGGACCCTGTCGAGTTTTTCAAACGGACGTTCCTCACAGAGGGTTTACGCGATCTGATCGGACGGGCGGTGCGCAGGCTGGCAGGTGACAGCAATGCCTCGCCAGTGATCAACTTGCAGACGAATTTCGGTGGCGGCAAGACCCACTCGATGCTGTCGTTGTGGCATGTCGCGGCCGGGCTGCCAGTCAGCCAGTTTCCGCAAGACACGCAAGAACTGCTCAACAGCAGCGGCTACGCCGGGGCGACCGTCAATCGAGTAGCCATCGTGGGTAACCATCTGAGTCCGTCGGGAGTTCCCAAGGCCGACGGCACCCACGTGAACACCATCTGGGGAGAACTGGCCTGGCAGTTGGGCGGCCGCGAGGCCTACAACCTCGTCGAGCAATCGGACTCGGACCGCACGCCGCCCGGTGAAGCACTCCACAACCTCCTGGCGACGTACTCACCGGCGGTGATCTTGATCGACGAATGGGTCTCCTACGCTCGTTCGCTCGTGGGTCGCGACGACCTCGCAGGAGGCACGTTCGACGATCAGTTCACGTTTGCACAGTCGTTGACCGAAGCCGTCAAGGGAACACCTGGTGTCCTCCTCGCAATATCGATTCCCGCATCAGAGGCCGGCAACGATGACGACGCACCGATCGGAAACGCAGAAGAAGTCGGCGGAACACACGGGCTGGAGGCCCTCAAACGTCTGCAGAACGTCGTGCGCCGTGTAGCTGATCAATGGAGGCCGGCGTCATCCGACGAGGCGTACCACATTGTCAAACAACGGCTCTTCACCCAGCCGGACGCCGCGGCACTGGCCGCAATCGGGGCCACAGCTCGCGCCTATGTCGAGATGTACCGCAAGTACAGCGACGATTTTCCTCGCGAAGCCCGCGATCCGGCGTACGAGAATCGCATCAAACAGACCTATCCGATTCACCCTGAGCTGTTCGACACCTTGTACGAGGAATGGTCGTCACTGGAACGGTTTCAACGCACTCGCGGCGTGCTTCGCTTGATGTCGACAGTCATCCATGCACTGTGGACCGGTGAAGATGCTTCGCCACTCATCATGCCGGGATCGATCCCTCTTGCGACCTCGAACGTCAACTCAGAGCTGACGCAATATCTGCAGGATTCGTGGAAAGCGATTATCGACGCTGATGTCGACGGGCCGAATTCAGAACCCGCGCGAATCGACAAGGATCGCCCACTGTTCGCACAGCGTTCGCTGACCAAGCGACTGGCGCGAACAGTGTTTTTCGGTGCCGCGCCCACAGTGGCTCCGGGTGCAGAAAGCAAGGGGATCGGCACGCAGAGAGTCTTTCTCGGGACTGCAGTTCCAGGGGACATACCGGGTAACTTTCACGCCTCACTCACCCAACTCGCCGATCGAGCCACGTACTTCTACTCGGGTTCCGGGAAATACTGGTACGACCTGCAAGCGAATATCAGCAGAACAGCAAAGGACCAGGCCGAACGACTACACAAGGAAGAAGTGTGGGCCGAGATAGCCCTGAGGCTGCAGGGCCAAAGTAAGACCAGGGCTGACTTCGCCGGCGTGCATGTCAACCCAGAGTCCAATGCAGACATACCCGACATCGATGAAGCGCGACTGGTGATCCTGCATCCGAAGGTGTCACACAAACGGGGAACCGACTCGGCCGCAAAAGAGTTCGCCGACAAGGCAACCGAGCAACGTGGAACTGCGAACAGAACACACCGCAACATGCTCGTGTTCCTCGCTGCTGACGAAGCTCGGCTCGACGAACTGGACAACGCCACACGCGACTACCTTGGTTGGAGCCACGTCTTGGGCAACGAGGCCGACCTCGACCTCACCCAGAACCAAAAAAACCAGGCCGCGCAGAAGAAGTCTCAGGCCGATCAAACAGTTGCATCGCGGCTACTGCAAACGTTCATCTGGGCGCTGGTGCCGATCCAGCCTAATCCTGGCGCCAGGTTCTCGATCAGAGAGATAAAAGTCGAAGGGCAATCGACGTCCTTGGCAGAAAGGGCCTCCCGCCGGCTCGGAAACGACGGAGACCTATCCACGCGTCAAGCGGCCTCGACTATTCGACTGGCGATCAACAAAGTTCCCCAGATTTGGAAGGACGGACACGTCGCACTCGGTACGTTGTGGGGCCTCTACAGCGATTACCCGTACATGCCGCGGTTGAAGGATCGGCTCGTACTGGACGAGGGCATACTCGATCTGCCCCTGATCTGGCACACGGACGCTTTCGCCCTTGCAACAGGCTACGACGCTAGCGCCGGTCGGTACGTCGGCTTGTGGACACAGGACGACGGAACCACCGCACCTGTTGCAACCGATTCGCTGTTGCTGGTGCAACCGGCTGTCGCCACACGACAACGAGCTGAAGAGACCGTTGTTGACGTTGACGACGACGGCGAAGGGGGGGACGGTGGGGGTCGTGGAACGCTCCCACCGTCACCACCCAACCCTCCCGGGCCGAGTCCTGATGTTCCTGCGGTCAAGATCAAGACGCGTTTCTACGGCACGAAGACCCTCAATGCGGACAGAATCGCCCTCGACTTCAAGAACATTGCGGACGAGGTCCTGACGCATCTACGCGCGGACCCCGACGTCACCTTGACCGTCTCGATTGAGATCGAGGCGAGCAACGAACAAGGCTTCGACGAAGCAAGGATCCGGACAGTTTCCGAAAACGCACGCACGCTCAAATTCGAGCAGTCCGGATTCGAGGAGGACTAAATGATCTGCAACTACGCCTCAAGGTGAAGTCGTCGGGTTCGCTGACTTGGAGTAGTTGGCTGACGGACAAGAACTCATTCCCTGATCGGCAATGAGTTCCCGCGTAACATCGCGTCCATGTCTTTTGTGAACAAGCTTCTGGGTATCAGGGGCAAATCGGGTGGCTCGGGCAGTGATGAGCCGGGCAGTAGCGACGTCGTCGATGACTTTGATTACTCCACGATCAACAATTGCCCGTACTGCCACCAGGGGTTGCAGGGCATGGGGTGCGTGTCCTGTGATGTCGAATTCGTCCTTGAGGACTCGAGGCTTGTCGAACGTGGCCCCTCACAGCGAGCGGAGCGGCGCTGCACGTGGTGCGACACCCCGATGACGGGCGGAACCGAGTTCACTGCAGCCTGGGAGGACGGCGATAACGCGAATGCGTACGTCACTTGCTCGAGTTGCAAGAGCCAGAACGACTTCTGAACTGCGCACTGAGGGGAGCTGATTGCGACCGGCCCAACTTAATGCTCCACGTCCGTGGTCGCCGGAAGCACGTCGGTCGCTCGTCGCTGCACGGCGCGACGTATCCGGAGCAAGACCGTGACCGGTGACGCCACACCGGTAGTGGTCGACTGACTGTTCGTGGATTGTTTCAAAGCACCGATGCCGAATCCATGCTCGGCATCGGTGACTCGTCCGACGCGTTGTGACGATCAGGTCCTGTCGTTGATCCGGGTCAATGTGAAGGTGTCTGGCGAGTCTTCGCCGGGGATCACGGTGTAGCCGAAGACCAATTCGGTTTCGAACTCGCCGGCTACCTCCACGTAGTGCTCGTTCAAGTCCGGATCGGTCACGGTCCAGTGAACGTCGTCAGGCGCGCCGTAATAGGTCGGTTTGTACACTGGCCCACTCCATTGGACGACAGCTGACACACGCACTTCACCGATGGACGTGCCGTCTTCGAACTCTTCGGCTTCGTCGTAATCCATTGTGGATGCGTCGATGTCGACATCATCGACGACAATGGGCCCTTCCTCGATTTCAGGCCCGAGGTTGACATAGAAATCGCTGGGGCCGGTGTCGAGACTGATCTCGAGCTCGTGATTGAGCAACTGTTTGTCACCCTCGACAGCGGCCTTCAGCACTTCGTACACAGTGAGGGGGAGGGGATACGGGCTACCGGTTCCCGCCGACGGGCCGGTGACCGTACTGCCCGTGCTCGGGGTGGCGGTGCGTCGCAGAGCTGCCGGATAGGTGATACCGGGGTTCGCACTTTTGTACGCGCGAGCAGGCTTCTTACGGTTGCTGTTTCGTGTCATTACAGGATCCATCCACTGGTGGTGGCGACGTCCCGCATCCATCGCACACGGACTCAGTGCACGAACATTTCCTGCTTCGCAGATCCGAACTTCCGAGGACCTTGCCCTCCGGCGTTGTGTCTGTGCGGTGATGCGGGCACCTGATACAACTCGGGGTCAGCCATGCGATACGGCTCTATGGAAAGCGTACCGCATGCGTAGGTGGGCGAATCGAATCCGAGACCGAGTTCAGACACCCCAGATCAGGAGAAGGACCGACAGCCCGCCCATCAGTACTGCGACCGTGCCGAGTACGGCAGGCGAGAGTCGGGTCTGGCCAATGCTGAGGTCCTGTGACTTCGCTGCAGCACCGAGAGCGGCGGCGACTATGGCGCCGATCAGGAGAAACCACCACACGGGGTCGAGGTTGCCGACGAGTTCCTTGACTCCAGGAGGCGCTTCGGGGGTTGGGTTGGGGATTTGAGCACGAGTTTCATTACGGATCATGGCGTTTCTTTCCACTTGGGGTCATTGGGCTTTCGAGGTTCAAATGTTGGTGCAGTCCTGCTGATCGAGCGATGATGCCGATGAGCAGAATAGAGACCGCAAGCAGGGCCAGAACAGGAACAGCGGCAGGACCGTGGGCCAGACGGGACACAGCGGCCGCCGGGACGAGCACCGAGGCAGTATTCATGGCGATGTGCGCCATGATCGGTGCTGTCATCGTGCCGAACACTTCACGTGTCACGCCGGCCAGCAGGCCGACGGCGCCGGCCATGATCATGTCCCGAGGCCGCGGGTGGACGAGAGCGAAGACCGCCGTCGTCAGAGCTACTGAGAGAGCAACGGGGGAGACACGGTTCAGCGCACCCTGGAGAAGGCCGCGGTAGAGGATCTCCTCGGTGACCGGGGCTATGGCGAGCACGAACAGCAGTGTGAGCAGGTACGGCTCGACTCCGAGCCGTTGGGCGGAGTTCTCTTCATCGGTGATGAGGAGTCGGGCAATGATGGCACCCGTCGACCAGAGGCAGAAGCCGCCGAGTACTGCGGCGGCCACGAGGACTGCCGAAGGTCTCTGCGCAGAGCCGGAGTGTTGGGCCGGATAAATCCGGAGTGCAGGCGCGTAGTGCCCGATGGCGAGAGCGAGAGCGATCATGCAGACAGAGGTAGCGACCACCGGACTCACACCGATGCCGCGTAGCAGCAGCTGGGGAATCGTCAAGGACACGCCGACGCCGACGACGGCGACAACCACCAGGCTCCACGCAGACAACCCCCGGCGAACCGAAGTCCGTCGAAGGTTGCTGCCGCGGTGAATGTTCACTAGCTGTTCTGCAGAGACTGTCCGGAGTGAATCTCCAGGGACGAGACGATCGCCTGAGGTCGAATATTTCCCATGAATTGATTCGTTGACAGGGTGATTGTCGCAGTCACCAGCGCAGCGTCCATGAGCGTTTGGTACTGGTCAGCCTTGTTCCACCACAGCAGGTCGAGGCCGTGCCCGGTCGTGATCTTCACGTGCTTGTAGTCCGCTGGGTCAGGCTCGACACCCTTTTCCAGTTCGCCGGCCTCTTCTTTCCGGCTCATCAGCTTCACGGCCGCGTTGACCGGCTGAAACGTGACCCGAATGTCTGCAGCGGGAAAGCCCTGGCCGAAGGGCGCGAGTTCGCTCAGGCACTTCGCCAGATCGACGAGCTCGGTGGCCATCGGTACCGGGATGTCGGGCTGCAGCCGTAGGAGAGTGTCGGCTGACGCCACATCGAGCCGGGCGAGGGACTCGATGTCCATCATGTGCAGGTCTGCCCGAAGATCGGCCGGGTCCGGCTCGGGGAGTGAACGAACATAGCCGTCGATAGTCGAGATCAGACCTTCGAACGCCTCGAGCTCGGTCGCTCCGACACCACACGCTTGATGGTGTCCGAGAGCATGGAGGCGAGAGTCGTTCATGTCGGCGACGAATCCGAGCACGTCGAACCATTCTGGAGCCCGCGCGGATCCGGAGAGCGTGTGCGGGTTGACGACCATCGTCGGCATCCCCGTCTCTGTGAGCAGGTTGGATGCGAGCAGTCCGAGCACACCAGGCTTCGCCTCGGAGAACCACAGGTAGGGCGCGTAGGGCTGCTCGGCGAGGTGAATGTCCTCCATAGCGGCCTTGGTCAATTCCTTGCGGTTCTCGTTGTTGAGGAGCAACGTGTCTGCCGCGATGCGGCGGGCCTTCTCGATCTCGGAGTCTGAGGCAAATACATGGGGCATGTAGTCGGGCCGGGAGGCTCGGACAGCCTCCGGGACGAACACCATGAACGAGTCGGCCATGTCAGCGTCGACGCGGCGGGTGGCGTTGAACATCGGTGTCAGTGTGAAGCCGAGGAACGAGACGTCGAGACTGTCGACAGAGCTGACCTTGCCGGCAGCAATCAGTCGAGCCAGTAGCAGCGAAAGACCTCGTAGAGCCTGGCTGTATCGCCGGTCGTGATCCTGACCGTTGACGATCCGCATGAGAGTGGAGGTGTCGGGATCGATGCGATCCGGCTCTTCGAGGTTCCACTCGCCGATCTTGTAGCGCTTGATCGGATTGTCCTCACGAAGAGAATCCTGCTTGGTGTAGATCGGCACCTCGGGCAGGGCCAGTACCAACAGGCCGAGCGCCCGGCGCACCAGCGCACGGGTCTGTCCGCGCAACGGCATCACATCGGCGAGACCTCCGATGCCGCCGAATACCGAGAGCATCGCGATCGCTGGTGACTTCGTCGGATAGTGGGCGCGGGCGTAAGCGTCGAGAATATGGAGCGCGACCTGCGAGCCGCAGATGTCCGGCTCGGGATATGTGCATCCTGTCCGGTTCGGGTCGACCACAGCGTCGGCCCGGCACGCATCAACGGTCTGGATGTGGTGGTCGGTCACGATGACCTCGATCCCGCGCTGGTGGGCCCGGTCGATCCCGTCGTTGGAGTTGATGCCGACGTCGCAGGTGATGATCAGCGAGGTGGTGGGGTACTGGGCGACCGCCTGGTCGACCTTCTCCGCGGTTATCTCGCGCGGGCCCTCGTAGTGCGGGACGACGAGCTCGACCTGCGCTCCGAGCTCGGCCAGGCCAGCGTAGGTAAGGATGCCGGCAGCAACCCCGTCCATGTCGTAGTCGGTGAGCACAGTGATGGTCCGACCTTGGGTGATAGCGGCATGAATGAGTGCCACGCTGCGTTCCAGGTCGGGCAGAGGCTCGTCGGTGCCGAGTTCGATCTGCTCGATCGCGGCAGTGTCCCAGCCCCGGCGCTCACGAATGATGTCGAAGGGGCGGCGCTTGGAGAAGTTGCGCGCCACGGAGATGACGCTGTCGAGCACGTGTTCGGCCGGAGTGGTCATGGCAGATGATCCGTTCGTTCGATCCGGCGGTACACGTCACGCACGGAAGAGATTTGATGGTCGTGACACGAGTTTAGCATTGTCCGAAAGTTATTGTAATTACCATTTGACCTGCTGATATATTGGCGGAAAAAATAGTCGACATATTTTTCTCAGGAGACGAGGCCCCGGGACGCGATCATGCGTTCCGGGGCCTCGTCGCATGAGCGATGGGTCAGACGATCCGACTGGTGCCGGCTGCAACGAATTGGTCGAGTTGACACTGGGCAGCGGGTTTGTCCATGCGCTGACGAACGAGCCGCGGTTGCACCAGGCGGGGATGGCTGGGGTCGGTGACGTACAGGAATGTCACCACCCACACCTCGCCAAGGGACAGACTCCCTTTACCGATCGTCGACGCGGAACCGACCTCGACAAGAGTTCCGTGGTCGTCGTGAACCGAGAGGGTGGCGGACTCCTTGGTGGCATGAAGGCCGGAGATGACGACGTCGGCGTCCTTGACCAGCTTGTGCTTGAGTAAGCCCGTCGAACGACGTCCCTGCTCGTAAGTTCCGGCCCCTCGACGTGCGATGAGACCTTCTCGCTGCTGCAGTACCGCGTCGGCGAGCATCAGAGTCTTCGCCTCGGGACTTGAGGCGACCGGTGCCAGCACCACGGGCGAGCCTGCGATTCGGTCCGGCACCGGGATCACGAGAAGGTCGGCGATGACCTGCAGCGCCTGATAACGAGCGATGAAGGGGTCACTCTCGGTGACCCAGGTCCGCAACCCGGATGCGAATGCGAGGTCGAACAGTACGAGAGTGCGGCCTACGACTTCTCCGTCGAACACCCACCGACCCCGACGTAGCGCCGTGAACGGCAACAGCTGAGCACGACCTACGTTACGAATCTTGTTTTCGCCCTGCCGATTTAGCACCTTGATCCGGCCATCGGTGACCTCGATGAGGACACGGTCTCCGTCGTACTTGAACTGAGTGACCCAGGTATCGGAGTCCATCACCTCGTCGAGATGATCGGGAGACAACGTCGCGGCCAGCATGGGCCGCAGAGGTAAGCCCACTCCAGCTACTGGGTCGGCGGCCGACCCAGTGAAGACGGCGGCGAGAGCGGAATCCACGGCAACAGTCAGATCTGGCAGCGTTTCGGGGCCCAGATCGACGGTCGCGGCGGGTTCTTGGGACACGCCGGCCGCAGCCTTGTCCTTCGAAACGGGTAGCTGCTGCGCCAGCTCGTCGAGAACCCCGAGATCATCTGGACCCACAGGTCGATCAAGCGTCAGCGAACCGGCCTTGTAGGGGACGTAGCCCTTCTTGACCTTCGAGGTGAACTTGGCGGCAGCAGCTTTCGCGGCAGCGTCCTCGGATGCGACTTCGATCAGCTTGGTGAACGTACCGATGGTGCCGTTGCGTCCGTACTGCGTCACCCAGGTCGATCCCAGGACGTACGTCCGGTAGAACTTGTCGTTGCCCGCTCGCGGGTCGATGTACTGGGCTTCGGTGATGTGAATTGTGGTGCTCATAACAGTCCGTCCCGCATGTGCTGCTCGAAGTCGGCGTTGCTGAGTCCGGCGATGTGGTGCAACGAGGGCGGTGTGACGGGAACGATGTCGAATTCGTTCTCGGCGAGCACAGAGGTGCGTACGGCTGAGCTGGCGGGTTGATCCCATTCGACGACGTACTTGCGCACGCCGTTGCTGTACCCAGCGAATCGGGCGACAGTGCCATAACTGGACTCGTGGTCCAGTCGGCTACGGAACGCGATACGCGTGCCGTTGTCGATGATGAGCAAGTCTGTCATCGGAGTCTCAATTCATATTTCAGGATGTTCGAGGGCTTTGAGCGGGGGTTAAAGGCTGTGGGTGGCATGAATCGGAGGCGAGCTCAGCCGAAGGAGAAGATCTCACCGACGAGATGAGCGTGGTCGGCGCAGTCGACGACTGTGACCTCGTGAATGCCGTCGATGTTGGCGTAGATGGCGTCGCCTTGACCGGTGAACGGGGACAGCTCATCAGCTGCCCAGTCCTCGAGGTCGCCGGTACCAGGAGGCGGCGGGTTGACGGTGACGGTCTCAGTACGGGGCGCGAACTCATCGCCGTTGGCGTAGGTGTCCTCGATTGTGATGGTGATCTGCATGGGTGGGCTCTTTCAGTTCGGGTGCGGTCGGGGAAGGTCGCAGTCGGTCAGGGCGTCACAGCGGGCTCGTCGGCGGCTTCGTCACCGATGACGCGTGCCCCGTCGACGACGCGGACGGGGACGGCCTCAGCGGTCCGCAGAGCCCGAATTTCCGTGTACGGGATCCGGTCGGTCCAGCTGCCGCCGACGATGGAGCGGATGGCGACGGTCTTCGCGTTGACGCGTACGACCTCGTTCCACTTGCCGATGTAGTAGACGTGGTCACCCTTGGTCACGACGTCTGGATTGAAGGCGGTGACCTTGCCGTCTGCGATGTGCTGAGCTCGGACACCCTCCCAGTAGGCGAGGTCGTCGGTGGTGCGCTCGATTTCTGCAAGAACGCGATCGCGGTGGGCGCCCTCTGCCGGAGCGTGAGACTCGAGGTACTTCTCTCCGGTTTGACTGTTGGTGAACAAGGTGCGGGTGTGGCCGTCGCGGGCACGCTCGTGACCGCGAAGTTCAGCGGCGAGCTTCGCGATTCGGCGAGCTACCGACACCGGGGCGTAGCGGGAATCCGTGGTCCCGGCCGCGGCGTCGGCTCGGCCACGCGCCCGGGCGGCCTCACGCTCGGAGAGCACAGCCTTGCCGAGCTTGTTCCAGGCCTTGTCGACAGCGTTGCGGTGCCGACTCTCGCTGTGGTGGCCGATTTTGATCGGTTCGCCACCCTCCGGCAGTGCGGCATACGCAGCCCGCTCGGCATCCCAAGCAGCCTCGGCTACGCCTGCCTTGCGCTCAGCCTTCGCACCGAGCGCCTCGACACGACCTTCCTGGCGGGTGATCTTGTCCGACTCGACCTCGGCCGTTGGCCGGTACGTGTCGTCGATCGTGATCTCTACCTCGAACTCGGCGCTGCGCAGCGCCGAAGCCGTCGCGTTGATCTGAGGAAGTTTGGCCAGGCGGTCTCGCGAATGCGGGATGTACCAGGAGCCGAGATTCCTGGACCAGCGCCAGCGCTGCGCTTTCAAGATGTCCGAAGAGCCGTCGCCTCGAACTGTGCCCTCGATGAGGGTGCCTTCGGCATGGGTGTGGGTGATGGTCAGTGAAGTCACGTGAACGTTCCTTTCGGTGAGTGGGGGTCCAGCGAGCGAGCGCGAGAGCAGCACTCCATCCGGGCCGCGTACTAGCGGCCGATTAGGTGATGTCAGTTTGTGGAGAATAAAAACCCGATAGTCGCAACGGCTATCTCTTAGTGGACTTCTACGACGCCTTTTTCAGGGCCTAGTTCGCCGTTCTCATGTCGTTGAACACGAGGTTTGCGTCATATCGGTGACCAAACCATCGCCCCTCCGGCAACGGCTCGCTCAACGACGCCACTATTAATCGACAAACCCACATATGGAGCCCGCTATAAATGTTCGGGAGTAACTTCGGGGCCCGATGTGCCTCCGTCCGAAGTCGGTACCTCGTCGTCCGGCGACCGGGTACCCACGGGTCCCCCGTGCCGGGCGTGAGCGACCATCCCGCGCCCGTCTCGACTCGGGTCTCGGGCACCGGCCACGGCCGGGGTCCGGGACCGCCAGATGCGGCTGGCCGACTCAATGCCATGAAGCGGAAGGTCGACACGCTCGCTCGGATTTCGGCCACGGCCGGGCCATGCAACGGGAGGGATACGTGGTGTCGGCGGGCTTCCCGCAGCACCCTTCGGGTGCCGGCCACCGGGCGCCCCGGTCGTGCGCTTCCCACCCCAGCGAGGTTGCTTGCGACCTGACACACGGAGGTGGAAATCCCACTCTCTGACTGCTACCCAATGAAGCGCGAGCGGACCCCGTGACGTCACATCTACAGGTCACAGACAGACCTCATTCTCCGATTCGAGCTGTCCCCAGCCGCGCGGGAGCAAGAGGTGGTGCAGGACGGCTCCGAGTCCGGTGTGGGCCGCGAGCCGAATCGGACACGATGCCCCTCGGCGGCGGCATTTTTGCAATCTCGGATTCCGCAATCACGGTGTGCGAGGTGTCGGAACATCCGACGCCCAGGACGGTCCGGCCGACACGAACTGGTCACTCCGCGGGTGCCGCGGGCGGCAGCAGCGGTCTCGATTTCCGGCCCCACCCGTCACAGCAACGCGCGCCAGGGGCGCGATACGGGCCGGCAGGACGCAGCAGCAGCCACAGGACACGAGCGAGCGAGTGACCGTCCCCGGAACGGGCCGCAGGCGCGCCAGCGCCGAGCACCGCCGGCCACGGGAAGCAGCAGCGTCCCCAGGGCACCCCGCAGGGGTCGACGTAGGTGAACGAGGGAGGGCGCGCCAGCGGCCGGAGGAGAGAGCCGAAGGCGATGAGGACCCGAGCGCAGCGAGTGGCGACGAGGCGCCAGCCGAGGAGGTCGTCCCGGCTCTGCCGGGCAAACAAGGGTGTAGTGAGCGAAGCGAACGGAACCCGCCGTGCGTCACGACTCCTTATGCCCTTTTAGTTTGGAGCCACAGCAACCGACCCAGAGCGTTAGCGGCGGGAGGTTGCGGCCGTGGCGATCTGGGGAAACATAGCAGAATCTCCGTCCTTGCGACCGGTCGCAGACCGGCGACAGCCGCCCGGAACGGGTGGTCGCAAGGACGGTATCGATGTCGTGTTTCCCCAGCAAGGAGCGGTGACGCCTTGCGCCCTGTGAGCCAGGAGCCTGACGCAGACGGCGCAAACCCCGTTTTTGGGTTTGTGGCGGTCTCAGAGCCGCTGGGAGCGCAGCGACTGGCGGGCTGCACCCATGGTGGCGTCAGGGTCACACGGGCCGCCCCAGCGGTCCGTCTCAGCACGGTGACACCGTGCCCGCGGCGTCAGCCGCGGTCCCCCGGTGGGTCTCTGTCTCAGAGCAGCAGGCGGCCTCGGCCGCCGTCCCCACCGTCCGCGCAGGTGCAGTGTTCTCGTGGGTCCGATGCCCGCGCGTCAGCGCGCCCGAGAGAGTAGATGGCATCGGTGAGGGCCCCACGAGAACACGGAACCGGAGCGGTCCCGGCACGAACAGGCCTCGGTGGCCGAAGGCCACTTCGACCCTCGCCGGGTCGGTGAAGTCCCTGTCGTTCCCCCGGTGCGGCGGAGAGTCTTCACCGCGCGTGAGCGCCGGCGGTGCCGCCCTCGGCAACCGCCTCTTGCACAGGCCTGCCGCAGCTCTTCGCGGCAGACCGTCACGGGCGCGCAGCCGCCCGGCCGCACGCATCTCCCGGTCGTGTCACAGCCCCGCTCGACGGGCTCCGAAGCCTCGCCGCAGGCGGCTTCGAGGGGTGATCCGGCCGCCCGGTGACGTCACAGCGTCGGCGGCCGTCCACGGTTCGGTATCCCGCCGCAGCGGGTGGCGCGATCAGGGCTGCTGACGGTCGCTGCGAGTGGGATCTGACGGCCCGGCAGGGCCGCTCCACAGACTCGTCGAGACCCCGTGCGGCCCGCCAGCTTCACCGGCCGGCCGCACGGCAGCAAGGTTGGGTCGGTCTCGCTTCTCGGGGCTGTCGCAGCCATCGGGCTGCGGGGGTCGGCTGCGGCCACAGGCCGCGGACGGAACGGTCACAGGCGGGCTTCTTCGGCGCACGTGGGTGGCGGCCGCAGCGCTTTTCTGCGGACGACGGCGGCCCCCGGGCCGCCGGCCAGATCACCGGTATCGCATCGAATGTCTGGTGCCCACGTGCGCCGGAGAAGTCTGTTCCATCGGTGTCGCGGAGTATCTCTTCTGTGCGCTTCGACTCGGTTTATCTCGCGTGTCTCAGAGGCGTCAGCGAAACACCTTTATGGGTCATAATCGGCAAATTGAGCTGCTTTTATTGGAGTCCGAACAATCACATTGAGGGCGAGAACATGTACCGCTTTTCGGTATTCGGTAATTGTCCAGAATCGAGCGCTTCTATCCGCTGAAAAGTTGGTCTCGACTATCTTGGGACAGTATTTTTGTGCATGCTGCGAGGCGTTGGTGGAGATTCCGGACGTGAAGAACGGCCAGGTCAGCGGCTTACGGCATGGAAATCGCCCACGACTTGCTTCGGTGGGCAGCCACGAGTCGGAGTGCCCGTGCTGTAGCCGGTGTATATCCGTAATGAATCCGCTCTACGTCCACTGAGCGTCCGTTGCGACGCCGCACAACGGTGTGAGCCGCTGGGTATCCGCTGTATATCCGTACCACCGGCTGTTGCACGGAAAGACAGCGGCGCGATCGAGTTTGCCACCGACACGGCGGTGCTGGTCGGCTGTCACCAGTGCGGCTACTGGGTTCGGCGGATATCCGGACTGTGTGCGAAAAACAGAACCCGCACTCTGCCGGGGGCAGAGTGCGGGTTCGTGCGGTGGACGTGGGCCTTCGATCGGGTTCGTTGTGCTCCGTGAACGTGAGTGTGCGATCTGGTCGAGTTCGTTCACGCCCATTCAGGCGTACACGGGTACGGCGACCGAGCCGAGGCGCTCGAGCTGTGCGAGCACGCCGGCTGTACTTTCCAGCGCCATGCCGCCGTCGCCGAGCACCCAGGACATGGCGTCCAGGTCGGTGCCGCTCAACGTGACGGTGGTGTTGTGCTGCTCCGGATCCGCGAATTCGACTCCCACGATGGCGAGCTCGTCTCGCGTGATGTCGTTGAGCCAGGCCACGGCATGGAGTGCGTCGCCGATCGCGGCAGCGGATTCTCCGAGATCGATGGGGTAGGCCTGCCACAGATTGTCGGCCGGAAGTGTTCGGGCGGGCAGGACCAGCAAGGTCAGTGCTGCACGGTCGATCGTGGTGAGGGTGACAGTCATGGCGTTTCTCCTGCTCGGACGGCTCTGTCACGACGGCGGGGGTGCCTGATCGCGTCGATGTCGCTTCGAGGTCGGCTCCGCCGACGTTTGTAGATCAGGTGCAGCCGCAGCGAGATAGGTTCCGAAAACCAAGAACCCGCACCTGCCATCCTGCAGGTGCGGGTTCTGTGGTGGGCCCGTCGCGATCAGCGACCGCGTGAGCCAGACTCGCGGCCACGGTCAATCTTGCGCTGGCGCGCGACGGCCTGATCGCGGAGCGGGGTCCGGGAGAGCTGTTCGGAACCGGCAGCCTCAGTACGGGCACTATCCGCGGCTTCGCGAGCACGGTCGTCGTCTCGTTCCCGTTCCTGTCTCTGCTTTATGGCGAACAACTGCTCATGGACCGAGAGCTGGGAGGCTTTTTCAATCTCGCGCTCACTGTCCTCATGACGCTGACGCTCCAGTTCGGCGATGTCGCGTTGATGCTGGCGGGCCGAGGCTTCGCGCTGCGACCTGGCGGCCTGTGCGGCGTCGGTTATGGCTGGTCTCTGAGTGCGTTCACTTCGGAACGCGTCAGCAAGCATCTTCGCCGCGGTGACCACCGCGTCGACCACTCTTTTACTGCCTTGGCTCATCGTTACTACTTCCTTGTCTACGGTCGAATTGGCCAGCGGTCGTGTGGTCGGCGCACATCTATGGCGTTATTCGCAGCCGACACCGTCACCATCGCCGTCGAACATGGTGCTGAATCCGGGTTCTCCGGCCCGGATGGGGGCGGCTCCGGCTGCGCGGACTGCAGCGCAGTTCCTGTAGGTCACGTTCGAGGGCACTGGTGCTGCTGGGACCTCAGCCGGCATCGGTGCAGTTGCGTTTTGCTCGGCGACCGGGGCACTGCCGCCGCAGTCACCGAGAACCCGAACGATGGCCTCGTGTTCGGGCGGTGTGACCCACAGCCCGTAGGCGGCTTTGACCTCGACCTGCCGCGACACGTAGGTGCATCGGTACGACTTGTTACTGGGGAGCCATGTTGCGGCGTCGCCGTCGCCCTTCTGTTGGTTGGCCGGGCCGTCGACGGCCTGCAGGTTGCGCGGATCGTTGGCAAAGTTCGCCCTCGCGGCAAGGTCGAGCTGCTGTGCACCTGTCTGGAACGCGTTGCTGAGAGCCACTATGTGCTCGATTTGGACGGCGTTAGAGGTGTCGGCACCTCGTACGAAGTTGATGGTGGTGCCGGTGTAAGTGTCGGCAAGGGTGCCGGTCTGCACGACGCATCCGTTCGATCCCGATTTGAGGGTGATGGCGGTGAGATCTCGCCGCAGTATGTCGTTTCTGGTGTCGCAACCGTTGTGGCCGAATTCGACGTCGACGTCGTCGGTCCAAGCTTGGCCGAACAGGTCACGGTCGTATCCGGTTTTCGGCGCGCGCCCCTTGATCGGCAGGGTCGCAAGCATGCCGAGAGCGGCTTGAGCATCGGGCGAGCTTTCGGCTGCCGATGCGGGGGTGGGCGCGGGGGCCACAGATACAGCATCGGTACTGGCCGCAGGAGGTGAGGCGCTGATCGCTGTGTCGGTTGCGGAGGAAGCACTCTCGGCGCCCGACGCGGCGTCGCTGGCCGTTGTGGGGTCTGCGCAACCGACGATGAGCAGACCGGACAGGGCCATCCCGGTGATACATGGCCATCGGTGACGACTCTTCGATGTGGGCGGCGAGTAGCCGGAAAAAGACACGGTGGTTCTCCAAATTGTTGACAAACGAGTCGGTCGACATCGTAGTGGGGACGTTGTTCAGCACCTGATACATCGGAAAGGGTCGGTCTAAGAACATGTTTCGCCGTCGTGGGACCGGCAACGAAAAACCCGCACCTGCCGGAGCGGCAGGTGCGGGTTCTGGGGTGGGACTCTGTTGCGCCGAGATCGAAAGCTCAGCGGGTCCGTGTCCGCTGCTCGTACAGCGTCAGCTCACCCAAATGGTGCTGAAGGTCCACTTTCCGTACTGGAACTTGCACGGGCTGACGTACATGCCGCTTCCCTGGAACTGACCACGCGGCTTGGCCGTAGCAGCGGCGCGTCTTACCGCAGCGTCGCGATTGGAGTTGCACGACGACTGCGACGAGAAGACGTACCTCGTGTCGGCGGAAGCAGTTGTCGCCGATGCCAGCGAAATCCCGCTGATGATCGCCCCCGCGGTCAGCACCGACGCGATGGTTCGCTTGATAGTTCTGTTCTTCATGGTTTCCCCCTGCGATGTGGCCACCCGATCGGGTGGCCTTGACGATTGAGCGAGGCAAGCATTGCACAGCCGAACGTTGTTGTGCTGGTACATCTTTTATTGCCCTTGGGACGGGCTCACTTCGCCGTGTCGGTCACAATGACCTTCCCTCGGTGGCCGCTATGGCGGCGAGGAGACGGGCCGCGAGAGAGCGTGCCCCTTCGGCGTTCGTGACGACCTCGCCGCTGTGCCGGATCGGGTAACGCTCCATGTCGGTCAGCTCGACCGGGTTACGGAAACCAGGCGGCGCGGGCCACACGCCGGGTTCGGCCGGTGTTGGCAGTTCGACGATGCGGTAGCCGAGATGCACCAATCGGCCCACAACGATATTTGCTACGACGTCGTAGTTCCGAACCGCCGACGTGTCGCGCAGCGCTTGGACTACGACCGATTCGATTCGTGCCCGCTCAGACATTCGCGTTCTGCTCGGTCAACGCCGCAGAATGCGGAACCGGGTGGGAGTCCAGATGGACCGTGTAACCGTCATTCCGAAGTGATTGGACGGGATCGTCCCGATCGACGGGGTCGAAGTTCAAGAGCAGGCAGTCGATGGCCGATTGCTCGCTCGTATGGAGACTGGATGTGGTGAGGGAGGTTCGGTCGTCGACAACCAAGACCCAGATGTCGCCGGCGTGGTCACCATCCTGCAAAGCTTCGAGCGGGAGCGTTTCGACGTGTCGAGCCAGCTTCTCGGCAGCATCGAGCGCGCGGCTGGCGTAGATCCCGTAGTCGTTGATGTCTGTTGCGCTGCCGGCAAGTTCGGCGTTGGTTCGTACGGTGGCGATCAGGGCCGGCGTGTCGGACACGGATCCCTCTCCTCGAGTCGCCGATGGAAGGGAGTTCGACGAGTTCACGATTGCCGGACCTCTCGGTAGTCATCGGTCTCGCGCTCGGAGTGCTCTTTGCGGAGAAGCGACGCAAGGGCGTTTCCGTACTCACCGAGAGCGTTCTCGACAGCGGCCTGTTCCATGAACGTGTGCCGTTCGTCGGACAGGTGTGCGTCGTCGAGAGCGATGATCGCGCTCGCCAGTCTCAACCGAGCCTGAGCTTCGGCTCGCTTGAGATCGGGGCATGATTTGCTGTGCATGGCCAGGCGAAAGGTGGCCTGGATCAGGCCTTCGCCCTCGGGTTGTGAGCTCACGGGTACTCCTTGTTGTGTAGGTCCTCACGGCCGGCGTGCGAGGTTGCCGATCCTCGAACCTTCGACGTTGGCTTCGCCAACGAAAAGATCCCCGCCAGCAGAGCTGGCGGGGATCGAGGGCGATCAGGTCGGGGATCACGATGTCACGACGGCTTCGTGGCACCACCGGGGGTTGGCACGATGCGAACTGATCGCGGTGGGCTCGCCACGGTGAATCCGTGGCGGCGGGCCGCTGTGGTGAGCGGCTCCGGATCCGGGTCGACCGGCCAGGGCTGCTCCCCTGCGTCGGCGAACAGGGCTACGGCGTTCGGGTTCGGCCCGGTGGTGAACCGTGTCTGGTACTGGATTCCATCGAAAGTGGCATCGAAGGTCGAGGCCCATTCGTGCGGAACTGCGTACGGGGTCATGGACACCAGTTCCCTGGTCAGGCCGTAATTCGCGGCATCTTCTGAGGAGGTGTCGGCCAGGTGGTGATCGTGCGGTACGGCCAGTACGGAGAGCTGCCGTTTCGAGGCGAAGGCCGCGCTGATCACTCCGGTCGCGGCCAGTGGAGCGCCGACGGTCTCTCGGATCGCGGTGAGCTCGTCGTAGCCGAGGTAGCAGGTGCCCCGCGGCGGGGTGAGGTCGAAGCGCCCGCCGCCTGAGGACGCGAACCACCACGGCCCGTTCCCGATGCTGTGTCCGCGATGCAGTGACTGCGCCGCGGTGAGCTCACAGGCAGGGAATCCGTCCAGTGGCCTCGATGGCGGACCGAGTGCGACGTGGTCGCGGCCGCTCACGCCGCCCACCGACGAGCGTCGGCACGCGCGAGTTCGAGGACGGGCTCGACGGGGCGGCCCTCGGCAACCCACTGTGCTGCGCTGCGGTCATCGAGATCTGCAAGAGGACTGCGCAACCAGGTTGCGCAGGTCCAGGCGTCTGCCGCAGCACGCAGCGTCGACCACAGGGTGAGCACATCTGGATACGCCGCCCCCGAGTCGCTGAACTGCCAGGTGGGATAGACCCATCCGCCACCGTCGAGCTGGCAGGCGATCACGGCACCGGTAGACGCTGCTTTCGCGACTGCCTGCCGGCTTACACCCCACCACTGAGTCAGGCCCGAGGTGTCGTAGAACGGACCGACGAGCTGGTCGTAGATGTGGCTGGTCGGCAAAGCCGAGGTCATGGAACGGGCAATCGATTCGACATCGGCGAATACGTCGGCGGGGACACCGGCTGCGCGGGCGTCGGCAAATGTCCGGTGGACCGAGCTGGTGAGCAGGTCGAGCAGCTTGCGTTCCTGTTCGGCGAGTGTGCTCATGAGAACTCCTTTCACGGTCAACCAAGTCAACCGAATTATGGTTCATAGCGTCAACTGTGTCAATCGACGAGGGGTCTGTTTCGGGTGGACACTGGACTACCTCGATCTATTCCCGTGTCCGATCGGCCAATTATTCGGTGCGGTCACAGGTCCTCGGTCGCCACGATCTTGGCTGCACCAACGACGTTGCATCTTGGACAGGGAACGGGGTTCGGTGCTGTCCCGCCGTCCCCCAGCAGGTCTTGTAGGTGAGCTGGGCAGGTTGGTGTCGCGGTCGGATGCGCTGAGTGGCCGCAGGGCCATGCAGTGGTTACGCCGACGGTGACTGGGCCGTGACATTCGCCGCGCCAGCCACATTCGACGATCCGCGACCGCCGGGTGAACAACTTGAACCGCATTTGTCTCGATCCCTTCGTTTTCGACGCTTCACCAGCCGCCTGCGAGGACGTTGTTGACGCTGTGCCCGACGACGCCAGGTAGCAAGGATCTGGTCCGGATGGCGAGCGCACCCCACACGATCCCGTCGAGGAATGTCGTGGCGAAGTTGAGTGCCGAGAACTGTTCGTGACCGGATGCGAAGCCGTACACGGAAATTCCGGCCCATACGAAGATGACAGCCGTGATGAGAAGCACTTGCTCCCATCGAGGGACCACGACTCCCGGCCGACGTAGTCGTCGCAGCGCGATGGTCGACGCCACGATGACCGGCGTTCTGAAGATCAACTCTTCGACGATGACGTTGGCTGTCATCGTCACTCCGGTGATGTGCCCGGGGAAGGGCAGATCGTGCATTGCTTCGCGGGCATCCCAGGCTTGTTGCTGCGCACCGGCTTCGGAGGTCGGGAAGTACTCCACCAGCATGCGGAGGACGGGGCCGCTTGCGCGGACGAAGGTGTAGACGAGAACAACGACGATCGCGGCCGCCAGGCACCACCAGCGGCGACGGGAAGTGCCGGCGCACCATCGGACCCCGATAAGAGCAAGTGGTTCTCGGAGCATCGATAAGTGTGGCCGGGGACGATCGGGGCCAGAATGACTGAACCACATCAGAAATGCGGCATACGCGGCTGCGAACAGGGCCACTACCGACAGGCCGCAGACTGTCGTTACCTGGATGATGGCCGACTTGCCGTTCGCCACAGTGGAGGTCAGAAGGCTGGGGATCGCGAACAAGACGAACAGCGCCACCCAGAGAGAGAGGCCTGCGAAGAAGGTTTCCGAGGTGAACGTGCGCTCTGGCATGACTGCCTTTCTGTATCAGGGAGATTCGGAATGTGAGGGGGTCGACTCTCGATGGCAATGGGCGGGCCGAGAGAGCGAGGAATACGATCCCGGGATATGGGCTATTTCAGAGATGCCACTGCAGACGAGATCGAACGCGGAGAAGCGACGCACTGGAGCCTGAAGACTCCAGAGGACGCCATCGATCTCCCCATCGATGAGCGCTTCCGCAGAACAACCGAGGCGGATCTGAGATACAACCACCAAGTGTGGGTCGGCGAGCCTGCGGACGACTGGGTCACCGCCGAGCAACTGGTCGCTCAGGGGTTCAGGCCCGAGGCGCTCACGACTCTGTTCGGGCCCGTCTCCGACGGGCCTGACGGCATCAGCGGCTGGCTGGTCGAACACGTCGACACCGTCGAGGAAACGGTCATAGAGCCAGCAGCCAAGCTGCTCAGAGACAGTGTCGACAAGGAATACTTCGAAGCCTTGTTCACTGGATCCCGGATTGCGACCTGATCCCTGACGAGAAGCAGCCGGACCGAAACTAGCCACGTGATCAGCAGTGACGTCGCCGATCACGGCTTACGATGAGTGATGCAATTCATGGACAAGATCATCAGAGCAATAGAGTTCCTCGAGCACAGTCGCGACCAGCCGGACGAGGGTATGGCCATGGCCGGCGGTCCAGGTTCCGCGCAGGAGACTCCGCCGTCCCGCAGTGAGCTCGATCGGATCGAGAGCGATCTGGACGAGCTGTTCGCGATCAAGGCTGCTGTCGAGCCGCCCCATTCGGTCATGCCGTCGAAGGTCCTGAGTCAGAGACTCTGGGACGTTCAGGATCATTGGGGCCTACATGATCCGGCCGAGCTCAGACCGTGGACTAAAAGCCGTGATCAGTGGAGCCGAATGCGATCATGCGCTGCGACGCGCACGGCGCACGCTCAGATCATCAAGGAAGTCCTCGGCGGCATCGTTGCTGTGACGGCGGGTTACGTCGTCAGCGACGGTGTCAGCGGCCTTTACGGAGGGGAGGTGGCGAACGACGGCCGCCACATCGGTCGCGGTGTGCCCGATAGCGATCCCGAACACGCCCTGTCCCCCACGCAACAGGTCGACGATCTCTTCATCGGTCGTGCATTCGTAGACGGACACTCCGTCGCAGACCAGCGTGAGTGTCGCGAGGTCGTCCTGACCGCGAGCGCGTAAGTGGTCGACCGCGATCCGGACGTTCTGCAGGCTCACCCCGGTGTCGAGTAGCCGTTTGATCACTCGAACCGTCACGACGTCGGTGAACGAGTACAGGCGCTGAGATCCGCTACCGGCTGCGCTGCGGATGGACGGCTCTATCAGTCCCGTTCGCGCCCAATAGTCGAGCTGGCGGTAGGTCACACCGGCTGCCTGCTGCACCGCCGGGGCACGGTAACCGAGGCCGGCGTCGACGCCGGCGTAGCTGGTGGTTATTGGAACGGTGAACGCCTCGGGCATCCACTCGTCGAACGAGGTCTGTCCGTCTGCCGAGTCTGCCGTCACGATCTCTCCCCCGTTGTCACCTGGCTGCACAGTCGATGATCGTAACGCCAGGAATCGTGGGAGCGGAGGTGCTCAGTGTCGAGGTGAGCTGGGCTGGTGCCCTGAGCTGCTACTCAGGTCGAAGTTGCCGGTCTGCGGGCGCGGAGCTGGCCTAGAAGCGAGAGCGTCTGCGACGAGCTTTTCCAGGCGCGGATTCGGGCGGCCCGGGCTGTACGCTGCTGTGTCGCACGAGCTGGCGACGCTGAGCACGCTCTGGTCTTGCCGGTGGGGTCGGCCGGTGTGTGCAGTGCGTGCGGCGGCGTCGGCCGCGGCGTGCTCACGCAGGCTTCGGGCGCAGGCAGCCCAGTCGATACCAGCCATCGGGCCCTCCCCTGATCTGATGCGATTCTGTTGCGGGGCCGAGAAGTTCTCGGGCCGGAGCCGATCCGGCCATCGGTGTCGATAGTACCAACAATCGAACATGCGTTCTAGCGTCAGAAAATGGACAGTTGAGCTGGATCGGAACGAGCACGTCGTTTCTGAGGGCTGTGTGCCCGTCGCTGGTGCGGAACTGCAGCAGGATCTGTCACGCCGGCACGCTCGGCGATGAGCGCCCGAAGTTCGGCGCGGCGAGCGCTGCGGAGAACGCGGGTGAGCTCGTCCGGATTGTGAAAGCGACTGCGCCACTGGGGTGTGCCTGGGGCAGGTATCCCCAGCACAGTGTCGGTGACGCGATCGAGGAGCAGATCGAGTTTTTCGCGCACCAACTCCGCAGCCTGTGCGATCGCGGCTTCTTCACCGGTCGCTGCGAGGTCGCGGGTGGTGTGGCCGGTCATGGCAGCAGACCGTCATCCGCTGCAGGATCGAAGGTGGAGTGTTCGCGTTGCTCCGCCTCCGCGGCGCCGGTACACGTCATGTGCGCGAGCAGGATCGCACGCACCGTGTCGCGCGCGATCTCGTGCGGGAGCGGTGGGCCGTCGACTGTGCGTATTCGCATATCACGCATCGTGCACCGACCTACCGACAGAGAGTTGCGGCGGACCCGTTCGACGACGCTCACACCTGAGACCCTCCTGCTCGAAAGGTGTTGAGTCGCTTCCACGCTGCACGCTGAGCAGTACCGAGCTGAACCATGTAGTCAAACAATTCGTCCTCGGGCCCTTGCTCGGCTGCCTGCATGAGTCGCTGCCCAGCGACGTGGAAACTCCGGCGGTAGGCCTGGGACAGGACGATGTCTGCGTAGTGCACTGCGGACACGGCTGGTGCGTCGGCGGTGACTACGTTCGCAAGCGCGCGGCGCAGTGGAGCGTCCTTCTGCCCACCTCCGCCGGATCGGTGCATCACAGCTGCGACCGAAGCCGGGTCGTGCGGTTGACCATTTATGACCAGCGCGGCGATGAGGGTGAACAGTTCGGCGTAGGCCGGTTCCGTGAAGTCTCCAGGCACCAGCGCCTCGGTGACGCGCGCATCGGCGGCGGGATCGGTGCTCCACATGAGTGCGCAGAGTGTCAGAGACTCGGGATCTGTTCGCGGATGCAAACTGATGACATCGGCGACGGGATCGTCGCCGACTGGATCGGGCACCAAGTCGACGCCGTACGGCGTTTGATCGTCACCGGGCACGGCTCTCAACACGGTCGTATCTCCCCCACCTTGCCCGCTGGTGATCTGGCTGGTGTTCGCCACACGTGCCATAACAGTGCCCCTTCGTGGTGCAAGCGGTCCGCTGCTTGCGGACTCGATGCTCTCTCGCGATGTTCCGACCAGTATTGCGCTGAAGATGGAAAGACCGCACCCCGCCGATGAAGGCAGGGTGCGGTCTTGATCGGCGGTCTCAGCAGTTGGTGGCGATCAGAACCTCGCCACGGTGGTCGAGAACCAACAGTTCTGCGGCGATCGCCGTTTCGATCAAAGCTTCACTGAGACCGACAGCGAACGCGATCGCACATGCCACTGCGGCCTCCTCGACCGTACCGAGCACTTTCACAAAATGGGACTGCTCGATCATGCCGATACCGGGCACGGTCGCGATCAGGTGGATTGCTCCGGCGAACTCGTCGTCCCGGCCCACCCCGATCAGTGCACGCACGTGGGCGCGCCTCTCGCCCTCGACATCGACGGCGATGGCCGCTTCGTCGGCGACGAACAACGCCGTGGGCAAACTGGTGAGGTTTGCCAGGTCAGAACAGAGTGTGTCCGGGCGGGGGCTGTTGCGGCGGCGGCCGGGCAGAGTCGGTTGCACGGTGATCTTCACGGTCTTCTCCATCGATGGGTGTCGGGTCGAGTCGACGCCGCTCCGCCGTTGGCTCCGCCAATCGCTGCATGCTCACCGCAGTCGGCGGGAGCCATGCCTAAAAGAAGAACCCGGACCCTGCCCTATCGAGGCCGAGTGCGGGTTCTGGCGCATTACTGCGTGCATTACGACATACATCACAGTGTGCAGTACGAGCAGTGTTAATTTGAGGAGGTCGCAAACAAGAGTGGTCGGGAATCGGTGGTGGCTGACGCGTTGTCATGCGCCTAGCCTCGGTCGATCGATGCACGGCGGCCGCCGGATCGGCCACCCTTCCCCACACCCTTGCGAGCGTCACGATGCCGATTGCGGTGCGGCCGAGCCGCATTGGACTGCCGAAGTTCGAGTCGACGCCGCAGAACCTCGGGAGCTGCCGGCGACGATGTGGTCCCGGTGGTGAGTCGAGAGTTCTGCATGGTGTGTCTCCTCAAGAAAGGCCGGTCATTGTCCTGTCTCTGCCGCAGTCGGCTCCGTCGATCGCAGGGCTGGCTCGCTCAACGACCGTTAGGTGCGTCGTGATCCTGCGAGGAGTTCACCACGTCGTCAGTGCGGCGGATCCCCGAGAACGTTGCCGTACCAGTGTTCAGGTCCACGGTCAGGTGATCCGTAACGTCGGAGTCATCGTGGTGGTGGATGTGGTGACTGTGTCCGGCCTCGGTCACCTGGTCGAGGTTGTGGGTTGCGCCGAGGCCGGTCCCCAGGCTTCCGTCTCCGCCTGATTCGGTCATGATGTGTCGCCTTTCTGGGGAGTTGTGTAGGGCTGCGTTCCACGCAGTGCAGGTGCAACCTTGATCGCTCGAACGGTAAACGACGACCGACTGCGATCGTGCCAGACGCCGCCGGGCGCAGTCCGGTGATCAAGTTCGTACTCGGCGGCGAACCGGGATCCGTAGGCATCCGACACCAGGTTGTCGCCCTCGTGGATGCCGTACTCGGTGTTGGTCACCGCGCCTTCACCAGCTCGGCTCTGGCGACGACGAGCAGCTTTCTCGCGGCGGCGACTGTGAAGTCCTCCATGCTCGGATGGATTTGATGGAGAACCAAGAGTTCGTCGAACAACGCAAGGAACGCGTCCCGCTTCAGATCGGTCAAGCGATGCTCGTCCAGAACCATGCTCTGGCCGCGGTACTCCGAACCGCCGACTGCGTTTTCGTCGGAAGTGTCCAGAGTGTAGGACGCGAGCAATTCCTGATCTGCGGCCAGATCGAGCGCAATGATCGGCCGGCCGACAACACAGATCAGTCTCACTTCGATCGAGGCTCTGTCGTCGACGTAGGTCGAGATCTTTCGGGTGAGGTACTTGGTCGAGCTTGGAGTAGTCGACATCGGAGGCTCCGTTCATGGGAGATGTTGGGTGGGGCGTGTCTGTTGCTTCGGCCGCCGGAGCTCCGCTCTCGGATCACTGTCGTGCACTCACCACGTCACAGCACCCACTCCCCGGCGGCGTTGTCGAAGTAGGCGACCGGGGCATGCCACGGAGGCGTCTGCCCTACCGCGGCAACGATGTGCATGGGGTCAGTTTTCTCAGCACCCCGCAGACCGTAGTTCCAAGGCGAGCCCCGATCGCTGGTCCCCAGTGCGAAGCTCAACGACAGGTCATCACTGGTGTCACAGTGACGTTTCTCGGCCATGTCGGCGTATGCGTAGTTGTGGGCGGTGAATCGGTAGCTGACCGCTGCAGGGATGTCTGGAAGCGCCTGTCCTGAAGCACTATGGAAGCCGTACCTGTTGATCTGTTGCGTCACGCTCCACCCGAGCTTCGCTGCTGCGATCGCCATCTCGACGTGGTCGCTCGGGATGGCGATTTGAGAACCGGCGGATTGAACGTCGCGTGGTGCTTCGATCCAGGCTGCGATCTCTTCGGCGTTCCAGTACCGCGGTTCACCGCCGAGCGGATCGGTCCCGAGATAGGCGGTCGGTTCAGGACTGTTCACCTGGGCGCAGACGAGAAGGATCGAAGGGTCGTCGTCGATCGCATTCGGCGGTGTGGTGGCGAACTTCAGTTCCGGTGCGACCTTGGTCATGTACAGAAACCAGCCGATCGGGGCATAGAAGTCGTAGCCCATACCCTCGAATACGAGGCTGACGTCGTCGATGTTTCCACCAGCCAGAGCGGCCGTCATAAGCTCGACCAGTTCAGCTGGCATGTCTCTGTTGATGGTCATTGAGATGCAGTCCTCTCGATGTGTTGCGCTTCAGTACTGTTGCCGCCGTGCCGAGTTCGGCCCAGCGTTCGTCGAAACGTGCTCTTTCTTTGTTGGGAGCCAACGCTGGTGCGACAACGAAAAACCGCTCGAGTGTGGGGAACACGGAGCCGCGTTGGCGTTGGTAGAGACGCATGATTCCGTCCTCACCGACGACGGTTGTGGTGAGCCCCTTCGCAGCACCGTCCGCTGCGAGATGATCGAGATGCGCTTGGAGCACGTCGCGGGTTCCCCTGCTGCGAACTCGAAGCGAACGCTCGACATTGCCGGAGACCAAGCTGTCGCCCTTCCGTGCCGAGATGATGCGGCGTACGTCGTAGATGGCGTGCGTCTGCTCCCTCAGGAGCTCGTCGAACGCCTCCAGGACATGAACCGTGTTCTCGCTCCGGACGAGGTCGATCAGCCGCTTACCGCCGATCAGGCCCTGCTTGGGGTTGAGTGTGAGGGCGAGGTGCTCCATGAGCAAGGCGTGGGCGGCCGTCACCGGTTCGGTGGAGTACCGCTCCAACATGTGCGCGCGGCCCGCTTTGCTGCCAAAACTGAAGGGACAGAACGTGCATGCGGACTTTCCAACGCTCGTCCCGATGACGGAAGTTGTGTACTCGATGGCGTCGTTGCGGAACCAGCCCCACTCGATCAGTGGGTACTCCCCCGTTCGCAGCGCTGTGTTGTAGTTCTGGTCCTTGAGTGCGCGTCGTGCCTCGCCGGCCTCGAAGCCAATGACGTGCCGGTATAGCTGTCCGCGGGTGATCGCAGCGATCACCGGATCCAGAACGTCTCCCTTCGCGTGTACGGAGCACATTCGTGCGCCGCCGCTTTGCGGAATCGTGCCCGCTTCGGTCATCTCGTCCCAGAGTGTGTACGAGCCGTCGAGATGCAGCGTGGTTGGAGCGCGGGAGTCGTCGAGGATGACGACGCCGGCACCGGCCTTGGTGACGTGCCGACGCGAGCGCGCGGCCTGGATGAAGCGGACGCCAGCGGTTGCCATTCGCGGCAGAATCAAGGTCTCGACTGCGGTTCGAGTGCTCTCCCACTCGTTGCCGGTCATCGCCGTGATGACGGCGAGATCCGACAGATCGAAGTCCCGAGAGGATGGATCTTCGAGCCAGCGCAGAAGAACGGCGGTGCTATCGGTGCCAAGTCCGAAGCTCATGACGACCTTCGGAGTAGGTTCGGCAGCGTTCAGATTCATGAATTTCGAGGTCGTCACGGGGCTGTCTCCGGTCTGTGGGATGGATGCTTCAACCGCAGTCCGGCGGTGGCTACGCCAGCGAATCTCACTATGTCGAGCGGTGCGAGGTTGCCTCGATTGTGGGTGGCGAGCAGAATCGTTGGTAACCCGTTTGTGTGTCGCAAAGCTCTGACCTGCGGTAACATTGCTAAAAACGTCACTACATACTTTAGATTTGGTAGTGACGCCGAAAGTCAAACGGCAGGTACGGCGTGCAGTACGGCATGGTGTGCCGCATCATGCAGTGTGTGCACTAGCGCAACAGTTAATTTTGTGCGTGTGGTCTGCTGTAACACCGCCTGTAGTGCATCGAGTAATGCATGCAGTAGTGCATACAGTAGAAGTAAGATCACCGTGTGATGTAGTACAACACGTAGTGCCAACATTGCCCGTTCCGTTACGGTTGACGTCACGTCATACACTGCTATTTGTTGTGCCAGTGCCATTGCCGCATATAGCACTGCACCACGTACGAGATGCGGCACGACGACCACCAATACGCGCCGTAGCAACTGCAATGCGGCACGCACTACAGTTGGCGTCGTAACATTCACTAACACACAACGCACGCCGCCAATCAACGCATGCACTGAGGAACACAGTGCGCCTGCTCGTACTGCATGCAGTGCGCGACCAAGTAATGACGAGAGGAGACCCTGTAGTGAGTGAAGCAGTAGCAGACGCATTGACCCGGGTAGTCACGTTCGCCAACGGCAAGGGGGGTGCAGGCAAGACCTCCACGGCAGTCAACGTCGCGGGCCTCGCAGCGGCGGGCGGCTGGCGAACCCTGCTGATCGACCTCGACCCACAGGGCAACGCAGGGCACGATCTCGGCTACTACTGGGACGGACGAGGCGACTCCGGTCAACTTCTATGCAACGCGCTGGGTACCGGCTCCGCGCTCACACCTGTCGTAGCCGACATTCGCCCCGGCCTCGACGTCATCAGCGGCGGCGACGCGTTGGACGATCTCGAGTCCATCATCACTGGCCGCGCGCAACGATCGCGGCCGTTTCGATCCATGCTTGCCGAGGCGTTGGCACCCATAGCCCCCGATTACGACCTGATAGTGCTGGACACTCCACCTACTAGGCCGAATCTGCTGCAGCTCGCCTTGTGCGCAACACGATGGATCGTGGTGCCCACCCGCGCAGACCGCGCAAGCATCGAAGGCCTGCGCGTACTCGCTCATCAGATCGAGACCGCACGTGATGTCAATCCAGCAGTGGAACTACTCGGTGCCGTGTTGTTCGATGTCTCGACCTCAGCAAAAGTTGTTCGACGCAACGCATCTGCCGACATCGAGTCGGCGCTCAACGGTGCGGCCCCCCTCTTGGAGTCGATCATCAGACACGGAGAGAGTTCGGCCGTCAACGCACGCGAAAGGGGAGTGCTGGTGCACGAGCTTGCGGAAAAGGCCGAGTCCGCAGAGCCGTTCTGGAAGGCGCTGCGAGAGGGCCGTAAGCCCGACCGGATACCGGGTAGCGCCTCGGCGCTGGCCGAGGACTACCTCATGCTCTGCCAGGAGGTTCTGGAGCGAATTCAGACCGCCGAGCAAGCTGCTGAGGTGCTGGCATGAGTGAACGTCCAGGTTTCCCTCCGGTCGACGGTCTCGCGAAGCGCACGGTCTCGATCCCCCCACCTCCACCGCGGCCGGCGCGAGCTGTGCCTTCACCTGCAGCAGAGGCCCCCACTGCGCAGCGGGTACGCACAGCACCCGCCGCGACGAAGAAAGTCCGAACGGTGGCCCCGGCTGACACGACAGAGCGCGCCGAAACCGCACCTGTGACCTTGTCCCTGCCAACCGCACTGGCAGAGGCGACGACGACCTTCGCGAAGAAGAACTCGGTCTCGTACCCCGATCTCGTTATGGACGCGATCGTGGCGTCGCACGATGAGCTGCCTGCGCTCATTGCTCAGGCCAACAACAAGGCCGAATCCGATGGGCTGTTCGTGCGCACGCACCGCAGTGCCGCCGGTCCGAGGTCGACGAGGTCCTTTCGGATGCGGCGGGACAACCTCGAGGTGATCGATCAGCTTGCAGAGAAGGTCGAAGCCGAGTCCCGATCACAGCTGTGCAGGGTGGCGCTGGAACGGTTCCTCGAGTCCAGCTCCAACTGACATCTCGGTCGCGGCGGGAGTGAGGCCCGGGGCCTCTCCGATATAGGAACGCCTCGGTCACTCCATCGCTTCGGCCGACGCGCCGCACTCCCGCCGCACTCCCGCCGCACTCCCGCCGCACTCCCGCCGCAAAGACGCCGCGCCACATCCGCTATATATCCGCACAGGGTCCGCGCATTGCCGCCAAGAGAGACATTTCACCTCCTGGCATATATAGTTGCCATAGTTCTGACATAGAACGGATATACAGCGGACACAGGACGGACTGGCTGTGGCGGTTCGCCAGTCGGGTGTCCTCACACTGAAGTTCGTATGGCGTGACGGGGCACGGAGAGGCCGAAATCGAGATGAGTTCGAAAACCAGTGACAACGAGTCGTTGTCGCCCAAGAAGCATCCATTGCGTCTGCAGTTACCTGCCGACGATGCGATCGTCGACGCCTTCATGGCCGCACAGGGAGCGCGTTTTCAGTCACAGGCGATCGTCATGTTGATCCGAATGTGGGTCAACGAGTTCGGTGCGACCAATGTCATGGAACAGACCATGGGTGCTCTGACTACCAGCTCACTCAAGGAGCGCGTTTCGGCGACCCAGGCGACCGCCGCGCAGCTTGTGACCGCGCCGAAGCAGCCCGAGGTACCCGAGCCCCGTGTCCCGGCGAAACCGACACCGCCACCGACTCGCCCAGCCTCGTCTCCGCCCACCCCTCCGACATCCGCGTCACCGAGCGACGATTTCGAAGACTTGTTTCGCAAGAGGAACAGCTAGATGAACACCGCCGCAACGGGTTTCGCACCAAGACCACTTACGACTGACACAAGAAACGGGATTACATCATGAGCAGTGACCCTCAGGCCGGACTCTTCGAGTACACCGCAGGTCTCGACATCGGCAACGGATACGTCAAGGGCGTCATCGAAGATCGCGGCAGCGACACCGCCGCGAAAGAGTCGGACGTGGCGGTCGACATCATCGACATGCCCAGCGTCGCGGCGACTCTGATCCGCCCGAACCTCCTCCAGACCCCGGACGCCGACGCTCCGCAGGTGTTGGCTGGCGGCCAGGAGTGGTTCGACAACGCTGACATGGTGTTCAGCTCCAATCTGGTGCCGGACACTTATCGGCGCGTCATCGGCCGTCGCGCCCTCGCGACCAAGGCATCGAGCGTGGACGCGTTCGACCTGGTCGGTCACAAGTCCAAGGCCGAACAGCCACTGTCGAAGGTACTGGTTTTGGGCATTCTCGCTGCGAAGGCGCTTCGTGACTACGTCGCCGTCTCCGGCATGCTTCCGAGCCCCAACAACGCCGACAGCTCAGTCACCTCACTCACTGTTCGCGCAGTACTTGCTCTCGCGCTACCCATCAGCGAGTACGAGTCGCATCGCGGTAGCTACTCCGCAGGCTTCGTCGGCACCGCCGCCGAACCCCTCGTACACCAGGTTCGAATCAACAACTTCGTCACGCCGATCACCGTCAGCATCGTCTTCGACAACGTGCTGGTTGTACCGGAGGGGGCGAGTGCGCAGTACGCGATCAACTTCTTCGGTGAGCCACTGATGGAACGACTGCTCTCCGACGTGCGCAGCCATGGCGTAGTGCTCGAGGGTGTGGAGGCGAAGCACCTGCTGGCCGCGACGGACACCATTGGAGTCGATGTGGGGGAGGGGACCGTGAACTTCCCTGTATTCACCGGCGGCCGCTTCAATGCAGACGCATCGCGCACTCTCACCTCGGGTTACGGAACGGTGCTCGAAAATGCCATCGAGTCGATGACGGAGAAGGGCGATGCGCACGGTTTCGCCGGCCGCAAGCAGTTGGCGGACTTCCTCCAGCTCGACGTCAACCCACTCAAAGCCAAGTTCCACGGCCGTGTCGTGGAAGAGACCGAGGTGGCCTCGGAGTTCTTCGTCCGCGAAGTGGCCATGGAGCTCTCGCGAGTCCTCGATCTGGTCGGTGCAGCAACGCAGGCGATCTACGTCTACGGCGGGGGATCAGGTCCACTGCGCGAATTCCTGCACAAGGCACTGCTCGAGAAAGTGGTCGAGATGAACGGTGAAGACGCCGCGCCGGTGCTCTACCTCGATTCGACATATTCGCGAGGCCTCAACCGTGAAGGCCTCATCATCGCGGCACGCAACCGCGCGGCCTCGCTTGCGGAGGCAACCACGCCGCCGTCCGTCACGAAGACCTCACGCAAAGCAGCAGCCGCAAAGTAACCCGATCTCGACGTCAGGCCCGGACCTCAATGCGAGCTCCGGGCCTGACGTGCACCTCGGGTCGACCATGACGGCCGAGATCGATCTCGCGCCACCATGAATGATCGCCAGCGCCCACCCCTATCGCTGTGGTTCTCGGACGATCACAGCGCCCAACTCATGCGCGAGTAGGTCGAGGGCGTCCAGCATCGGATCCGTAGGCGGTGGGCCTGTCGCCATCAGAGCAGCCCACAGTTGTTCGGAATCTCGCTCACCCGGCCCGGAGGGCACCAGGGTCGGGTACTCGGGGGCGTCCATGTCGGGAGCTGCCGGCGTTGCAAACCTGTTGTCGAGCCAGAGTTGCCACAGCAACCGTTCTGCACGATGTCGCACGATACGGTCGGCAGCCACGATTTCGAGCCCGTGTGAGGCCGCTACGTCGTCGAGAGAGCGGGTTCCTACCCGCAAGGTCGATCCGTGTCGCTCGATCAGTCCAGCGATCGTCAGGTCGGCGATGATGTCGTATCCGTTGGAGGGTCGCAGCCGCGCACCTGCGAGAACGTCCTCGATGTTCGTGGCATGCCCGGCGGAGACAAGTTCGTAAGCGGTGCGGCCGCGCAGTCCGAGAACACTCCACGCTGGATGCACAGGTTCGACGCGGGCTCGCTCGATGCGCACTCTGTTCGGTTTGTCGATCGCGGGAGTGGTCAAGGCGTACCGGTCGGCGTCGCGCCCGGCCCCGCGGGCCACGAGCAACACTGGGGATCCGGGAGTGTCCCTGAGAACGCGCAGAGCAGTCCACACGGAGTCTTCTGACATCAGGCCTGCAGCGTGGGACAAACTGCGTCCTCCGACGGCCACCACGGGCACACCCTCGACGAGTTCTCCCGCCAAGGCCGAGCTGTAGGCCAGGGCCTGGACTACGGCGAGTAGGACAGGGCGATGTCGGGTACCAACGAATTCTCGATCGATCCACAGCTGAGCGTGTGCCAGCCAGTCGCGACGAACACGGTCTTTCAGGTAGGAGTTATTGCCCCCTGTGTGCTTGTTCTTGTGCCGTGGTTCGCGGAATTGGTGGGCAATCCCAGCTGCCCACGTCAGGGCGTTGGCGACATCACGTTGCAAGGCCGTCGTGGCATGCCTGCCGTACTTGTTGAGGTACGAGTGGCGAATCCCTACCCACTCTTTGGTGGCAATGGCCGTCTCGATGTCAGCGACGCTGCAACCCCGTAGGACTGCATGGCTGATAACGGACTGACGTGCTTCCGAGGGCGATTCCCACAGAGCTTTGAGGGGTTTGGTCAATTTCCCGGTAGCCGCGTACGTCACGACGGCCTCGGGGACGGGTGAGCTGCGGTGAAAACGAGGATCCAAGCGTCGATGCCGACCGACGCCGACAAGGCGCTCGTCCTGTGTGAGAGACGCGGCCACCGCGGCCACCGGTGTGCGGTGCCGAGTCGGAGACATGCCGCCGAGCAGCGCCATCAGGCGTGCAGCAGCACCACGGTCGGATCGAGTAACGAACGTGTCGATCGCGACGTCCAGAGCGCCATCGAGACGGCGGTAGCCGCCTTCTCGGGTTGGTGAGCCAGGGGGAGTGATGCAGCCCTGAGCTGCATTGAGCATGGGGTCGCAGTCGAGGGTGATCAGGCGTGCAGCGAGGAGCTTCATCAGAACTCTGACGTCGTCGACGCGCATAGGACTGTCGGTCGCCAAGGGAACCAGGACGTGGCGGCCGCCGCTTGTCGAACGATCGGTCACGGTGCGTGCGCCGCACTCGTGAAGCCACTCGAGTGCGCGCTCGACGTCAGCGTCGACTTGCTCGGGCGTGTGGTGCTTGGCGTCGAAATCGAGCGCTAGCAGGGTCGTACGGCCGCGCGCGTATATCGGCACTGCAGCCGGCACGCGCGGCAGACGCTTCGTCCAGTTCTGCGCTTCGTCGTTGAACAGCCCGGTGTCGGGATTCCACAGCCGCATGGAGCGGCGCGCCCGCACGAATGGTGACAGACGTCTCCATACGAGGTCGGGTGTCGACATCGACGACGCGACACGAGCATCAAATCTTGAACCTTCATCAGGGCAGGATGTACCCTGAGACCTGTCTGGCACGACAGTCCCTTTCATTGGGAAACCGCAGAATCGAGAATCGAGTTGGTACCTCGTTTCTCACCAACCTCGAAAGCCCTCGTTCTTCGCTACAAGAGCGGGGGTTTTTCGATGGCTGGGGTAGACCCTGCGTGAGTTACAACCGTGGTCGGGTTCCGTCACGACCAGGCGTTCACGCCTATGCAGTCAGAGGCAAGACCTCCTGTGGATTGTTGAGCTCGCGCGCGAGGTCAGGCCGACCGACATGAATAGCCAGGACGTCGGAGACGTACTGGCTGAAAGACGAGGTGCCGGCTTCCATGCGGCCTTGCTGCAGCTTCTCAATGACCTCCTCGGGCAACCGGATGGTGGGTGCTCGACGTGAACCCTTGCTTTGTGGAGCCATCACGATTCCTTTCCTGGCGAGCTCAACTGTCAACCGCAGTGCATGCGGTCGGTGCTCATGGTGACTCAGAATCACCCCGAACAGTGCGCGACACGCTGTGCGGCATAGAATAAGCACAGTTAACACGAAGAAACGTATCAAATCATTCGAAGCTGACTCTGCAATGTGATGCGGCTCCTCGTCAGCGCGGCGATTCACCGGTAGGTTGTCGAGGTCACTAGACGCGGGGGTCTTACTGACGGGTAACCGGGAAGGTGTCATGCATCTGCGACGTCGGGTAGCGAAGCGAACATCGTTGGCAACCATCATGGATTCGATACCGTTGACTCCACCCTGGACGGTCGACGAGTTCATCCTGTGGCTGTCCGACTTCAAGGGCAAAGAAGTCGCCCTCAGCCAACGTACGTCGGCAGCGTCGCAGATCCTCAAGTGCGGAACCCTGTACGTGATGGACGATCGTCTGACCATCATGTACAGCCCGGAGCACTCCCAGCGGCATCAACGTCAGCAGATTTTCCACGAGATCGCACACATTCTCTGCGACCACCGCGGGAGCGACGTCTATGACGTCCCCGCGTCTGCACTCACCGATGGGATCGACCCGGCGAAGGTGCGCGAAATCCTCCACCGTGGAACCTTCGGAACTGCTACCGAAGCGGAGGCCGAGCTCGTGGGTACCCATCTCGCAGTCTTGAGCCGCGGCGGTATCACCGACGACATGGACGGCCGCTTGCACAGAAGCGCGTCACTGATCGAGTTCCCGCATAGATGACGCCGAGTGAACTTCTGAGCCGGGAGGCGACCACCAGCCTCCCGGTGGTGTTGAGCTGGGCGCTGATCATCTGGATTGCGGCTGTCGTACTGATTCGGCAATTCGTTCTGGTAGACAAACGCCCGGTCGACACAGCCGCCCACGCCTTGGTCGGGCTGTTGCTGATCTGCGCCCTGCTACGTCAGGCATCCGTACAGACCGCTCTTGGAGAGCTGGGGCTCTCGCTCGGAACGATCAGGGTGTTGACGCACACCTCTGCCATCGGCTCCGCAGCATGCGCACTGGTGGTCGGCATTCTGTGGAAGCAGGGTCAGACCATGAACTGGCGCAAAGTAGTTCCGTTGCTGTCCGCTGGCGTCTTGGCCTGCGGAACCGCGCTCTACATCGTTGCCTGGCCGGCAACCTCGAGCGGTCTGGCTGTCGAAGAGTTGCTTTCCTGGCGGACCGGAACCTACATGGTCATCTATAGCCTCCCCACGCCTCTGGCGGCGCTTGCCGCCGGACAGACGGCGTGGGCTCATGTACGACAGCATGTGTCCTGGAACAGGACGATGTTCGGCCTCGTGGTGCTGTTGTGCATCGTCGGTAGTTTCCTCGACCACAGCACACGGATGGTGTCCGGCCTGATGCTGGCAGAAGGTGTACAGAACGCGTTCACCGAAGCCCGCACGCACTCGAACGACCTGTTCTTTCTTCCCGTCGTAGCGGTACTGGCCTGCGTGGGGATCCCGTCGATCGTCTCATCGATTCGCGTACGTCTGGGCCGTGACTCCGCGGCCTGCCACGCTCGAATCCTGGAACCGATGTGGACAAACCTCAGTGAGGCGGTCACCGAGGTCGGCGTGCCGGCCTCACACGACATTCCGGTTGATTCCTCGTTCACCGAATACCGCATGCTCATCGACATCGAGGACGCCGTCCATGCTCTCTTGCCGCACTTTCCTCGTGAACAGGGCGACTCACCGCAGGAACACGCTCGCGACATCCGTATTGCGGTTCAGCGGTACCAGACCAACCAGCGCCCTCTTCACGCCAGGCCGTCCGCGCCGTCCTGGCTGAACGAAAGACCGAGATTGCTCGCCGTCGCCGCGGCATGGAACGAACAAAACGAACAACCAGATTGGGATAAGACCATGACCGAAAGCAGCACTGCCGTCACTGCTCGTCCGTCGAAGAAGATGCCGCACCCGCCGCGCCGGGTACCCATCTTGGGAGACATCCTCGGAATGGACTCCGAGCGACCTAATCAGCGGACTCTGGAGCAGATGGGTCGGCTCGGGCCGCTGTACCGCCGTAGTTTCATCGGTGGGGCCAAGCTGACGTTTGTCGGCTCGGCTGGGTTGATGCGCGAGGTCGCCGACGAAACCCGATGGGAGCGGTTCGCGGGTCGCCCAATCCAGCGATTGAAGGTCCTGGGCGGGGAAGGGTTGTTCACAACGGCCAACGATTCGCCGGAGTGGGCAGTTGGGCACGAAACCCTCATGCCTGGTTTCACCAAAGAGGCAATGGTTCGGTATCACGCGGCTATGCAGTCCGTGGCCGACGAGGCTTCGTCGACGTTGGCCGAGAGGTCGGAGATTGACGACGTTGCTGCTTTCATGGGGAACGTTGCGCTCGAGGTCATCGGACAGTGCGGGTTCGGGTACTCCTTCGAGCCGTTCACCCGGACCGATCGCCATCCATTCGCCGAAGCACTCACCCGAACCCTGGCCTATACCCAGCAGTCGGCAATTCCAGTGATCGGAGCCTTGACCGGCCGGGCCCGCGCGAAGCAAGCGGCGGCCGACCGGGAGTTCCTGCGCGCAACCGTTCGTGAGGTGGTCGAGGACCGGCAACGGTCCGGCGAGAGGAAGCCCGATCTTCTCGACCTCATGTTGCACAGCGACGGGGCACCGATGGACAGCACGCTCATTGCTGATCAAGTCATCACATTTCTGGTCGCCGGTCACGAGACAACCGGAAATGTTCTCGCGTTCGCGGCGCATTACATCGCTCAGGATCCGGAGATCTCTCGACGGATACGCGAAGAAGTCTCTGCAGTCTCGGAGGGCCGTCCGATCGCCTACGGCGACGTGAGCAAGCTGCGATACACGCGCGCCGTGGTCTCCGAAGCCCTGAGGCTGTGGCCGACCGCGCCAGGATTCTTCCGAGCAGCCCGAGCCGACACGACTCTGGGCGGTTACGCGATCAAGAAGGGGGAGTGGGTGTTCACATTGCTGCTGGGCGTGCACCGCGATCCGACCGTGTGGGGAGAGACTGCAAATGAATTCGATCCCGAACGCTTCATGGGTCGGGCACCCGACGCCAACCAGTACAAGCCATTCGGAACGGGGCCGCGGGCCTGCATCGGTCGTGCGTTCGCCCTGCACGAGGCAGTCCTCGTGACAGCCACACTCGTGCAGGCGCTCGACTTCGAGAGCGATTCCAGCTCGCTCGACGTCGAGGAGAATCTGACTCTGCGTCCTCGCGGACTACGGATGCGGTTCAAGCGTCACGAGCACGCTTACGCGGCCGGCAGCGCCTGAAGTTCGGCGATAAGGGCCTCGAACTCGGCTCTCGTGAGTCCGTTTGCACGAGCAGCGAAGTAGTCGAGGCCCTTATCGCGCACGATGATCCACAGCCGCAGCCGCTGGTCGATGTCGATGTCACGACCAGCGATCTCGGTCAGGTACTTCTTGTCCACACCGAAGAACTCGCACAAGGCATCCAGAATCTGTTGGTCCGCCTCGCTTTGCGCGATCGAGCCCTCACGCAACGCCGTGAGGTAGTCAGGGTCGACCTGTCGGTCGAGCTTTTGTCCGAGGACCACTGCCACCGACTGCACACCGACCTGAGGCTCGCCTCTGCGATGGTAGAAATCGAAGAGTCGGTTCACCTTGTGGGCCAAACTGATCTTGAGGTAGTCCATCAGTACTCCGCTTTCGTCGCGTTCCAGCGCTCTTCGTAGGTGTGCTCTCGGTCCGGCGACAAATCATCGGCCTTGCCTAGCAGCCATTGCAGGTAACCTAGTTCGGTCTCGTCCTCGGCGGTAGTCGGTGCCGACGCGCGACTCAAGTAATCCTTCAAGAACATATCGATCATCAAATCGTTATGCAGGTCGTCACCGCCGCACAGCCGAGTTTCGACCTGAACGATGATCCACGCTCGCATGACCCGGTCCACATGCAGATCCAGCTCGGCCGAGGCCTCTTTGAGCTCAGGCGAGGCGGCCTCCGAGCTCGCAATTCTTTCGATCCTCTGCGCTGCAGTCAGCAGATCGCCAACGGTACGCATCGACACAGTGACAGAGTCAGGGTTCGGCCCGCGCGACTGAGGCCGACGATGGTTGTTGCGGATCTGATCGACAGGCTCAGGCTCTTGGCCGTCGAAGGCGCGCGCGGCGGACCCCGACTTCCATTTGAGAACTTCGTCGAGCTTCGTGAACGTCGCGAAGTGGGGTCGGTTCGTCGTCCCCTGCTCGATGTTGCTGACCGTCACCTGGCTCGGGCCACCACGTGCTGCTACGTCATCGAGCGAGAGGCCCAGTTCGCGCCGTCGCTTGTTGACGATGGCCCCGAAGCGGGCCATATCCGGTCTAGTCACGCAGGTCACCTTAGTTGTGACCGTAGGAAAGAGAGTCGACCGGACCTACAAGTCCGACAATCCGGTCGTGTTCGTTGATGATTTCTGCATCTTTCTATGTGATATGCCACTAAGAATGCTGCCCAAGCGCAGGTCCGGCCGGTTGAAACTATGGCAACTCTATGTCTATTCTGATGGTGAGCGGTTTCACCGGACACAGTCGTCCAGGAACGCCATGTGCAATGTCAAGTGCAAGCACACCCTCAGTGCCACCGTTCGATTTGAGGTCTTCGACGGCACTGAGGTCGCTCTTTCGCGATCCAACGACCAATTACCGATCTAGGCGAAGACGGGCTGCAACCCGCTCATGCCGCAAGACGAACTGCACTCGGTTCGGAGGACGACCATGACATCTTCTTATCCAGGCACAGTGTTACATCGCGATTCTGACCGTAAACCCCTGTTGTGCCAGGCGGTGAACATTTCGGTCCCTGGTTTTGCTGTCTGTTCGTTGCGTGAGGGCACGCACGATGTGCACCAGCTTCGGTGCGAGGCGACCGGCGAGCTCCTCGGTGAATGGACCGACGCGGACACGACGTTCCGCGAATCCACCAACGAAATTCAGCGCCATATCGAGTTCAGCGACACACCGATGCATGAGATCGGTGATGTGGCCTGATTCCCCAATCTCGACTGGTGTCACCCAGTGACCCCGGTCGTGAGTTGCAGGACCCCCTACTTCCTGCAACTCGACGATGGACCGGCGCGAGGATCGCACAGTGACGCTTCACTCATCATGTGCCGAACTGCGCGATCCCGCCGGGACATTAACCATTCACTCAAAGTTGAACTGATAGAGAGGAATTCACCCATGCCCTGGATCTTCACGCAGCTGTGGTTCTGGCTCAGCCTCCTGGGCTGACATTTGAAATGCGATGCGCCCGCCGGTTCGGCGGGCGCATCGCACAGATCGTGCACAACCGGCAACATGTCTCCGCCCGTCAAGGGTCGAGACATGTTGCCGAACTGGTTTCGGCAGCGGTCGGTCAGATGGCTTCAGCTGCTCCGTACTGAGTCCGCCATACGCGCCTGTAGCTCCTCCAGGTCGGCGGCGAGCGCAGTGATGTGTTCGGCGTCCGCGACCGGGTCGAGGACCGAGATGTTCGCACGCAGGTTTCGCACCTGAACGGACCGCTCGGCGGCCATGCGGTCGGTGTCGGAGATGTCCGCTGCATGGGTCACACGCAGCACCGTTGCGTTCCGCATCGGCTCGATCGTTCCGCGGAGATCGGCCGCGAGCTGCTCGGCAATGCGGTGTGCATCCTCGGGGGCGTATGCGCCGACCTCGGTGTGCGAGTTGGGGATCGGGCCGGGCCGGGTGGAGTACACCTCTACATCGAGAACCTCGACAGCGGTAGGACCGTCGATCGCCGAATCGGGTAGCGGCGGTGACGCTTCGACGATGGCGGCTACTGCGGCGGTGACGTCTTGGGGTGCGGAGATGACGGTGCCCAGCACACCGTTCTTGTATGCAGGTAGCGCCGTCAGCGCGGCCGCGAGTTCGCCAGAAGTGCCGATGAAGTCGACATCACGGTGTGAGCTGCCTTCGGACACGGCGTCGATGACGACGGAGACGGTGTCGACTTCGCGTGTATCCGACAATGCAGCCGCTTGCGTGAGTGCGAACTGCCCGGCGGAGCGAGAGGTGTAGAACGCGCCGCGGAAAAGGACTAGACCGGGGTCGCCGTGCTCGTTGATGAAGGCGACTTCGACGTTGAATTTGGGCTGAGCCATCAGAGGTGTCCTTCGAAGGTTGTGGACGTGGGGGGTCCCCGGGATCGGGGAGAGATCGGTGACTGCGAGCCTACGAGGTCAGCAGTATCGATGCTGGTCGGTCGAAGTGACCATCCCGCCGACCAGCCACAGCAGGAAAGAGGCCCCGCTGCAGAAACGAGTTGTTGCGAAATTAGAAGGCCCCGACTCCCTGCGGGAGGAATCGGGGCCAGCGGTGAGCTCTACTTGCGTTCGTAGATCAGAAAGCCTGTCTGCGCGCCGAGCCCAACGAACCTGAACTCCTCGGATCCGAACGCCGCTCGGGCAACTGAACTACCCAGAGCAGGTGGCACGGTCCCGTCGACGTGCACGCGATCGTCGCGCAGCAGTACTCGGGGCAATTCCCGAGCGACCTGCTCGAGGGTGACGCCGCACGCTATCTCGGTGTCGGTCAACTTGTGTTTGTAGATGTTCATGGTGCCTTCCGATTGGGAGCCGGGATTGTCTATGCGCTCACGCCGCCTGTTCGAGACGAATCTCCTGGCGTGCTCGTCGTCGATCACGCCGGTTGGCACCGGTCTTCAGGTTCTTGAGTTCGCCGGCGCGCCAGTTGTGTGCGCGACGATTGCCCGCAAATGCGTCAAACTCGCTTCCGCCGACTGTCTTTCGCTTGGCCATAATGTCCACCTTTGCTATCGCAGTGATCGGTGTTGCTCGTGGGCGTTCTCGATGGCAGCTCTGCTGCCGCCTTCCGGGAGCTCGGCCGGCGGGTCGGATCAGGTTCGAGAAAGCGACACCCCGAACCTCGCGGGGAGGTTTCGGGGTGTGGGCGGCGAGCAGGGAGACTCACGCAGCGCAGAGATCGACCAGCAGGTCGCGGTATCCGCATGCGGGGCAGATGCAGGCAGGCTTGTGGTTCTGGTCGAAACCGGTTTCCAGCTCGAAGGAAACGTCGGAGCCGTCGACACAACCGTTGGGGCAGATAGGCATGATGTTTCCTTCGTTCGGAGTGATCTGATTTCTTCGATGTGGCTTCCGACAGCAGCTCCGCTGATGTCTCTTGTCCCGAAAACACCCCTGCCGCAGGTCGATCGATCACCACGAGTCGACCAGAGTCAGTTCTGCAGTCGACGCTTTCCGTCACGGTTTACAGCCCCGGGGTGATCGACCTCCCCGACGATTGCGGCACTGCAGTAACACCTGAGTCCGCACGACGCCCTGCGGATGCGCCAGGTGCGTCCCGTGTTGACATCGGTCATCACCGCGCTTTCGGCACTCTTCCGTTCGATCGTGTCGTACCGAGCGACATCGTCGAACGACACCGCCAGCTGGACGCGACCCTGCGAGTCGCGTTCGAGCCCGGTGAGCTGGTCATCGTCGTAAGGGCTGAAATTCAAGACGTTCGGCGCGGTCACCATGTGTTGACGCCGTTCTCGAGCACCGCTGCGGTTTCGCCGTTGTAGTCGACGTCGATCACGACGCCGTCCCGGTGGTGGCCATCTACCTCGATCACGAGTCGGCCGGTCTGACGATCGACCCACACCTCGACGGTCGCCAGGGGGTCGCCGTCTGCGGTGGAGGTGGTGAACGCGCGGTGCTGCAGTTTGCGACTGTCGTGGGGGACGACATCGACGGTGGACTGTTGACCAGTCATGGGCTGATTCCTTTCTAGGAGTGTGGCTTTGCGATGCTGCGGATGTGTGTGGTGCAGCCGTGCAACGGGGGCTATCCGGCTTCGATTCCGGAAGCAACGTCGCGCTCCAGGGGTTGCTGACAGCTCGGCGACCACGAAATGGTGGGATCGAGGGCACGAGCAATTTCGATGATGCGCCCGCGCCGCAGTTCGGACTCAGAGCAACAGATGTCCTGGCCACCAACGGGGTAGCTGGGGTGATCACTGGCCACGATGCGGCAATCCCAGCTGCTGTCGTGGCAGCTGGGCACGCAGGAGTCGGTAGGTCCGGGGTGCCGCGTCACTGGCAAGACCACGATGCGGTAGTCGGCTGCGCAGTCGGGATGCCCTCCACCGTTCCGACCAGGAGCTTTGTCGACTTTGCGCGCGGGTAGCTCGATGAGGTGGTGTCGCGCCGGGTACGGAAGGGTGACAGGCAGCAGCGAAAGACCGTGATCGATGGAACCGACCGGTGCATGAGCGAGCCTCGATGCCTCTTCGGCATCGGATTCGAATAATTGGATGCCTTGGAAGATCATGGTGTGCTCCGCTCGGTGGGGTTCTCGATTGTGATCGGGCCGGTCTCTGCGCGGCGATGTCACTGTTGTCATCGGCGCTGCAGATGTTGTGTCCGGCAGCACTGTTCGTCGAAACGACCGATCGACGAACAGTGCTGCGTCACACCTCCAGAACCCGACCGCGACGCAGCTCGGACTCCGAGATGGAAAGGTCATGACCACCGACCGAGTAACTGGGATGATCGCTGGCCATGACGCGGCAACCCCAGTAGTCGTCGTAACGGCGGGGCAAGCTCTCGTCGGTGGTGCTTCTACTGCGTTTGAGCGGAATCACCACCAGACGGTGACCACCGTCGCACTCGTGACCGAGGCCGCCGGTCGTACCCGAGCAAGGATGAATCTCCCTCCAGGGCAGTTCGATCAGTTGATGCTCATTGGGATGGGAGTTGGTGACCGGCAGCAGCGACAAGCTGTGGCTTGTGGAGCCGACGGGAGCCTGCGCGAGCCGGCCGGATTCCTCGTCGTCGGTCTCGAAGAACTGAATACCTTTGAAGGTCATGATTACTCCGATGTCGGGTGTGAGTGATTGCTCGTCGTGTCGAGGGGTCTTCTGTCAGCGGCTACGCCGCCGAATCAGTAGTTGAGTGAGGGGGTCACCGATCGTCGATTCGAGGTTCACACCGTGGGGACCCGGGCTCGGGTAGGGCATGTTCGGTATCGCCGAAGAACCAACCTTGATCAGCAGAGGACGCCGATGAACCCCGATAATCCAACGGCCGGCCGGCCACCGTCCAGCACGCGTAATGCCAGACGGTGGCATCGAGTCCGACTGCGTCCGCGCCGTCGAGCGCGCCGTAGCCGTCGTACGAGCCGGCGTGGATGCTTCCCTGGGGTCCGATCGCAACACCGTTGTTCATCCATCGATTGACCGGTGATGTTGCGGCCAAGGACAGCAACGGGTGCCCGCAGTCGACACAGTCCTCACTGAAGAACCCCATTACCGATCACCTTCGGTCGTCGAAAGGCGGACCTGAGCAGTGTCAGTTGGGGACAGAGAGGCAACGCCGGCATCGCTCACGCGGTAGCTCAGGCCTGCGAGAGCGGAGAGATTGTCGATGATCGTTGCAATCGTGTCGACATCTTCGTCACCGTGGTGGTGGTCGGTCAGCAGTGCCTCGGTTTCCGAGACGACCTCGGATCGCGTTGTACGTATGGGCATTACGGGTCTCCTTCGGTATGGACAATCGGGTTCGGATCGAAAGAAAAGGCCGCAACAACCCAAGTCGGGATGTCGCGGCCTTCTTGATGAGAGGTCAGCTCTTGAGCGCGATGGCGAGAGACTTCGCCGTGCGGTCGGTCACTCCCGAGTACACACGCGCGGATCCTTCGCCGCCGGTGATTCCCCAGCGGATCTTGGTCCGTGCGGAGCCGGCAGCCCGACGGACGATGCCCTCGCCGCCGGCGCGGACCACGTTCTCGTTCAGGTTGCGCAGGTTGCGCAGCTCAGCGAGGAGATCACGGGCCGTGTAGCTCGGGAGTCCGGTGACGGCCGGATTCTCCAGTGCGTCTAGGTGTACAGCGAGATCCTCGACGTAGGCACCGAAGGCGGTGACGGTGGCGGAGTCATTGGCGGCCACGAACGCGTTGTAGCGGTCACCGCGAGCGTTCCATTCGGTGACGATGGTGCGCTGCTCGGCGACCCAGGCGTTGAGGTTCAGGCCCAGGGCCAGAGTGAGCTGTTCCGGTGCGGTGGCGGTGAGTGTGGTCATGATGTACCCCTGTCGTGAAAGTCTGGAGGACGGTGGTTCGACCGGGTGTGGTCGCCGATCCTGTTCAGGCATTTCTCCGCAGGGCTGCTCTGCTGCCCCGTAGTTGCTCGTTCTGTCCGTAATGGAATCCACCGGACAGCCGCGTTGTTGGTGAAGCCGTCGACGACGGTGCCACGTTCTGTTGGGCATTGCTGACGGCATGGATGACGTCGAGAGCTGAGGTGGCGACCGGATCGAGCCGAAGGCTCTCGCACAACAGAACCCAGTTGAGAGCGTTGCTTTCGAGCGGCGTGAGAGCGCTGGCGGTCATGGATGTGCTCCGTTGTGTCGGCGGGCGTGCGGGTAGCGGTGTGAGGAGAGAGCCCTCGGTTACTCGAATCGGTCGTGTACCGAAATGATGTTCTGTGGGTAGCCCGTGAGATGTTCGAGCAGTTCGGGCAGTCGGCTGTCGGTGGTTCCCGCGTAGTTGCCGCTGGCCATCCCTCGACGTATGCCCGCTTCGACGGGAGCAAGGTGCATCTTCCGTGGTCTGCGGGAATCCAGGGACGCGCTGTAGCGCAGAACGACGGCCGGGGCGGTAGAGGTGGGTGCGAATACTCGGGCCTGTTCGGGTAGTGCGGTGACGCGCATTCCGACGAGTGGGTAGAACAGCATGTTGTCGTCTTCGTCGGCGTCGGTCTCGATCCCGACGAGAGTGACCCGCTCGTGGCGGCCGGTGAGCCCTCCGAGTGTGAAGTCGGTGGCCAGCTGCGCATCCCGATACACGGAGAGGATCAAACCCTTTCCTTCGTTGGCGATAGCGTTTTTCGACATGATTCGTCTTTCTGTATGGAACTGGAATGGAATCAGGGCGTTTCGAGCGAAACGGCCTCCTGTGCAACAGGCTTCGGGACATCTGCGTCGAGGTGCGGTCAGGCCGGCGATGCGTAGTCGTAGTAGCCCTTGTCATCGCTCCGGATGAGCGCATCGGCCAATCTCTGTGCGTCGCAGGCATAGAGGCCGGAGTTGGGAAGAGTGTTGAATTCGATCACGACCGAGCGCCCCTGGTCTGGCACGTGAGCCAGGTCCACGACGTACGTTCGCAGTCCGATGGACGCGAGGTGCTCGATAACGGGCCCAGCTGCGACGAGATGAGCCGCGACGGTGGCCGGATCGTCGGTCACGGGACTGTCGGCCGCGGCCGCGATGTGGTTGCCTCGCCGGACCCGCATTGCGGTGTCGAATGGAGTCGGGCCGCTGTGATCGAGCGGTGTGTACTCCTCGATACACGCGGCGCCGGTGATGGGCCGGCCGTCCACGACGAAGATCCTGTACTCGCAGGTCATGTCGATCCACGGGCTGACAAGGAATGCGTCGGCCAGGCCGTCGAGCCGGACCATCGACCAGTCGAATGCCTCGTGGAGACGGTCTTCGACGGTGCGGGGATCAGCGTCGAGTTCGATGCGAGCAATACCCAGTTTGTGGCCGGCGATCTTGACCACTGCTGCGACGTGACCGGCGGCGTGCAAGGCAAGGAGATGCGGGATCAGGTGGCTCGCGGGCGGATCGGCGATTTCGCTGTCGTGCATGCACGAGGCGAAAGAGCGGCCGGTCATGCTGTGAGGCAGTGCCGCGAGCACCCGTTCGAAGTCATCGACGGTGTGCGATCCGCCTTGCTCTTGTCGCGTGAGCGGGCCGGTCCGGTGTGCGAGATCTGCCCGTGACCAGTCCGACGTGCCGGATCGGCGTTCGGTCTTCAGACCGGCGGCTAAAGCGGCGCGGCGAGTGGTTGCGATTCGTATGGCGTCTTCCCAGAAGTCTTCGACGTCACCCTGCTCGTCGACGGGCCCGATGTCGATGCCGGCGGCCTGGACGTCGGCGAGGATCGCGTTCATCAGTTCGAGGCGAGAGCCTTGGGCGGGTAGACCATCCCTGGTGATCAGACCGGGGAAGGGTCGGAGCCCATGACTCATGAACAGGGTGGACATACGTGATCGATCCCTTCAGTCGGTGAGCGATGTCGAGGCGTCTGTATCGGCCTGATCGGTGTCGTCTTCTCGCGCGACGATCTGTCCGGTTGCCCACATCCAGTAGCCGAGATCGGTGTCGCCGTTCTTGACCTCGGAGACCCAGTCGATGCGTGGGAAGTCGGCCACGTCGCCGTGATAGCCGTGATCGGCAATCAGTTCGACCATCCGCTCGGCAGCGGCCACGGGGTGGCGTTGATCGTCGATCCCGGAGCGGTTGGCCTGGCGCACCTCGTCGTCGAAGAAGTCGCTCCGAAGAAAATCCTCGTCAGCGTGCGCCTTCCTCGGCCAGCCCACGACCTCGAAATATGGTGCAGCGGTGACGTCGTCCTCGCAGTTGCGGACGCCGCCGGTCAGATCATCCCCGTCCTGCGTGAGGTAAGAGATATAGGCCTCGGCTTCTGCGGCCGATCGGGCGTTGATGAGGGTTGTTGTGGTGGTGGTTTGAACGTGGGTGATGTTGTAGGTCTTCATGATTGGCCTCTCTCTCGATGGGGGGTTTCGAAGCAGTAGCGATCCGTCGGGTGTGTCGCGGTAGGGGAACACCCCACAGGACTCGGTAGGACGTGATGTCCTACATCAGTGCCGCTTTGACTCGACCACCGATCCAGCGCGCGGCATCGACGGACACTGCGTTACCGATCTGCTTCTTCACTTCGTCGACCTTCCCGGTGAACTCGTAGGTATCCGAGAACCCCTGTCCGCGGGCACATTCACGGTTGCTCAGCATCCGGAATCGGGGCCCTTCATCGGTCAATGTGGCGACGCCGTGATGGTTGCCGCCAGCGGTGATGGTGGCCAGCGGGTGCGCGTCTGCGCGGCGAGCCTTCGCATTTCGGCGGTAAGTCACCAGGTGTGGGGTGTCGAACTCGGTTATCTGATCGATCTGGTCCGAGACGTACAGCTTCCGTGTCACGAGCTTGCCCGGGTCGGGATCCAGAATGCTCAGTGCGGTGGTCCGTTTCGGCTCCCTGAGAGTGAGGTCGACGTTCCCGTCACGTGTGAAGATGGCGAAGTACCGGACTCGGCGCTGGGCCGCTCCGACGTCGGCGGCATCTAATGTCGCGACCTGATGGCGGTAGCCCAGAGCTTGCATTCCGTCGAGCCACCATGAGTACAGCGACCAGGCCTGGAACTCGACCACGTTCTCCACAATGACCGCGTCGTAGCGGTGCACCTCCGTCGCGGCGATGACCGCGAAGGCTGTTGCTCGATCGACGGATCCGGCGTCGGCTCGGCGCATCTCCTCAAGGACGGGAGGCTGTGTGCGGCCACCCGAGCGGGCGTGCCAGACACACGACGGTGACGCCCAGAGAACGTTGGTGGACGGGAATGTCCGCCAGTCCACTTCCGAGAGGTTCGCCAGGATATGTTCTGTGTCAGGGTGATTCCTCTGATGTGTGGCAATGGCGACAGGAGAATGGTTGGCGGCCGCGGCCACGTGGAATCCGGCTTGGGTCATCCCTTCCGAGCTGCCTCCGGCTCCGCTGAACGCGTCCGTCATGGTGAGCGTCACGCCGCGCGTGGTGTGCTTTCGGCGCGGTTGGGCGCGTGTGCCGATCATCGATGAGCTCCTGGGTGGTGTTGTGGCGCGGCGGTCCCAAACCGCTCGACGACGAGGTGCGAGCCGAATCGAGGGTGTGTTCGGGTCATATCTATCGCCGCAGGGCTGCTTCGCTGCCCGTACTGCTCGACTGATCAAGACGCCATCAGGGCCGCTCGCGAGAAAAAAGGAGGGACCGCAACGCGGTGTAGCACGCGTTGCGGTCCCGATTCCGGATCGACGAGGTCCGGGGTGAAGTTCTTCCGCAGCGCACCCCCGGTAGCGAGGGAGGGTGCGCTGCGGAGTAGGAGGGCGCGTGTCAGGTCGCGCTTGCACGCGGTGCCTGAACGCACCCTCTTCGCATGACGGCGCTCAGGCCGTCCGGTTCTTGGTGGCGGAATTGGTTTGCGTGACTGCTTGTTTCACGCTGACCATTCCACTCACTGCTTTTCCGGTGGGCGCTGTGCGCCCATCCGCGTGTTGCGAGCAAAGCTCGTGCCCGACAGGGCCCTTGCTGTACTACTCAGGTTCGTGGTCGCACGCAGCTACGGGCTCGGAGTCGGTCGACACTGCGCACCATCGAGCTGGTCGAGTCGGACTTGTGCCGCGGCCGCAGCCGCCTGGGACGCCTCCAGTTCCTTCAGAGCCGCCACCCGTGCTTCTGCGAGTTGCGCTTCGGTCAGCTCCTCGACCAGGGTCGACAGTGCCGGGTTCTCGCTCTCGTCGATCTCCAGGACGACGGTGATCCGCGTCTTCATGTCGCCGTAGCCTGCCGCGTTGGGGTCTATGAACGTCGTGGCGTTTCGATAGTCCTTCCGGTTGTACGTTCGCGCGACCTCGAATGTGTCGAAGGAATGCCACGCAGTGTTGAGCTCGGCGAGGATGTCGAGCACCCGTGCTCGGGCTTCGATGCCGTAATGGTCGTCCGATGTGAAGGCAGCTGGTTTCATGGTGTGTCCTATCGAAAGCTCGAGGTGTCGAATCTAGCTGGCGTGACGAGATACGTCAGCGACCAACCGGATTGCTGGAATCCTGTGCGGCGTGGACGTGCGGACGATGCTGATCGGTTCCGTCTCGGCCGGGGTTGCAATGGGGTTCAGTAGCCGGCGGACGACGGAGACCAGTTTGAATGCAGCCCACAGGCTCGATCCGACCGCGATCAGGGTCGCTGAGTTCACCACGCCAGGTATGTGGCCGACGCCGAAGACGAGAGCCGCGACGATCAAGGCGAGGTTGATAGCGACAAGGTCGCGGCGTAGAGAAGGCGCGGTTGTACGTGAGTTGTGTGTCATGAGGGACCTGTTCGTAGGCGAAGGGTCAGCCGGCGTGAAAGGAGAGGGCAGCTGCCGGTCAGGGGAGGTCGTGCTGGTACTGCCGTAAGCGTTCCTGGCAGCGGCTGTGCCGCTGATGTGCCCGGTTCCCGGAACGGCGAGAGCCGAGCCGCTCGTATCGACAAAAGAAGTTCTGCCCCCCAGCTGGCTGGAGCCGGCTGCGGCCGGGACTCGACATCGCCAAGCGGAGAGCACTGGATTCTGTCGCCACATTTGCAGGGGCGGATCGAACAGAGTTCAATCCCGTCCGATAGTCCCCGCATGTGCGGGGCGGTCATCTTGTCGGGGTCGATAGCAAACATTGCACTGGGCTGATCCCCGCGTGTGCGGGGCGGACGGTGCGTCGGCAAAACCGTTGTCCACCAGCCAGGGCTGATCCCCGCGTGTGCGGGGCGGACCACAAAGGCGACGCGCTCACCGTCAAGGACGCGGGTTGATCCCCGCGTGTGCGGGGCGGACGGCAGGCCGATGAGCCCGTTCACCCACATCATCGGCTGATCCCCGCGTGTGCGGGGCGGACTCAGAGGTAGACGCGTTGGCCGCACTGCTCGGAGGTTGATCCCCGCGCGTGCGGGGCGGACGGCTGTGCCACCGGCGGTACTCGTCGACGCCAGGGTTGATCCCCGCGTGTGCGGGGCGGACGCGCGGGATTTCGCCGAGAAGACTGGTATTCCCGGTCGATCCCCGCGTGTGCGGGGCGGACACGTCAACAAAGCGCTCACCTGGGCTGCGAGCGGGTTGATCCCCGCGTGTGCGGGGGGGGACACTTTCTGACCAGGCGAGTTGCAGGAGATGGGTTCGCGGTTCGTTCGGTACCCGAATGCCGTGTCATACCGATCTGGTGAGCAAGAGTCCGCACCCGTAGGCCTTCGCGGTTCCCACGCCGTGGGTGAGCGCAGCGATGTGGGCTTCTGCGTCCATGATGTGCGCTGTACCTGTGTACACAACGGTGGTGTGTGCGAACACGGCCTTCGGTGTTGCCCTGTGGGCTCGGGGTAAGGATTTGATGGCGCTGTCGAGTCGCGGTCCCGCGTGGACGGTGAGGCTTTCGACGTCGAGTCCGCCGGCCGCCAGCATCTTTCGTCCCCAGGCATCGCGTTCTGCACTGGGGAGGGGGATCTTCTTGCCCCGTGCGCGGGGCGCGGTGTCGGTGCGTGGGGCGGAGGGAACCGATTTGGTCGGGGCGGCAGTGAGCTGAAATGCGACAGTCCCCGCCAGCGGTGGATTTCGGCGGCGTTGGTCGATGCTGGTGTGAAGTACACCGGCATCGAAGTGCCAGTCTGGCGGTGTCTTTGCTTGCACGACGAGGCGGACACGATTGTGGGTCTCTAGCGAGAGCGTGTAGAGGATGCCGAGGGTGCGACGTGGTTCGGTATCGGTCGGCAGAATTTGGTCGCGCCAGCCGGACATGACGAGTCTGTGCATGTTGTGGGCATCGACGAGGGTGCGCCTGACCTCAGGGTGGCGTGCGTCGAGTGTCAGGTAGCTGGTGTGCAGTACGACAGTCTCGATATCGGTGGTCATGGGTGCTCCTCGGGTGCGAAGAAGTCGATGATGCTGTTCGCTGGGGCCGCGCTGGAGGGTAGTGAGATGTGGCGTTTCTCGAGGCGTCCGGCGTTGTGGCGGTTGTCGAAACGGGTGGGTTGATCGATCACAATCTCTGTGTCGGGGTGGGGTCTGCGGGTGGGGTGCTCTTCGGTCCAGAGAAGGCGCTGGGCCTGTGAATGGCGTGGGGGGATGAGATCGAGTGCGGCGGTGGGGTCGTCGACGGAGTGAACGGTGGGGTCGGGGGGAGCCGACAGGGGATATGCCCTGCGGCCAAGGTGCAGGCTGCGTGCGGGATCTGTGAGGGCTCTGGCGATCCGGTCCACGAGTTCGCGGGGTCCGGACAACGCAATGGTGAAGTCTGCGTCGCAGAGGTATTCGTCGGTTGTCAGGATCGCCGAGGTCCGTTTCGCCACGAGGGAGCCTTTGCTGTCGCGGTCGATGTTTTTCGGTGCACTGTAGGTCCGCTCGAGGGGCGCTCCTTTCGACGCCGTGCGTGCCAAAGCCGGATCGGAGAGGACTTCTGAGGGGAGCAGTGGGAACGATCCTGATCCGGATGTGTGGAAGTCTGATTCGATTCGGCCGGCTCGGTCGGCCCGCACACCCAGTCTCAAGGCTCGCAGGTCGTTTATGTCATCGGTGCGATCGCGGCCGAGGGCGTTCGCGATCAATCCGATGACGCCGGATTTGGTGGGATGGTCCTGTGTCGGCCGAGTTGAGCTTCTCTCGCGCGTCGACCACGCTTGCTGGGGGCCGGTAAGTCGGAAGGTGACGGTGGCGGTGGTCATCTGCGGACCGTTGCGATGAGATCGTCGAGGCTGCTTGCGATTTCAAGCCCATCGAGGTCGAGTTCGTCGGCGACGGTGGGGTTGATCGCCAGTACTGCGGTCGATCCGCCTGTGTACGGTCGCATTGTGGCGCTGTGGCGCAACAGCCGTGTGGCGGCGTCGATGGTGACCCGGGTTCCGCGGATGGCGGGGGAGAATGCGTCGGCGAGTGAATAGACGGCGGTGCCGGTGTCCGCGAGGACGACGATGGGCAGGGTATGGGCCGCGGAGGACCGCTTCTTTCCGGTCGGTAGGGATCGGACGGACCATTCGATGAGTGCGGCTTCTGCTGCGAGGGCGAGGCGCTCTATCACTGTGGGGTCGGTGGAGGCAGTCGCCAGGTTGGTGCGGAGCTGTCGTCGATCGAGCTCGATGTATCGGTAGAGGGTCGGTGCGGCCAGATCTGCGGTATCGAGCATCATCGATACCGCTTCGTCATCTCTGGCGGCGTCATCGACGGCAGTGAAGAAGTCTGCTTCGAGCGCCATCGGATCGACGGAGAATGCGTGTGCGACCGAGACTGCGCCGTCGATGTTGCGTCCAGGGATTTCCGCGAGCATGCGACCGAACAGAGCTAGGTCGATGGTCGCGTCGACGTCGAGTGCTGCGTGGGCGGCCGCCATCACTTCGTCGGGGATGCTCAGGGCCGCGTCGGACTTCTTCTTCGTGGTCCCGGTATCGGCGGCGTAGACGATGGAACCGTCGTGCTCTGCGAGGACAGCGGCGACGCGTGAGGGAAGGTGCTCGGACGCGAACACTGCAGCGGCGGTGTTGCCTGTCTTCTCGTTGGCTTTGAGCCCGAGTCGAGTGAATAGTGCTGCTGATACCGCGGACGCGCGGTGGGGGTCGATGCCGTGGTGGGTAGCAAGAACATCTGCTGTGAGCTGAGGGAAACGGGTGGTGCGTAGGCCGAATGCTCCGCCCTCGATGGCTGCGGTGCGGACGCCGGTGCGGATGGCGCGCTTCCACGATTGGCTCGACACGCGGACGCGGGTTACGCCGTCGACGGTGATCTTCTTGATGGCTCCAGCGTCGTCGCGGTTCAGTAGTGATGCTGGTACGGCATGCAGGATATGGAGAGCGAGGAAGGGGGCAAGCGTGGTGTCGGGCATGGTGGTGTCCTTTGACGAGTCGTTTGTCAGGATGCGGAGGTGGGTGCGGGTTGATAGGTATGGAATTGCCGGGCCCAGAGGACGCGGGTTATGTTGCGTGTCTGTGGGTTTCGCCATGCGTGGATTTCGTCGGCGACGCTGGACCAGCGCGGGGGGTAGTCGGAGGAACGTAATGCTGCACCGATCGCGTCGACGGTGAAGGAGAGCGCGGGGTCGCTGTCGACTGTGGTCAGTCGGGTGAGGAGTCTGAGTGCTGCCGGGTTGCGGGGGCCACGAGCCCCGGGGGAGCCGATTGTTCGCAGTGCATGCCCGAGCCCTGCACCCTCGGTTCCGTAGCGGACGGAGGCTCGCCCGAAGTGCCATCGGGCGAAGAGTTTTCCCGTCAGTGCCCAGGAAATCCATTGCTCGTCGTTCGCCTCGGCAGTGAGCCCGATGACGACGGGGTCGACGATGCCTTCTGGCTGCCATTTGCTGAGCCGTCTGAGCGCGGGGTCATGTGCGTGCGCAGCGGCGGCCAGGGTACGGATGTAGCGGTCAGTGGCTGTCGGAGCGGTGGGCTCAGGCTCGGTCATTGGCTTGTGTCTCCGTCGGCGATCGAAGTTGTCGGGGTCATCGCTGCTGCTGCAGCGGTGGGTGATGCGGCAACGATGGTGGATGCGAAGTCGGTGATGGAGGTGTCGGCGCAGGCCCGCATGTGTGCGATCGCGTCGGCGATGGTGGTCTGGGCGGTCAATGCGGCTCGGACGATGGGCTCGAAATCAGTGTTGAGGCGGGTCGTGGTCGGCATCGACCGCTTCCACCATGCGTTGGTCGAGGTAGGCCCCGATGATGGGGCCAGGATGCGTCCGGCGGAAATGATGCGTCCGATCAGGCGCTTGCGGGTTTCGGTGATAGCAGCGTCGAGTTCGGCCGCGCAGGCCCGGCTGATGAGTGGTACCGGCAACGTTCCGGTGACCGGTCCGTCGATGCGCGATTGGTAAGCCGCCAATCCTGCCAATCTGATTCGTCCGTTCGAGGGGAGTTCGGCCGCGAAGACGCCGGGCGCATCAGCGGATGCGTAGGCGGTGAGGAGTTGTCGCCACGGGGGGCGGCTCAGGTGTACATCCCATGCCGTGTAGGGATCGGCTGGCTTCTTTTTGGTGAAAGTTGTGTGGGGCACCAGGTGTGGGTCGGTGCTCTCGCCGTAGCGCAGTCCTTCGGTGATCGAGACTCCACCGACATAGCCGTCCGAATCCGGTACAAGCAGTATGGATCTGCTCTGCCACGTGAGTCCGTCCGCTTGACCGCCTGAGGGAGGTGTGTCTGCAGGGCGACCTCCTGGCCAACTGTGATGGAACGTTCCAGCAGGACCGGGGCGACGGTTGGCGACCAGGGTGTCGGCGAGGTTTCCAGCGTCGACCCAGGCGAATGGGCGCGGTGATGCAATTGCCGACTTTGCCGACTTGACCCCGAAGACCGACTCCGGAAAGGGCTGGATGCCCCCGACTGAGAATTGCTGCCGCATCAGCAGTGCTCGGGCAGCTGCGGCCGGTGTGAGACGCGTGCCGCTCTCGTTGTGGTGGTGATCGAGAAGAGTGGATCCGTTGCCCGCAAATCGGTAGGGCAACGTCACAATGGGAGAGACTGAACGCTCCGAGAGATGTTCTCGCAGCTGTGAATTCTGCCAGAACGGATCGGAACTGCCGAAGAGTTCCCATCGCCGTGCCGTGCCGTTCAGCCAGCGAGCAGGGTCGCCATCGCTGACCAGGTCGATGGCCAGAAGCATGCGTAGGATCGCAGCGTCCTCGAGGGCATCACCGGAGGTGACATCGAGGATATCCCCGCGGTCACGGACGGCGTCGGCCACACTCACTGTTGCTGGGCCGTCGACAGTGAACACATCGATCCACGGGTCGGTCAGAAGGTTCATATCTAGAACACTAGATATCGCATACGACAAAGATATTCCGGATTTGATTGTCGGCTACGGTCTACTGCTATGCAGACCGCCGCGATCGGCTATCGACTTCGCCCCCACCAGAGCCTGGCCATCGAACAGATCGGTCAGACGTGGGACGCGGGGTCGACCCGTGCAACACTTGTAATGCCCTGCGGGACAGGCAAGACGGTTGTGATGCACGCGCTCCTCGAAATGCAGTCGACGCGACCTGCCCGGACAGTGGTGTTCGTACCGACAGTCCGTCTGCTCGTACAGACCATGAACGTTCTTCGGTCGGCGTCGCCTGGATCGACGTTGATCGCAGTCTGTAGCGCCAACCGTGCAACGACAGACGAAATCGGCGCAGCGGAAGGGCCGACAGAAGAGCCGGACCTCGATCCGAGGACCGCTGTCGCCGCACTCGACGTACACGGCACCACCGACCCCGCCGAACTCACTGCACTCCTCGCTGGCTCTACGGACACTCTTGTCGTCGCGACCTATGCATCTTCGATGGCGGTCGCCGCCGCGACAGTGGCATCGGCGATCGTGTGGGACCTGCTGATCTGCGATGAAGCCCACCGCACCGCAGGGAGAGCCGATAAAGCATGGAGTATCCCGCTCGACAACACGATGATTCCTGCGCACCGGCGGCTCTTCGCCACCGCCACGGTCCGCGAAGTGGAGTTGGGTCTCGATGACCCAGAGGAATTAGGTCCAACCGAGATCAACTCGATGACCTCGGTGGCCGAGTACGGTCCGATCATCGCGCCGATCAGTCTGCGCAGCGCCATCTCCGAACGCCTGCTCTCGGACTACCGCATCGCCACCATTGGTGTGGAGGAAGCCGCAGCCTTCGAGGTCCTCGAGACGCAAGCAATCGATAACCCTCAGCTCGATCCCGCCGCCGCTGCCGCGCAGCTGGCTCTGTTGCGTGCCGCGGAGTCGATGCCAACTCTGCGGTCGGTGATGGTGTTCCACAACAGGATCGACGTCTCACGCGCGTGGGCCAGCCAGTTTCGTGCGCTGGCGCGTGAGGCAGGAAAGCGTGTGCGTGTTTTCCACGTCGATGGCGGTAGCGATCCCCGCCATATCTCGGCGGCGCTCTCTGCGTTGGCTCATCGCTCGGATGAGCTTGTCGTCGTGTCCAATTGCCGACTGCTCGCGGAAGGAATCGATGTCCCCGCGCTCGACGCCGTGATGTTCGCCGCGCCGCGGTCGAGTGCACCCGACATCGTTCAGATAGTCGGGCGAGTGCTCCGGCCCCATCCGGAGGGGCACCACAACAATGCACTGATCATTCTGCCGGTGCTGCATCGGAAGGACATGAACACCAACACGACCACCGAGGAGCGAGTCGCTCGGACCCGCTATCTCACTGCGTGGCAAGTACTGACGGTTCTCGCAGAAGAAGACGAAATGATCTACACCTCGTTGGTCGAGCACCGTCGCGCGATGGACGGCGATGCCCCGCCTCCAGGCCCGGACAACAGAGTCCGGTTCGACGCCCTTGAGCTCCCGATCAATATAGGCGATGGATTCGTCCTGGAAATTGTCCGAAGGACCACCAGCGGATGGCTGCGTGTCCACCATCTCCTACGTCAGCAAGCACTCCACGGAAAGACCGTCAATCCCCGCGTCGGGCTGACCGTCCGCGACTCCAACACCTCCAGCGAATACCCACTGGGAGCGCGGGTCGAGGCCCTGCGGCGCGCGAAATCCGCAGGGCGGGTACCGAAGCGAATCATTGCACTCTTCGATGACGACCCACTACTTGCCGGATGGTCGTGGGACAAAGCCGCCGGCCGCAATTCAGCACTATCGGTCGATCGAAAGATCGATCTCGTCGAGCGCTACATCTCGCTGACCCGGATCCCCCACATCCTGCCCTCCGCCACGGTCGATGAGCCCGAGACTGGGCGAAGAATCAAGATCGGAGCCTGGGTTGCAAACCTCAGGCCCAGCTCACTTACACCGACACAGCACGCCCGAATGAGCGCGCTGCTCCCTGATCGGTTCCGTCCATGACCAGGAATGCCCCGTGAACGCTCCGAACATCTTGGAGGAGAACGCTGATCACGCGTTTGGCTTGGATCGAGGTGGTGGCTGACCCTCAAGCCGTTCGGGCGCGCCATCTCGACCCACCAAGTCGCTGCCGGGATTGCTCACACTCGGGTCGAGGAACTGCCACACGATCACCGGTGCCACGGCTACTCGATCAGCGGACGCAGGCCGAGCGCGAGTTCCGCCGCAGCGATGGCCTCGTTCTTGCGGTCTTGCCAAGCTGAGGGATCGCCGGCGTCGACACGAACCGTGCTGCTCATCGGCAGTTCGTACGGGAGCGTCCCGGCACCGGCCGAGATCCACAGATGAAATCTCCCGCCCGTTTTCCAACTACCGTCGGCCTTGAGATAAGCCGCGCGGTCGTGTGTGGCGTTGACCCACTGCACTTTTCCGATGCCGCCGTCGTCGTAGTCGTAGATCGGACTGATCCGTTTGTCGGGACCCCGTCCTCTGCTGGACGCCTCCTCGGGAGTGACTGCGACAGGGAAGCCGTCCAGCCAAAATCTGTCGATGTCGGCTGCCTCGTGGTCGTGCAACTGAACCCAGCCGTCGGTGTATATCTTCATGAATCCCTTTCGTCTGTCGTGGTTGATGTGTCGTCGATGATGAGGTCCGGATCGACATCCCCCTGAGCGAGGCCGCCGAAGTTCACGAGCTCGAACAGTTCCCGCTCGGCGTCCATCGAAGCCATGCGACCCTCGCAGACCCCGATGGTGAGGTGTTTGAGGCGGCGCTGCGTCGCAAGGTCCAGGTCGGAGTGGAAGACCCATCCTTCCATCGGACGGCCCGAATCGGCATGGGTGAACCATGCTCCGTCGAGTGAGAACCCCCCGAGAAGAAAACCCGTGATTGCGCTGATGCGCTGCTTGCCATCGACGATCGCGAACCACGCACAGGACTCTTCTCCTGTGTCCGAGAACTCCGCGGAAAGCCGGTCGTTGACGACCAGTGCAGGAATCGGGATCCCCGACAGGAGCGAAAACCACAGTGCGCGTTTGCGTTCCAGGCCCCAGACCGTACCGCGCTGATAGGGAGGGTTCGTGTCCAAGTGATCGAGATAGTACGACAGGAACTCGATGGGTCGATTCGTCACCGTGAGCGAAGCGCGCGGCAAGTTGATGGGCACTAGGAAGACCTTTCTGTGCGCAGCGGTGTCATGCAGAGTAGGAGCGGTCAGCCGGTTGCGGTGTCATGCAGAGTAGGAGCGGTCAGCCGGTTGCGGTGTCGACCTGGTCCGAGTGCACGGTCGGTTCCCATTCGGTTGATCGAATCAAGATTTGTCGAGCATCGAGGCCGTGAATCGCTCTCAGGGTAGCGATGCACCCGAGCAGCGCCTCGAAGCCCGACATTTCCTTACCGGCGCAGTGATCGGCACCATCGACGGCAAGATCGGACATCAGCGTCAGCGTTTCGGTCTCGCTGAGATTCCGTTGAAAGCGGTGCGCGATTGCTACGGAACACGCGAGCGAACGCCACTGTTGCGCAAGCGTGTCCGTATTGCGAGCGGTGGCTGTCTGCCGGCAGAGGCGAGCCGCTTCGTCGCAGAGAGCCGCAAGTGCGGGCACTTCGGTGGCGATTCCCCAATGGGGATGGTCGAGCATGTTTGCGAACCAAGCCCATCGACGGGACGGGCATTCGAGAGCGTCGGGTGGGTCGAGGTGGCCGAGGCCGAGGTCGACGACGAGATCGCCGAGTGAGCACTCGTCATCTCGCAGCTTGTCGGCGAAAGTGGGGCGGTGGACGCGTGTGCTGGTCATGGCGGGCCTTTCGGAACTCAAGAGGGGGTGTGCGCATGCGAAGCCAGGCCCTGAGCGCATCGAGAGCGGGCTGGGTTCGTGCGAGGGGGCGAAGAAGGTCAGAACGGGACTTCGACGGCAGCGTCGGCGAGGCTGATCGAGTGGGCGGCCAGTCGAGAGGTGGCTGTCGAACCGGCGCTCTCGCGGGCGTGAATGAATCGCCACGACCAGTGGGTGGTGACCATTCGCGCTGTTGTGTCGTCGGACCAGAACAACCGGAACGGTGTTCTCTGGCCGCCGTCCGGGCTCCACACGATGAGCGTGGGAATCCCAGCACGAACTGCCGAATCGACGCAGCCCCAGGTACCTTTCGACCGGCCGAGCTGTGCGGCTTGGCTCCTGGACGCGGTCGGCATCGCCAACAACAGTTTTGGTTCGAGCGCGATCATTGCCGCGTTGCGGCGGTGTCCGGCCATCGCGCAGCGGTCGGTGCCGACGTGTCGAGGTGGGCACAGGCTGACGCTCTGCTCCGGATCACGGTCAGCGAAGTCCGGCATGGTGAAGACGTGGGCATCCCACTGGGCGGGGTGAGAGACCGTTTCCCACCCCGGTGAGGCATCACCCGCTGCCTTCCACACGGCGGTGTCGGCTCCACCGGCTCCGCCGTGATCGAGCAGTAGCGGCTGGGGGTCGGAGACGGTGTCAGCGTTGATCAGAGTCCGAGCGGCGATCAGAGCCTGTGCGCCGGCGGCCACTTGGGTATCGCTGGTGGCGTGTCTGCATCCCGAGGTCAGTACACGCCGCCGACCGGCATGTTCCGGGGGAATCGAGTAGATCCGATAGTCGGACATGGGCGGGCTCACTTTCGTCAGGGACGGGTCCTGGCACGTGCGTTGCTTCGTGCTCCTGTGCGTCCTGTCAGCGGCTCTGCCGCTGCGTCGCCGACGGTGAACTGATCTCGTTCTGTCGGAACAGAAACGCCCGGCTCGTCTCACCAGAGATGAGACGAGCCGGGCAACAATCGGCTGAGTCGACCGTCTTCCAGGCGGTAAGTATCAGAGTCCGCCCAGCTCAATGGTGAGATCAATGACGGTGTAGCCGACGATTACCGTGAGCAGAATGAGTACCGCGCAGCAACCGACCAGAATCTGGCGTTCACGGGTCGCGGCCCTCAACCGTCGAATTTCTTCGAGCAACAGATGCTCGGCGACGCCGGGCTCGTACTTCCGATCATGTTCGAGCACAAGGGTTTCCACGGTACTGTCTCGCCGGTTGCGTAGCAGCAGGCCGAGGAGAAGCCAGCCACCGAGGACACCCACCACGACGAGTGCAAGCATCAGTGTCAATGTGGTCGGATTTATCACCAGGGAATTTCCGCTTTCTTCTCGAATGGTCTGGTTTGCCGCGCTTGCGTGTCAGGGGCGTCGATTATGATGGCGAACAGACCGGCTCACCCGTCCCCCCGGGGGAAGTCGGTCGAGTGGCGCAAGCCCTCGAAAGTGGCCGCCCTGAGCCCCCCGCACAGGGCGGCCACTTGCGTACTCCACGATGAAATCTCAGAGCCGGACACCCGTTCAGGGTGTCCGGCTCTGGGTATCGAGATCGTTGTCAGGCGAAGGGCCCGTCGGCGTTCTCAGCGGAGGCCTGCTCGACGGGACCGGCTGCTGCCGCGGCAGCATCGGTGCCACCCTCGGTCTCGGCGTTGCGCTTGCGCCGCGCTGCGGTCTCGGACTTGCTCTCCTCGAGCACCACGTTCTTGATCTCGTTGGTCGCCTCGTACACGGGCTTGCCACCACGGGTGAAGGACTGTGTGTAGGGCTCGTAGAAGATGCCCACCTTGGATCCTCGAGTGACGTAGCTGTAGACGCCCTCGCCCTTGCCCTCGGGGATGAAACCGGTCAGGTCGACGTAGCGCGGCTTGGCTTCGGTCTGGCCGTTGCGCACGAACTCCTCGGAGTACGCGAGCGTGATCTTGACCGTCTTCGAGCCGTCCTGGTTGTCGAAGAACGCGGGATCGCGAGTCAGTCGGCCGGTGACCTTGGCGAAGTTGTTGGCGTTGATCTGCGTCATGATTTTCTCCTGAGGTATGTCCAGGTTGGCCCTGGTTCGATTCGGATGGTCGACCCCTGCGACTGGTGTGTCAGTGGGGGCTCACGGTTTCTCCGGCGAAGGCTCTGCCTGTCGCGGTTTGTAGCTCGTGATTGTCCGTGCACTTTCTCTCGAAGTGCATCGGTGCTATCGCATTTTTCTCGCCAGCGGCTTCGCTGCTGGATTTTTGCGAACTGCTCACTTTCCACACCGAGAAACTCTGACTGATACTCTTTCGGCAAGGACACTACGCGCCATCACCGATCCGCACTAGCTCTGACCAGTGTTGATGACCGCGATCGAAGCGCAACGAATGCAGACTGGAGTTTCTCGGTGACTAAATCGACACGCACGATCGCGGCGGCCGCGATGGTCTGTACCGCGATGCTTGCGTCGTCGGGATGCTCGCTTGTGACTACCAGCGGTATCGACTATTCGTCGGCGAGCGCCGAGCAACCCGCGGGCGCGCCCAGGATCGTGGAAATGACGGTGACCACGTCGTGGCCAATGAGGAACGCGAGCAGGATCCGAGGCATGGATACGCTGGCCGACGGGAAGCTAGTGGCGATCGCGGCACCCGACGTTCCGAATGGCGCAGCGGGGGCATTGTTGTCGATCGACACGGAAGTGAGCACCTCTGTCGATCCGGCGACCTCGCTTCACCCGATCGCCTTCGGTACCGATTACGCAGCAGCTCAGGCGGCGATGATTCAGATCGCCAGAGGGTGGGCCGTTGCGGTAGGGCCGGACGGACACACGGTCATCAGTGCGGGCACTCGCTACGGCGTTCTGAGAGACCTGGGGTTGTCACCAGACGAACCGGGGAACTTCTTCGGGATCGCCACCGACAAACCCGGATCGCCGATCACACCTGTCACGGGAGCGTGCTGGTTCCCCGGCATCGGTGACGAGGCCGCCGGCACATTGACCGCAGACGGGTCGAACACGCTGGAGCGTCGCATCGCTTCACCAGCCGGTCCTGGGGACGGGCGACCCTCGCGAGTACTCATGCAGACAGGGCCGCAGCTCGGCCTCCGTGAGGATCAACAATCCATCACAGATCAGAAGGGGCCAGCGGCACCGCCAAGACTGGCTCCCGCGCAGGAACTCCTCGTCGGGGGACTCGCCGACATGGCCTGCCTGGACAGCACGCAGGTCGAGGACCTGCGCAGTGCAGGTGTGACGGAGGGACTGCGGCCCGGGCGCGGTGCTTCGGTGTTGGCGGTCATCGACCGTCAGCTCGCCGACTCGTGGTTCGACAGCGGCGTCGACCTTGCGAAGAAGACGGTCGAGTGGCACCCCGAGGGAACACACAGCAGTGGTGGGTTGGTCGGTGAGGCAACGGCTGCCGGGCCGGATCGGCTCGACGCGGTGGCGATCGACACCGGAACAGGTGTCGCAGTGGCCGGGTTTCACCTTCAGGGCGAGGGTGTTGCCGACGACGCGCAAATCACGAGCCTGACACTCGACAAAAATGATGGTGCCCGAGGTTGGGTGACGATCCAGGGCCAGGACAGACTGTATGAATTCGTTATTGGTGTGAGATAGTCAGCTTGAAACTAGAGAAAGAAACTCCGCATATAGGACATGAGCAGACACACCACCTGCAGTGGCCAACACTTCCGAGCGCTCATGTTGCGGCGGGGGATATACGGAAAGACGAACTGATGACGACGCCGAACGGACCCGATCAGCCGGGCGCACGCCCTGGCCTGCCCTCGCCTGAGCCGCCGTACAACCCTCGGCCCAGCGTGCCTCGGTCCGTGATTCTCGGCGGGGCGGCGGCGGTCGTCGCAGTGATCGTCGTGGTCATCCTGGTGGTGTCGCTCAGCGGCGGTGGAGACGAGAGTCCGAACGGGGCCTCGGACGGGGCCGAAACCAGCATCAGCTCCAATACGGAGACGCCGAGGTTCGCGCCCGTCCTGAGTAACGCAGCATTCACCCGGTCCGGTTGGTACGACAAGGCGACACAGGAGCCTGTCGCCCCGCCTCAACGGATCACGATCACCGGCAGCATCGACCTTCGGGCAGACGTCGAGTCGATCGGCTACGGCCCTGTCGAGCAGAGCATGCCCAAGATCGCGAAGTATGCGGACACCGATTCGAGCTTCCCTCGAAACCCGGCAGTCACACTTCTCGTCGACGACAAAGGGTCGCTTCGGATGTTCTGGTCGTGCGAGACCATGTACGACAAGCCCGTCGGAGCCAACTGCGGCACGCCCTACAACCTGACACTGGACATCTCGGGCACCGAGCCGGTCGTCGTTTCCAAAGCAACCGGCTCCGTGGACTACGGCAGTGAGTCGACCACTTCGTCGCGGGAAGAAGACGGGAACATGTCGGTATCGAATCCCGACCGGCTTCCGTCGTCCACACTGGCCAGTGACGAGAGGACCGGCGCGACAACAGCAATGGTGCTCGGGGCAGTGCAACCGAATGAGAGCCGCAGCAAGGTCTACTTCGTAGTTCCGGATTCGCTCGAACTCTATGTAGGAGAGCTCGAAAGCAGCCGATAGGACCCGGCTGGAAACAGAACCCCGCATCGGATGCCGACGCGGGGTTCTGTTCTTCGCGGTGAAATGAGCGAGCAGGCAGGTCTGCTGAACTTCGTTCAGCCGGCGGTCGGCGCGACGAGATAGTCGGGGTCGCCGGGTTCGAGCGCGTGCGCGCCGTTGTGCTGATCTGCCGCGTCCTCGGGGGTCATTCCCCGTGCTCCGGGACTCAGCGTTCCGGCTGCGATCTGACGCTCCGTCCAGGAACTGATGGCGTCCTTCATGTCGGTCATGGTTGTCCTCTCTCGATGCTGTGTCGAGGGCGCATCCGCCACCGGCTCCGCCGGATGGCCAGGGTCGACTGGAAGACGATGCCGTGCGCACCCAGCCGAGGCCGGCGCACCTGAATGAGAAGTCCAGAAGTTATTGTCGACCGACCCCAGCAAGCGACTATTCGCAGGTGAAGTGCTGTACCGTAAGACGTCATAGCGCGTCGTAGGAAAACTACGCCGACATATACGAGAAGGTGGAGCGATCTCAGGTGGCAACCGAAGGCAAAGAGAAGGTGTCCGTCGCTCGCCCTACGATCAGGATGAATCTCCAGACCTACGAACGTGCGAAGTTCTGGGCGAGTCGAGAGGCCGAAGCGGCCGGAACGACGCCGAATTTCAATGACTTCGTGAGCGCGGCGGTGGAAAACGAGATTGCTCGCCGATCGGGCGTCGAGATCGATGCTGACAACATCTTGACCGGCCGTATCAACCAGATGGCCGATGCCGTGAAGTCCATGGAGACACAACTCGATGCCATGAGCTCGATGGTGAGGACGACGTTCTCGACGTTGATCGAGCTCGCTCGCGGCGACAGCATCCTCACTGATGCCACCGACGAGGAGGACGGCGAATTGGATGGGGTGCGGAAATGAGCGCCAGCGAAAGCCAGAACGATGCTACCGCCGACCCGCTGGTGAGCTGGGAGTCCATTCCTGGGGCAGGAGGATCGCGAGCGGAGCAGGACGGAGCCGACACCGAGCATGCAGGCAGCGCGTACGAGCAAGTGCGCGGACTACTCGCCGAGCCAGGACCACGGGTTGGCATCAGCCGACTCAGCGAGAAGATGGCCGAAGAGATGGAGTCGTTCAACCAGCGATGGAGCGAACGACCTGTGTCCTCACTGGTCGCAGCCGGCAAGAAAATGGTCGACACCGGACACACCGCCGGCCTCGATCGCTTGCTGGGGCTGGCCTCACCCCCAGCAAGCGTGCCGGACGGCGTCGACGAGATGGCAGTCGCGACACCCGATGACGAGGACACCGAGGCTGAGGCGATGGTCACCGCGGCTGAGCCGTCCGCAACGTCAGCGATCGACGTCGAGGTACCCGATCAGTCGACCCCGCCTCCGGTCGAGCAGGTCTCGAGCCAGGAGCGTTCGACGGTGGCGACCGCGAACCATCGGTTGGCGGCCGCGCAGGAGGCGTATCGATCGCTCAACCCGCTGGAAGTCGAGATCTTTCTCGACGAGGCTGAGCTGCTGCATCGTCAACAAGCGGCGGCCGCAGCCTCACGCTCACAACGACTGGCGCTCGACAGCCTCAACGCGCAGGAGGGTTGCATCCTCGCCCTTCAGCGAGACCTCGAGACAGAGCGTGCCCGAGCCGATGTTGCGACACAGGAAGCAGCGGCCGTCAACGAAACCCTCGCTGCTCAGGTGGCGATGCTCGAGGGGCGACTCGAACTTGCGGCAGCCGAAATCGAATCGCTGCGTCGTACAGACGAAGACGATTCCGAGGGCGGCGCGGGACGGCAGTTGATCAAAGGTTCGGACGATCTGCGCCCGGCCGACGCCGACGAGCCGCACAGCTCCGCAGACGCACACGAGAACGCCGACGCCGACGCCGACGAGCCAGTGGACGACGCGCACACCGCGCTGCCGATGGAGGTTGCTCCGGAACTACCCGATGACGTGCTCGCAGCGGACGGGTCGGTCGACACCCCGGACGAGAGCAGCAGTGTCATGCGCGAGGCCTTGCAGCGGCTCGCCAACGGCGAGGATGAGCACTCAACGCAACAGGCTTTCGGTGAGTAGAGAGACGACAGAAAATGCATCAAGCTCAGACTCCCGCTGATCGTCAGCTGCTGCTCGATCGCGCCGGGAAATTGTGGGATCAGTTCGTCAAGGCCGAGCGCATCCTGTTCGACACCGGTTTCAGCGGGTGGAGCGCACCCGAGAACGGTCGGGTGTGGCAGTCGGTCTCCGCCTCTCGGGGACCGCGTTTGATGAAACTGGTCAAGGACGTCGATCCCGACCAGCTCGAGAAGGCGATCGATACCTATCTGATGGGAATCGACGAGCTCCACGCGTTGCGCGACCAGATAAGGGCGATCGACACCAGCGCTGCCGATGCGGACACCAGTCCAGACGGTGACCATGCCGGCGCGCTGGCGACGGAGCTGAGCAAGCGGAGCCAGGAGCGGCTCTCGGGGTCAAAGCCCGGTCTGCTGGTCAGCAAGTTCACGGGCCGGAAAGTGTCCCTCAGTCCGAAGGTTCTTGCGGTCGGGCCGGAAGCGGGAGCCTGCATCGGCGTCAGCGCACCGCGGGCGCAGGCCTTGACCGCAATGGCGGGGTCGGTGAAGAAGGTCGACAGAGTCGACGAAGCCCTACTGGAGTTGCTGCGTGAGCGAGCCAGCGTCTCGATGCGGGCCGCCGGCATCGAGCCCTCCGGCGTCGGAACGGAATTGGGTACGGTCTCTCGCACCGCTGTGGTCACTGCAGCTCTGGCAATGGTCGTACGGGCAGCAGGTGTAACAGGCATTCGCCTCAACGAAGAAGGCGAACTACTGGTCGAACTACTCGGTGACACTGGGGATCTCGCCCGAACGGCGAGCATCGATGCGCGCCTGGCACTGCTCGGGGACCAGCTCGACAGAGTGGAGGCCACAGGCAGAGCCACACACGCCAAAGCGGTCCAGATCGAGAAGCAGGGGTTCCTCACCAACTTGATCGCGAATTTCTCACTGGCCGAACGTCTGCGAGTGGTCCGACCCGGTACCGACAGGCCCGAGACGGAGGTCGACGTTGCGGATCCGAAGGCACTCGGCCTGCTCGACACGATTACAGGTCAGGCGCGACGAGAGTTGACGCGCCGCACTGACGCCAAGGGCCGTCCTGGTCCGAACCGGCCTGGCCACCCGGCCGAGTTGTAATACTTTCAAAACTACTCGAACTATATTGTTGGAGCCTCGACGCATGGCGTATCCCCAGGTCCAGTGTGTATAGTCGCAAATCAGAGAATTATTTACCGGGCCAGACTGTTATTCGTCGAGTTTTTTCGACATACTGTCTGACCTATACGTTCCGGGCGCGCGTTCCGGGGAAGACACGAGGAGTGGCACATGGGTTCCGATGAAACGACGAGGCTCGACGTCAAGCAGTTGCTGGCGGACATCCTGAAGAAGCTCGGGTCTCTCGAGGAGAAGATCGACGGGGAGATCGAGGCCCGCCGTGACCTATCCGAGAGCGCGACCGAGACACTCACGAACTACGGCGCGGCCATCGCGGGCGTTCAACAGGGGACTTTCGCGATGTTGAGCATGCACATCGACATCGTCGGGCCGCGGCGCAAGCATTCCGACCCCGAGGTGGCAGCGGAAGCGGAGACTCACGCGCAGATGGCGATGGAAGCACAGGCATGGGTCGCACCCACCTTGTTCGAGAACCTCTATGGCGTCAGCGCTGAAACGGGCGAGCCGCTTCCCGGCCGCGTGCCCGGCGTCGCTCTCAAGAGCGCTGATGCTGGCGTCGCCCTCGAAAACGTTTGAGCCATGCGGAGTTGCGAGGAATCCAGGGTAGCTGGTAGCCTCGTCTTTACAACCGCAGGTATTCGTACCTGAGAGAAGCCCCCCGGGAGACCGGGGGGCTTTCTTGCGTTCTGGGGTCCACTGGCATCGGAAGGGCAGTGAGTGAGATGTTGGTTGTGGTGGGGTTGGTCCTGTGGGTAGGTATCGGCGCGGCGTTGGGTCTGGTCGCTACCTCCGAGGCCTTCGCAGAGGGATGGTCCGAGGCCTCCACGCAAGACCAAGAGGACGTGCAGCAAAAAGGAGTGGCCGACGATCACAAGGATCGCCGGCCACTGGTGGCGGGCACAGTTGCCGCGGTGGTTTCCGGGGCGATCTCGATGGTGGCAATCACAGGCGAAAGCCTTGTAGGACTGATGGTTTCGATACCCGTTGCGGGCATCGGTGCGGCAGTGGTGCTGGTGATCGTGTCGGCGATGAAGCTCGTGCCGAACGACGAGTCCGGTCAGGACCGCAATCAGACACCCTTCGACCAGTAGGCGATCCCGGCGCGCTCATGAAGGGCGGCCATCACTGTCTCGTCCGGCATGTCGGCAACGGCGTAACGGAAATCTCGGTCCGCGTCGTACAACACGATCGAGGTCCGGACGTCGAGGTTGCACCGATTGATCAAGTCGGCGTTGATGAACGCGACCATCTGCCCGCGGTTGATCTCCCGGCACATCGGACTCTGTTCGGTGAGTTCGGAGACGCTGCGGTCGAGGGCGGCCGAATTCGACTGGGGTGACTCCTGTTCGGGCTTCTGCGGAATCCCGCTTTCCTGATTCTGGATCGTCACGGTGGTTTCCTTTCGAGAGGGAGGAGGTGGTGGTTGACGGTCGTGAACGTGGGTCTCGGACGATTCGGTGGCGGCTTCGCTGCCGCATGTGCCAGGCGACCGAGCCGGCAGGTCGCGACGGAGATTGCAGCGAAGATGGCGCTGTCCGGCAGTGATCGATGAGGCTCAGTCGTCGGCTGGGACCCGCGAGGCATGAGCCGTCTAGAGTGAGTTGTGTGACCGGCGTGGAAGCATTCAGAGAAACAGATGGTGTCGCCGCGAGCGGAATCGTCCAGTGGGGGCCCAGGACACGCACGATCAGCGCCGCAATGCAGTTCCGCGGTGGATGCGTACGTCGGCATCCGCAGGTGTATGACTTCACGATCACAGCTGTGATCAACACTCCGATTTCAGCGCAGGGCGACGAGGGAACGTGCAGTCCCGAAACCCTCGAGAACCTGCTCAGACAAATCGCACAGGCGCTGGGGCATCGCATGCTGTGGTGGCCCGAAGACGACGACACCGAAGCACTGGGCCGAACGATCCAATGGCCTGCCGGGGTATGTGGACCGATGCTGCCGTTGCTGCAGTGGCAGATTCGACCGAGCGCCGAGAACATAGCGATGTGGGTCGCCGGTCGGCTCAGCTCGCAAATCGAATCGTTCTCGCTGGACACCAAACTGGTGGCCCTGGAGTTGCGTGAGTCACCGCATCTCGCCGCGGTGGTTCGTGGGGTGGACATCGCAGACTGCAAGGGGTTCCCCGGGCCGATTGCTCGGATGTGAGGAACGGGTCTCGCCGATGACCGGTCGACAGCATGGCACCATCGCTCGGCACGCCCAGGTCGATGTGACCCCGCACAGCCCGGCCGTCGGGTCGGACCCCGCCCGCCGGGCATCGGCATCCGTGTCCGCTGATGTAGCTCCGCTGCTGATGATCGACGGCGCAGGATCACGCGATCGCGACGACGCTGTCACTGCGGTCGCGCTCCCCGGTGGCGGTTGGGCCATCGAGGTACACATCGCAGCGGTAGCCGATGTCGTACGAATGGGTTCTCGCGCGGACGAACAGGCCTTCTTGCGCGGCGAAACGCGCTACCTGAGAACTCGTACGATCCCGATGCTTGGGCCGACAGCGGAGGCCGCGGCGACACTCACCGGCGACGAGAACCGCACCACCATGTGTGTCAACGCCGTGTGCGGAGCGGATGGGACATGGCGAGAAGTCGACATAGCCCGAGCGTCCGTGCCGGCAGGTCGTTGCGTGGCCATCGACCACGAGTCGGTGAAGGCCGCCCTCGACGCCCCTCGGCATCCGCTGCACTCCACAGTGATCGCGGTACAGGATGCGGCGCACGCCATGCTTGCCGCCAGACGTGACGCTGGAGCGCTCGCGATCTACGACTTGAGTCGGGGCTGGGCCACAAGCGAGGAGGGTGCTCCCGTGGCAGTGGCGGCCGCAGAGCGCACCGTCGGGTATCTGATCGTCCAGGAGTTCATGATTGCAGCGAACCGGGCCATCGCGTATTGGGCTGCCGGACGGGGCGTGCAGATCCTGTTCCGCACCCACCGACGAAACCCTGTCGAAGACAGCGCATCCGCCGTAGTTCGCGAGTTCATGGCCGCAGCCGGCGATCCGGGATTGTCCGCGCAGCTGCGCGAACGATTGTCGGCCACGGCGCTACCTGCTCGCTACGAAGGAGTTGTGGCAGCCCATCACGGGTTGCGACTCGCCTGCTACACGCACGCCACCTCGCCGCTGCGTCGACTCGCAGATCTGATCACCCAGAGGGCGGTGTTCGCATATCTCGATCGCGACAAACCTCCCTACACCTCGGAGCAGCTCACGCTCATCGGAGACGACCTCGATCGTCGCGCACGCCAGCGGCGGGAAAATACCGCCGCTCACCACAAGGCAGTCGCTCGCGCGGGCATCGAGTCGGACGCTACCGGTGACCTCGCAGCTCTCGACCCCGCTGCGTTTACCAAGGTGCTTGCGGTTGTGTGCACTCGGCCGCCCCAGGACACTCTCGCTGAGGAGGTCACCGCTCGGGCGAAGACCGAGCGGCTGAACATCGTCGATGTCGTCGCGCTGTTGTCCGCGGATCACACCGAGTGGCGCCCCGTGGCCGCCGACGTCGTACGGATCGTTGCGAAGACACACCCGCACTGGTCACCGAGCGTCACTTCCGGATGGAATCAGTCCGTCCCGGACGGAGTCGCAGTCGAGCTCGAGGACGATCAGTCCGGACCCGCGCACGCTCCCGAGTTCGCGGCTCGCGGTCGGATCGCAGGTACCTCAGGTGCCTGGACCCTGGCAGCAACGAAAAAACGCGCCAGGCAGGACGCGCTGTGGTCCGCGCTCGAGGCGTACCTGGACGGCATCGACGGCCCTGACGATGCGCCGACCTGGTCGCATGCGGTACCCGTAGAGAGCGCCGTCGCGTCGACCGGCACGCCGCTCACTCCTGCGCACCCCCCTCACGTAGATGAGGGCGACGCCGCCCGGGTCGCTGACGCCGTCGCCGCCATGAGCGAATCCAGACGAGCGCGAGCGTCCGGCAACCCAGTGGCATGGCTGATGTCGTTCGCCGCGAACACTGGTGTGCCAGCACCTATTTACGACACCACTGCCGACGGCCCCTCCCACGCTCGTCAGTTCGTCACAGCGGCAACCTTCGTTGACCATCACGTCACCGCGAGTGCCGCCGTCAAGAGCGTCTCGCGGACTGCTTCTGCTGAGGCCCTTTTGGCCGCGCTGTTCGAATCGACACCGCGCTCGTCCTGAGCCTTGCTCTCCCAATACGCGAGCGGCCGGCCCGAAACGGTTGTGATTCCGCGGCGGCACGGACCACGGAGACAGCGCAATCTCGATCTCCCTTGCCTCACGATGGCTCCGGCACGTGGATGCTCGCCTCTGAAGCGGCAGATCCATGGGCTCTGCTGTTATGCTGGTTTTTAATCCGAGAATAAGGCAGCATTGCCCCTCATGCCGTCCCACCTGCACAAACGGACCCATATGCAAGTTGGAGTAGATACTATGAAAAAAGTCGTGGGTCATACTGAGGAGGCACCGGCGGGCCACACCCACCATTTGCTGCAGACCTACGTTCCTAAGTCTTCGAGGTAGGGGCGACTGCCATGGTCAGCATCTCAATTCCCAATTCGGTTCTTCATCGCATCGATCACCTCGTAACAAGCGACTATGTCGTCCTACCTGGCAGTGATCGATGCGGGGGAGGATTGTCCACGCTGTACAGCTTTGTTTCCCCGACGGTCCTGTACCCGGTCGAGGGGACCCCTGACCGCTATCTGATTGCTGTGTACGGACCCGGCCTATGGACCCTGGTCGGGTTGGACTATTTGGCGTGCGACTACTGCGAGGACGCCGCGTGCGCGGTTGTTCGTGACCGAGCGGTCGAGCGCCTCAGGGGCGTTCCCAACGACGCAATGGTTTTCGCCCAGACCGAGGTCGCGCCAGGAATCGATGGGCTCCCAGACCCGACGCCGTACTTAATTCATGTCGACGACGCTTGCAACTTCAGGGGCACAGTGTCGCTACCTATTCGATTGGAGCTGTTCAGATGAGTCCCGGAGACCTGTTACCTGACACTGCAAACACGCGGCCAGCAGCAAGGTTCGCCCGTGAACTTCGGCCGTACCTGCGACCCACATGCTTTTTTGCTATCCGTGTCGCGGGGCTGACGTTGCTGCTCGGTCTCTCTCGGTGGGTCGATTTCAATTCGGTACGCGCTGATATTGCCGCCGCAGACACCTTGCGGCCCACGATGCTGGCCGTGTTCGACGCTTTCGATTCCGTACTGAGGGCAGCGGAAGAGGTCGGCTCCAGCAGCGTGGCTGCCGGATTCGCGCTCGCGCTGACGTGGTTGATTGCCGTCGTCGCTGTTGCCCTCTGTCTCGTCTCGATATGGGTATCCCCGTCGTCGCTGCGCTCGCCGCGGCTTCGACGATCCTTGGCGCTGTTGCCGCGCCGGATGGCTCGGGAGATCTTTGCAGTTCTGATTGCCTGCGGGATCCTCGCTCGTGTCGCAGGACGGCCTGAATATCTCTTGAATCCGTACATGTGGATGAACGCGGCACTCATTGCGCTGGTGATGGGGATGACGGTCCTCGCCGAACAGCGCTGGATGTGCGCTGGCATATCGCTCGACGCCGATGGGTCGCCTGCGACGGGTGCAGTGGTGGCAGGGCTCGGATCGACCGGCATCGTCTGCGCTGCCGCAGGTTCCGCAAGTGGCGGATCAAATGACTTGAAAAAGGGCGGATAGCATGGGAAAAGTTGGAATTCTGACTGAGAAGCCCTCGGCGGCACGCAATTTCGCGGCAGCGCTGGGTGGGATGAGCGGCACGTTCGACGGGACGGAGTACGTCATCGTCAATGCTCGCGGTCACCTGCTCGAACTGAAAGATCCGTCAGCGATGGTGCCGTCGTCCCTCGCCGAGAAGTATCGGAGCTGGGATCTCGAACATCTGCCATGGAATGCCAGCGACTTCCGATGGGAGCGCGAGGTCCGACGCAAACTGACCAGCGGCAAGTTGGTCACCGATTCCGATGCGAAAAGCTTGCTGCAGGACCTCAACAAGGTGCTTTCAGGCTGCGAGACGGTCTGCAACGCAGCCGATCTCGACCCGACCGGTGAAGGCTCACTCCTGGGCTGGGAGATCGTGGAATACCTGGGCCTGGAGAACAAGAAGCTCGAGCGGATGGAGTTCCTCGACGAGACGCCGGCGTCGCTGCAGAAGGCCTTCAGGGCACGTCGAGCGGTCACCGCGATCCAGGCGGAGGGCGACTACCGCAAGGCCGACTTCAGGTCGAAGTGGGACATGCTCTCGATGCAGTTCACCAGGCTCGCGACCAAAACTGCGGGCGCGAGCACCGTACTGCGCAATGGGCGGCTCAAGTCTGCGATGGTCGTGATCGTGGGTGACGGTCTCGATGCGCACAACGGATACGTCAAGAAAGCGTTCTACGAGAACCGCTTTCGAGACGAAAACGGCGTGACGTATTCCGACCCAGAGGTAGATCGATTCGAGAAGAAGGACGATGTGCCCGGCGGCTTGCAGTCGTCAGCGGTGGTCCACGACGAGACGACCCGAAAGAAGACCGGGCCGCCGAAACTGATGGACCTCGCCGGACTGTCATCTCTGTTGTCCAAGAAGAGTTTCGGGGCGAAGAGCGTACTGGACACGTATCAGAAGATGTACGAGGCACAGGTTGTCTCCTACCCGCGCACCGAGGACAAATTCATCTCGATCGAGCAGTTCAACGAGCTGCTTCCACTGGTCGACAAGATCGCAAGGGTGGTCGGCGTAGATCCGGCGGCTCTCAGTCACCGCGGTCCGCGTAAGAGCCACATCAAGTCCGGCGGTGCCCACGGTGCCAACCGCCCGGGGCCCACGGTGCCGGCGAGTCTCGATGCAGTGGAGAAGACCTACGGTGAGCTCGGTAGGGAAATTTACGAACTCCTGGCAAAGAACTATCTGACGATGCTGGCTCCCGACTACGAGTACGACCAACATCGTGGTCATGTCGAGAAGTACCCGAGCTTCGTCGGTTCGCTGAACGTGCCGGCAGTGCTCGGATGGAAAGGCGTGTTTGTCGTCGAGGAAGAGGACGGCGGCGAGCGAGACGAGCAGCCCGCGGATGCGACAGCGCTGGGTACTGTCGCGAACCCGTTCGTTCACGAAGGCTTCCCCGCACGGCCGCCGCATCCGACGATGGGGTGGCTGATGAAACAGCTGGAGAAGCGGAGCGTGGGTACCGGTGCCACCAGGACGAGCACCTATGCCGAGGTGACGAACAATCGCAACGGCAAGGCCCTGATGGTCGAAAAGCGGGGCAAGATCACCCTGAGTGTGATCGGCGAGCTTAACCACCGGATCCTGCCCGGCACGCACATCGGAGATCTGACGATCACAGAGCAGGTGTTCGAGCAGATGGCTCAGATCGAGGCGGGGACCGGCGCGGCTCCCGACTATCTGTCTTTGGTGGCAGATCTGGTTCGCCACGACCTCGAGAAGATGAAGGCCAACGCCGGCAGGCTGCCCCGCGAGCTGAAGGAGCGGATGGGCAACGCCGGGGTCACCCGCGAGCCGGTGGAAACCTTCGACCTGCCTGCGGCACTGCAATTCAGCCATGCCGGAACAGTGGTGACACGCGCGAAGCGCGTGTTCGGTGGCCATCGATTCACCGAGGCCGAGGTAGCGAAACTGCTCGCCGGTGAGGTCATCGAGATCGTTGCCACCAGTGCAGCGGGAAAACAGTTCGACTGCAAGGGAAAGCTCGAATCGGGCGTGATGGAGAAGAACGGCAAACAGTATCCGTACGTGAGCTTCAAGCCGCAGTTCGAGGAGCGTGTTCCCCGAACCGATCTGGTCAGCGGAGTGTGGAAGGGGAAGCCGGTTTCGTTCAAGGGCCGGGGGTGGGGTGCCAACGAACATTGGCCGGGTAAGGACTTCACCGAACAGGAGCTCGCGAAGTTACTGGCAGGGGAGACCATCGAATTCGATGCCAAGAGCAAGACAGGCAAGACGTATCGAGCCAAAGGTGCGCTGGCCGCAGGGACCTATCAGGGCAGTAAGACGTTCGGGTTCCAGTTGAAGTTCGAGGATCGAAAGACACCGCCCGGCAACAAGAAACGCGCCGTTCGCAAGTAGGAGGACAGCCACCGGACCACTCCTGGTCCGGTGGCTGTATTCGTGGTTCAATGGTGTCAGACTGTCGGATCATCCGACACGCAAAGAGAGAGGGACCCCGGTTGCCATGACCGAATCGAGCACGCTCACCGAGCGCGAATTCGTCGATCTACCCGATGATCTGCACTACTGCACCGAGTACGGGACCGCGACGAGGTTCAACCGGACATGGGCCGGCCACCGATTCACCGACGACGAGGTGACTGCCCTGTGCGCCGGCAAGAGTGTCTCTTTCGTGCTGACGCGCAACGATGGGAGCAGCGAGAGCGTGGTCGGACATCTCGAAGGCAAGATGTTCGAACCCGACGACGATCCCGATCGGGGACCGATCCCATACGTGGGCTTCACCAAGGAGGCCAACAGCGCCACTCATGCCGAAGGTGTGTGGGCTCGCACCGGAACGAAGGTGAAATTCAGGCGCTCTTTCGGCACCCACACCTTCAGCGAGGGCGAGGTAAGGGCGCTGCTGGCCGACGAATTCGTTGGGTTCACAGCAACATCGAGGGCAGGTAACGAGTACGAGGCCGTCGGTCGACTCCAGCCCCAGACGTTCGAGGCAGGAGACGGCAGGGTCGTGCCGTTCGTGGGATTCAAACCGGATTTCGGAAACTAGTGTTGCCACGGCCATCTCGGTCGAGCGCAGCGACGAGAAAGGAGCGGGGAATTGGCAAAGAGTTCGTACAAGATTCCGGTCAGCATTGATCGAAGTCGACTCGATCACAAGATCACGCTTCAGGCCTTCCAGCTCAAGAGCAAACCGCTCTCGATCAAAATCATCTTGTACTGGGTACTGTTCGTGTTCGTCACGGCGTGGGTCGTGCTTCAGAGCCCGTTGTCCGCCGCGCCGTGGATAGTGCTTGTGTTCCTGGTGATCTGGATGACCGTGACCGCCGCGGTGCTGGGTAAGCAGACGAAGACCGGCGACATGAAGTTCATGCAACTGCCAGCGCTACTGGAGTACATACCGACGCGAAAACGCAAGGTTATGACCCGCACCAACTCGAAGCCGTACGGTTTCCTGTCCATCGTGGGCATCAAGGACGTCGAGGCAAGCGGGATCATTCGGTACGTCAATGGCGATGTGGCGCAGCTGTACTCGATCGTGGGCAGCGCCTCGGCACTGCTGTTCGAGGGAGACAGAAACGCGATCATCCGCAGGGTGGACAACTTCCACCAGAAGATCGATAGCGGGCCGTCGTGGTGCTACATGACGACGAAGGAGTCCCAGCGGGTCTTCCAGCAGATCGCAGCCATCGAGCATCAGAATCGAGAACTGCGGCACCGGGATCCGGAGTTGCTCGCGCTCGAGCAGGAGAAGCTCGACGTGCTTGTCAACGATGTGGGTGGGCAGTTCAGTTCACTGCACCAGTACCTGCTGGTCCGAGCCACGAGCATGAAGGAGCTCAAGGCCGCGCATCGAGTACTGCGCGCAGAACGAGAGAACTCATCTCTGATGTTCAGACGCTGCGAGCTGCTCAATGGTCCGGACGGGCTGGAGGTCCTGCGCTCGGTCTACCAGAGCCCCGGTAAGGACAGGATCGAACCGATCAAGTAAGTCGCCGTTGACGAAAAGGCCGATAGGACAAACGATGTCATCGACAGTAATGGCTCCGGAACCATCCGAGGCCCAATGTAGGATCATCCGCATGGGTAAGCACGCGATCGTCATTGGAGCTGTCGGCCACATCGTGGCCGACAGGCTGGTGAGTCGACGCGCCGACCTGGGCATAACACAGACCGACCTAGCTCTGATCGTCACTGAGGCGGGGCGTCGGATGGGCCGACAGGCGATTGCAGAAATCGAGACCCGGCAGCGTCGTGTCGACGTCGACGATGTGGCGGTTTTGGCGGCCGTTCTCGACACCACCACGGCCTACCTCATGGGTGAGCTCGACGATCCCAACCAGAAGTACACCCCTGCGCGCAGGCGGTAACAACGGTTGACCGCACGCAGGTCAGGCCGGAGCGGCCGGACGGCAGTCGTGATCGAGTCTGGAGCCGGCACGGTGGCGACTACCTCGCGTGCCGGTCGGAGTCAGAACAGCCGCAGCAACACCGGCGGTATCCGACATAGCGACATCAACGGTCGAAACCAACACCGCTGCAAGGTAAAAGAATTCAGGCCGACAGTGTCGGCTACGTCGATCCGCGACGCATCCGTGAGAGGGAAAGTCCGATGGCAGCAGGAGCAGAAGTGATGACGGGGACCGCGCTGGACGTCGACGTCCCGAGGCCCCCGGTCGCGCCCGCGCCGACAACCCCACACCTCACGCTCAGCAACGAGCAACAAGCCGTGATCGACGCCGTCGTGGCCGGCAACGACGTCATCGTCGACGCCAGCATCGGCTCGGGCAAGACCAGCACGATTCAACAACTGTGTGCGCGGCTGAGCCCGAGCAAGAGGATCCTCTACCTGACCTACAGTCGCCTACTCAAGGCGGACGCCCAGGATCGAGTCGGCGGCGCGCGGGTGCAGAACTACCACGGAGTCGTCTACCCACATCTGCTGCGGCTGGGTGTGAACTGCGGGGTAGGAGAGTCGGTGCAGGCCTTCAACGACCACTTCGCAGACATCCGAACGGAGTTCGAGCAGTACGACCTCCTCGTCGTCGACGAGTACCAGGACATCAACACCGAATATGCGGACCTGTTGCGCAACATCAAGAGCACCAATTCTGGCATGCAGGTCGTGCTGGTCGGTGATCTGTCGCAGAAAGTGCGCAGCGACACCACACTCGACGTTCAAGCATTCGCACGCGAGTTCTGTGTCGATCCCACCATGCTTCCCTTCACGCAGAGTTTCAGAATGGGCCCGATGATGGGCTCTCTGCTGGGTACGGCATGGAACAAGCCCATCGTGGGCGTCAACGACAACCAGCGGGTACGTGTGCTCGACCATGCGGACGCAATCGAGCTCATCGCCGCCACGGAACCCGGGAATCTGTTGTGCCTCGGTAAGCGGACGGGGGCGATGGTGCACGCACTCAACGAAGCGGAAAAGCTTGCTCCGGAGCGGTACAACAAGTCGACGGTCTTCGCATCGATTCGCGACGGTGACTCCACGATCCGGCCGCAAGACGGAGTTGCCGTCTTCACCACGTTCGACGCCTCCAAGGGCATGGAGCGGCCGGTGTGCGTGATCTTCGACTACAGCCTCGACAACTGGAACATGCGGTGCAAGTTTCCGAACACCGACTACGAGGTACTGCGCAACGTCTTCCTCGTCGCGGCGAGCCGGGGCAAGTCCGACGTGGTCTTCGTGCGTAGCGGCGCGATGCGTAAGAACCCGCTACCGACCGACCCCGGCGCGGAACCGATGATCGGACAGCTCCCGATTCGCCGGTTCACCGCGCTTCCGAGCGCAACGCGCCCGCAGTACACCAGACCTTTCGCGGCTGCATCGGCATTTGGGTTCAAATACGCCGAGAACATCGCCGCTGCAATGCAACTGATCAAACGCGAACGTCTCGATGACGGTACAGAGAACGAGATCGTGATCGATCGCGCAGACGGGCTGATCGACCTCTCGCCTGCGGTCGGCGCATACCAGGAGGCCCTGTTCTTCGATCACCATGACGCGACCGCGCAAGCGGTGATGATGCTGCAGACTTCACGTTTGGCCGCGAGCCTGGTGACCGAGATCAAGGGGGAGCCCTGGAAGGACTCCTTGGTCCTGGCGGCGATCGAGACGCAGCAGATGCGCTATCACAACCAGGTGAGCGCGACGATCTCCGCGGAGGTGGCAACCGCGCTCGTTCAGCGCCTGAGTCAGCAACTTCCTCGTAACTGCCAGGTCCAGGTTGGCTTGAGTCTGGCCGGCACCGCCCGAGCAGGCAGCACGAACAGGAGTCCGATCACGTTCTCGGGAATCGCCGATGCTATTCATCACCGGCAGATCTTCGAACTGAAGTTCACCAGCGCCCTCGACCACGACATGTTTCTGCAAACCGCTCTGTACGTGGCCATGGCCCGGTATGCCGGTATCGACATCGATTCGGGGGTGCTGTGGAACACGCGCACCGGTGAGAGGTGGTCTGTGCAGGTCCCGGACCCGGCGAGCTTCATGAACGCAGTGGTGAAGTGCGTGACCAAGCAGAGCTACCGGCATTTCAACCCCAGCGAGACGGATCAATCGTGATCTCAGCTGTGGTGAGCGCTGAGCGCACGCGTGACCGGCATCCTGTCGATCGAGTCCGACTCGTGCCGGATCTGGGAGACCGATGACCACGGGGTGGCTTGTGAAAAAGTGAAATATCCGACGCTAAGGTTTTGCCGGGCGTCGTAGTGGCCTGTATTTGCCGGGTTTGATCTGGTTGGCGCGCGGCCAGGTGTAGTCGCCGGTGAGGTTGATGTGTTCCCATCCCAGCGGTGAGAGGAACCGCAGGACGTCCGGGTCGATGTCACCGCCGTCGCTGGTCAGGGTGGCGACCGTGCGGTCGAGGTAGACGGCGCTCCAGAGAACGATGGCTGCGGCTCTTTATGGCCGATCGCCCAGTCCCGCAGGACCATCCTCAACCGGATGTAGGAGGCTGCTCAGGCGGTGCGTGCGAGGCGGGGGTCGAGGACCATTCCGCGGAAAAGTAGCGCTAAGGATCGTTTTAGGAGCATGCGGCAAACGGCTTTCTTCTGAGCTGATTCGCGCATCGCAAGCCCATACCCGGTGCCGCGCGGTTGCGTGCTCAACCAGCTTCTGCCGGCGGCGTGGAAAGGTCGGAACCGAAGAGGGTGCGCAGAGCATCCATGGCCTCGGGGCGGGCCTTGTAGTAGACCCACACCCCTCGCTTGTCACGGTCAACGAGCCCGGCGTCGTGCAGGATTTTCAGGTGGTGGCTGAGTGTCGAAACTGCCAGGTCGAAGCCCTCGGTCAGGTCACATATTGCGCATGCCTCGCCGCCCTCGTGCGAGAGCACCATGGACATCAGCCGCAGCCGGACCGGATCCGCCAGGGCCTTGAGCATCCGGGAGACGGCCTCGGCCTGGGCCGCCGTGATTGGCTCACCGGACAACGGCGTACAGTAACCCAGCGCACTTGGCGCAGGCGGGGCCAAGGATGGGATCGACATGCCTCCATTCTGGCACACTTCGATAGTTTGACAACTATCGAAGTGTGAGTATCGTGGAAGCCGGACTTCGAAGTCTGTCGAAGTCCTGCACGTTGTGAAGGAGACACCCGTGGGCACACCCATCCAGCTGGTCCGTTCCAAGTACCGCGCGCTCGGGGGCGGATGCGTAAGCTGCTCCGGAGACCTTGCCCCCGTCGAGGCCCTGCCCGGCGTGCAGAAGGTCGACGCCCTGGCCTCCGGCGTCGTGCTGGTCACGCACGACGGCACCGTGGCCGACAGCGCCATCGTTGAAGCGGCACAGAAGGCCGGCCTGTCCCTGGCGCCGGCCGGCCCGGCACGCCCCGTCCGCGCCTGATCACCTGGTGAGGGCTGACCCTCACGAGTCATGTCCTCACGTTTCACAGAGAGAAGAGATCACCGGATGAATGCCGGAGTTGGCACCTCAACGCAGCTCACCGCGCAGTCGGCGGCGCAGTCCCGGCGCCGGTGGTGGCAGGGCAGCGAGATGGTGGCCCTGGCGGTAGCCGCGGTGCTGCTGGCCGCGGGGCTGGCCGTGGAGTGGACCATCCACTCCGAGCCGGTGGCCCTGACCTTATTCTGGGCCTCGATCGTCATCGGCGGCGCCTACCCGCTGCGCGGCGCCATCCGCGCCGTGCGCAACAGGCGGCTGACCATCACCGTGCTGCTGATCATGGCCGCCATCGGTGCGATCGCGCTGGGGGTGATCGAAGAAGCCGCGATACTCGTGGTCATCTTTAGCCTGGGCGAGGCCATGGAAGCCTACGCCACCGACAAGGCACGCGGCTCCATCAGCGCGCTGATGGAGCTGGCACCCCCGAACGCGAACCGGCTCACAGCCGGGGGCTTCACCGAAACCGTGGCCGTGGAGGCGCTGCACCCCGGTGATGTCGTCCTCGTCCGCCCCGGTGGGCGTCTGCCCACCGACGGCACCGTCACCGAGGGTGCTTCGTGGGTCGATGCCAGCCCGGTCACCGGCGAATCCGTGCCGGTGGAGGCTGCCGCCGGGACCGAGGTCTTCGGCGGAAGCCTGAACGGCAACGGCGTGCTGCGCGTCCAGGTGACCAAGGAGCACTACGACACCGTCCTCGCCCGGGTGATCGAACAGGTAGAGGAGGCCCAGGCTAACCGCAGCCGCGCCGAGCGCTTCGCCGACCGGTTCAGCGCCGTCTACACCCCCGCCATGTTCGCCCTTTCGGTCCTGGTGGCCCTGGTCCTGCCGTTGTTCGGCTTCGAATGGCGTGAGGCCATCTATCGAGCCCTTGTAATCCTTGTTGTCTCCTGCTCCTGCGCGCTGGTCATCTCCGTGCCGGTCAGCGTCGTCACCGCCATCGCCCGCGGAGCACGGGACGGCATCCTGATCAAGGGCGGCATCTACCTCGAACGCCTGGCCGACATCAAGGCCGTCGCCTTCGACAAGACCGGCACACTCACCCGCGGCCGGCCTGCCCTGGCCCAGGTCACCGCGTTCGGCGGCACCACCGAACAGGAAGCCCTCGCACTGGCCGCCGCCGTCGAGGCCGGCAGCGAACACCCCATCGCCGCCGCCATCACCGCCGGGGCCAGGGACCGGGGCCTCGACATCCCCACCGCCAGGGACGCCCGCGCCCTCCCCGGGGCCGGCATGGAGGCCGTCGTCGACGGCCGAGCCCTGCACATCGGCCGGCCCTCGGACGCGGACCGCACCGACCCGCAAGTCGGAGCGGCCGTGGCCGGAGCCGAGGCAAACGGCTGCACCGCCGTCGTACTGCGCGAGGACACCCGGCCACTGGCCGTTCTGGCGGTCGCGGACCAGTTGCGCCCCGACGCCCACAGCACTATCGCCGAACTGCGCGAACTAGGCATCGAACGGGTGCTGATGCTCACCGGAGACAACGCCACCGTCGCTAAAACCACCGCCCATGCCCTGGGTCTGGACGACTACCGCGCCGAACTGCTGCCCGAGGACAAATCAGCCGCCGTACGTGAATTGCGCGAACGGTACGGGGTTATCGCCATGGTCGGCGACGGAGTCAACGACGCCCCCGCACTGGCCAACGCGGACCTGGCCATCGCCATGGGCGCCGCCGGAACCGACGTCGCACTCGAAACCGCTGACGTCGCACTCATGACCGACGAACTGGACCGGCTCCCCGCAGCCATCCGCCTCTCCCGACGGGCCCGGAACAACATCAAGATCAACATCGCGCTCAGCCTGGCCGTCGTGGCCATTCTGATCATCGCGGCCCTCGCCGGCTGGATGACCCTCACCACGGGACTGCTGCTGAATGAAGGCAGCGCCGCGCTGATCATCCTCAACGGCCTGCGTATGCTGCTCCCCGGCCGCGGCGAAACCCGGCAAAAACGAACTGCATAGCCCGCCCGAATCACCGGCACCCAATTCGAAGCGGCCCGGCCCGGAACGGGCCGCTACGCCCCGTAAACACCCAGAGCCACCAGAGCGTTCCTGAACCCAACCCACAAACCGCCATTTCGATCTGCCGATAACGGCCAAACAAGGCAAGCAGTCACAGCCAAGGGCTCGGAACCGCCAAGCGAAGCTGCGATTAACCGCCGTTCTCGGTTAACGGTCACTCCCTGGGGCCCGGAAGGGATCTCAAACGGTTGTCTTACGAACGATCGTTCGCAAGACACTCTGAAGCGTGTTCAGAAAGGCGCGGAATCACGGGCCGGATTTTGTAATGCTTCGCGTGTACGAGCCTATGTAACGCCAACCAGGGTTAATGCTACGTTTTGATGATGCGAATCGGATACGGACGTGTCTCCACCCGCGATCAACGCCCCGAGGCCCAGCACGATGCCCTGACCGTTGCCGGTTGCGAGCAGATTTTCCTCGACACAGCATCAGGGAAACTGGCCCGCAGGCCCGAACTCGACAAAGCGCTGCTCTCGGCCAACCGGCCCGGCGATCAGCTTGTCGTCACTAAACTCGACAGGCTCGGGCGATCGTTGGAAAACCTCATCGACTTATCCAAGACGCTGCAGGAACGCGGTGTTGACCTCGTTGTCCTGGATCAGGGCATCGACACGTCCACAGCCATGGGGCGGATGTTTTTCCAGATGCTCGGCTCGATCGCCGAGTTCGAACACGCCCTGATGTCCGAACGAACCCGCGACGGGCTCGCCGCCGCCCGTGCCCGGGGACGGACCGGCGGGCAGAAACCAAAACTAGGCCCCCGCCAGGTCAAGCTTGCCCGCGAAATGTACGAAGAAAAGGGCCCCGACGGGAAGCGGGTCCACACGGTTGAACACATCGCCCAGGAATTCGGCGTCACCCGGCCCACCATCTACCGTCACCTCGCGAAACCATGAACGATGGGCATCGCATGTCACAGCAGAACGGCAGCATATCCGTGGGGCACCGAGGCATAGCAGATAAGGACTTCTGAAGTGGCTCTGCGCTCTTTGCTCACGGCTGCCGAGCGTAGCCAGATCCTGGCAATACCCACTCGAGCAGAGGACATTGCAGTCCACTACACGCTCAGTGAGGCGGATATGTCGTTGATCCGCCAGCGTCGTGGAGACGCGAACAGGCTGGGCTTCGCCGTCCAACTGTGCCTGCTGCGTCACCCCGGGATGGCGCTGGCCGAAGACACCCAAGTGCCCCTTGAAGTCGTTTCCTGGCTGGCATCCCGTCTGGCCGTTTCATCCGAGGCGTGGGACGAGTATGGAGCACGTGAGGAAACGCGGCAGGAGCACGGAAGGGAGATTCGCGCGTATCTGGGCATGTCAGCGTTCGGAATTGCAGACTTCCGTCAGCTCGTGGAGCATGTGCGCGACGTGGCTGCGCAAACGGACAAAGGCTTGCTCCTGGTCGAAAGCGCGAAGGACTTCCTGCAGGCGAAGAAGATCGCTATTCCCGGGGTCAGGATCATTGAAAGAGCCTGCGCACAGGCCCTGACCCGGGCGAACCGGAACATTCACGCCACGCTATGCGCCCACCTCTCGCTCGAGCACCGGAAACGCCTGGATGGGTTGTTGCTCCGTCGCCCCGATAGTTCAATGACCGAAATCGGCTGGCTGCGGCAAGCACCGCTGCGCCCCAACGCACGGGCGATGCGTGAACACATCGACCGGCTGACTACCTGGCGTGCCCTTGATCTTCCCTGGACAGCGGGCCGGCTGGTTCACCGGAACAGGCTGCTGAAGCTTGCCCGTGAGGGCGCTTCCATGACCGCGGCCGATCTGTCCAAGTTTGAACCCTCGCGTCGATACGCGACTCTCTTTGCCATGGCCGTGGAAAGCAAGGCAACGGTCACCGACGAAATCATCGATCTGCACGACCGGATCATCGGACGCCTCATCCGGAAAGCGCAGAACAAGCAAAACCAGGACACCCTGGCGTCCCGTTCCACCGTCGCGGCCATGATGCGCCTTCACTCGAGGCTCGGTGATGCCCTCTTCGCGGCGAAGGAAAACGGTGAAGATCCCTTCGCCGCGATCGAAACAGCCATCGGCTGGGAATCCTTGGCCGAAAGCATCGCCCAGGCCAAGGAAATGAGCAGACCAGGCCTCGAAGATCACCTCGCACTCGTCAGCGCCCATTTCACCACGCTGCGCCGCTACACGCCGTCGTTCCTTGGCGTTCTTGACCTTCACGCCGCACCGGCGGCACAGGACCTGCTGGCCGCGATCAACGTCATCCGCACCCTGAACGCCACCGGTGCCAGGAAAGTCCCGGACGACGCACCCACCTCGTTTATCCGGCCCCGGTGGGAGCCGCTGGTCTTCACGGACAACGGCCTGGACCGGGGATTCTACGAGTTCTGCGCTCTCGCGGAACTGAAGAATGCCCTGCGTTCCGGAGATATGTGGGTCACCGGATCGCGTCAGTTCCGCGACTTCGATGACTACCTTCTTGCCGGGGCTGACTACGCCGGCATGAAGAACTCCGGGAGGCTGCCTCTGATCACGACCGACGGAAGCGCTCAGTACCTCGAGGCCAAGCTTGCCCTCCTTCAGAAGCGGCTGAAGGAAGTCAACCAGCTGGCGTCCCGCGATGAACTTTCCGGGGTGCAGGTCACCGAGAAAGGTGTGAAAATCACCCCGCTGGAAACGATTGTCCCAAAACACGCGCAGCCGCTGATCGACCAGGCAAGCGCCATGTTCCCGCGGATCCGGATCACCGACCTACTGATGGAAGTGGATAGCTGGACCGGATTCACCCGGCATTTCACAAGCCTCAAATCCGGCCAGCCTTCCAAGGACAGGCAGCTGCTGCTCACCGCGATCCTGGCCGACGGGATCAACCTGGGCCTGACGAAAATGGCCGAGTCCTGCACCGGCGTCACCTACGCCCAGCTGGACCGCCACCAGGCCTCCTACGTACGGGACGAAACCTACAGCGCCGCGCTGGCGGAACTGGTGAACACGCAGCACGGTCACCCCTTCGCCGCACAGTGGGGCGACGGCACCACCTCGTCTTCTGACGGCCAACGCTTCCGTGCCGGCAGCAAGGCCGAGTCCACCGGACACGTGAACCCGAAGTACGGTGCCGAACCGGGCCGGCTCATCTACACGCACGTCTCGGATCAGTACTCGCCCTTCCACACCAAACTCGTCAACGTCGGTCACCGCGACGCGACCTACGTCCTGGACGGGCTCCTGTATCACGAGTCCGAACTTCAGATCGAGGAACACTACACCGATACAGCCGGATTCACCGACCATCTCTTCGCCCTCATGCACCTGCTCGGTTACCGGTTCGCACCACGTATCCGCAACATCGGTGACACCCGCCTCTACACACCCACCAACGATCCAGGACTTCCGGCCTTAGCACCGCTGATCGGCGGCACCATCAACACCAAAACGATCGCCCAGCACTGGGACGAGATCCTACGCCTCGCCACATCCATCAAAACCGGCACCGTGACCGCGTCCCTGATGATGCGCAAACTCGGCGCCTACCCCCGCCAAAACGGACTCGCCCTCGCGCTACGCGAACTGGGCAGAATGGAACGAACCCTCTTCCTCCTGGACTGGCTCCAAGACCCTGGCCTCCGCCGCAAAGTCACCGCCGGCCTGAACAAGGGCGAAGCCCGGAACACCCTCGCCCGGGCCGTCTTCTTTAACCGACTCGGCGAAATCCGCGACCGCTCCTTCGAACAACAGCGCTACCGCGCCAGCGGCCTGAACCTTCTCACCGCCGCCATCATTCTCTGGAACACCGTCTATCTGGACCGCACCATCACCACCCTGACCAGCGACGGCGCTGACATCGACCCGGACCTCCTACGGTTCCTCTCACCCCTGGGCTGGGAACACATCAACCTCACAGGCGACTACACCTGGCCACGCGCCAACCACATCAAACCCGGCAAATACAGGCCACTACGACGCCCCGCAAACCCTTAGCGTCGGATATTTCACTTTTTCACAAGCCGCCCCACCACCATCGACCGAACGGGGAGTGTCAGATTAACGGTGGATCCGACCTTGGCGTCGGTTAGTTTCCGTTCGGGGTGATGCGTCCTTCGAAGGTGATCGCGAACGCGTTGAG
>NZ_JBFBKN010000019.1:0-90942 GCF_040702225.1 Rhodococcus sp. NPDC080181
TAACCCTTCGCCACCAACACATTGTCCCGCACCACCGACAATGGGGTGCCTCGACACTCGAGACACCCCACCATCAAAATGCAACAGCCCCTCTGCGGCACATAACCACGCCACTGCGGCTCCGCCGCACTACACGGTCGAGAGCTGCTGAATCGTCGTCGCGCCGCCCGGGGTGGGCGTCGTGGTGATGAAGTTGGAGTCGTAACCCAGCGATTCGACGACGCTGCGGATCTCGCGGAACTGCTCGACGCTGACGTCGGGCGTGCGCTTGAGCACGAATCCGGACGTGCGGTTGGGGCTTCCGACGAAAGCCCATGAGTAGTCGTCTGCGATGTAGGCCACGATGTAGTTGGTCGGCCCCTCCTGGCTCTCCTGCGTGGGGACGCCCGGGAAGCTCACGTGCAGTTGGGCTTTGGTGACGGTGTCGTTGACCCGAGCATTGCCGACGATGCGGTTCTCGCCGCCGGTCCAGGTGGTGCAGGTGTTCTCGACGCGAATGTTGAATTCGTCGATCATCTGGTAGTTCGCCTGCGTGTCACGGGCGCAGATCAGGTTGAACGGCTGCGGCACCGCGGCAACCTGGTTCCAGGTGCCCAGGTACCGTTCGACATCGAGTGACGGGATCGGAGCCAGTGGATCGAGACCGACCGACCCCAAAGGGCCGACCGGTTGCGCTTGCGCCGGGGCCGCGCCGAGCAGGGCGCCTGCTGCGACTGCTCCTGCAATTGCGGTGCGGCTCAACATCGTACGTACCTTCATGAATTTCGCTCCTTGGTTGCGGTCGTCTCGTTGTCGATCGTGCTCGGCCACCAAATCCCCGGGCCGATGAGGGTGAACAGGGCGGGAATCACGACGGTGCGTACCACGAAGGTGTCGAGCAGAATGCCCAGGCCGACGATGATTCCCAACTGGGTGAGGGTGATCAGCGGGAGGACGCCGAGGACGCAGAACACTGCTGCCAGAACGATTCCCGCGCTGGTGATGACGCCGCCGGTGGCCGAGACCGCCCGCACGATCGCAGATCTGGTGCCGTGCCGAACCGTCTCCTCCCGGGTCCGGGTGACCAGAAAGATGGTGTAGTCGACACCGAGGGCGACGAGAAACAGGAACGCGAACAGGGGAGTGTTGTCGTCGAGCGCGGGAAAGCCGAAGACGTGCAGGCTCACCCAGCTACCGATACCGATGGCGGCCACGGCACTCAGGACCGTGGTGGCGACGAGAATCAGCGGTGCGACGACGGCGCGAAGCAGTATCAACAGCACGAGTAGAACGACCGCCAGGATCGCCGGGATCACCACGAGCCGATCGCGGGCGGCAGCGTCGGTGGTGTCGAGTGCTTTGGCGTCGCTGCCGCCGACTCGTGCGTCGTCGACACCCGCAAGGGTGGACCGAAGGTTCTCGACGACGGTGAACGATTCGTCGGAGGCGGGGGCAGCGTCGGTGACCACCGACAGCCGGGTCAGTCCGGTACCGGAATCAGCGACCCGATCCACCGAGACGACGCCGTCGACGTCCCGGACGGTGGCGACGACGCCGTCGATATCCGAGGTGGGTGCGAGAACCGTGATCGGGTCTGCGGATCCGGCCGGAAAGTGTTGCGAGAGAGTGTCGAATCCTTCGACGGATTCGGCGGTCACCCGGAATTGCTCGGTCTGCGACAGCCCGATCTGTGTGCCGACCAAGGCCGCGCAGCAGGCGAGCAATACGGCGATGGTGATGGAGGCGGTCGCCACCGGACGACGAGCGACACCGGCGGCCACCGAATGCCAGACGCCCTCGGTGGTGGTATCGCGATCGGACGGCTTGGGGACGAAGGGCCAGAACAACTTCGGGCCGCACAGTGCCAACAACGGAGGCAGTACGAACAGCACGAACACCGATGCGACGACGAGGCCGGCCGCGGCCAGCGCTCCCAAGCTGCGAGTGCTGGGGAGGATGGCCAGCAACAGAGTCAGCAGTGCGAGGACAACGGTGGCATTGCTGGCGAGGATGGCCGGTCCCGCGTTCCGGACGGCGTGGCGCAACGCGAGCCGGTGATCGGACTCGCGGCGGAGTTCCTCGCGGTAACGAGAGATCAGCAGCAGGGCGTAATTGGTGCCTGCGCCGAACACGAGCACGCTGGTGATCCCCGAGGTCGAGCCGTCGAACGACAGCCCGGTCGCCTCGGCGAGGGCCGTGCCGACGGTGGAGGCGAACCGATCGGCGAAACCGATGACGGCAAGCGGAACCAACCACAGAATGGGCGATCGATAAGTGGCGATGAGGAGCACTGCCACCACGAGTGCGGTGACGGCGAGCAACGTGAAATTGGCCCCGGAGAACGAGTTGGCGATGTCCGCTCCGAATGCCGGCCCGCCGGTGACCTGGGCGTTGAGATCGGACGGTAGGCCGACCGTCGCCGCGGATCGGAGGCTTGTGATCAGGTCGTTCAGGGTGAAGCCGGACAGTTCCGAGTTCACCTGAACGAACGCGATTGCGGCCTTCCCGTCCGGTGCGACGATCGGAGGGGGTCCAGGTTCGTCGGTCACCGACCGGTCGACGGTGAGCAGCCTGGCCTGCGCAGCAGCGGCTGCCTCGATATCGGCCGGGGTCAGGTCACCGCCATCGACGCGGCTCAGAACGAGGATCACCGGTGCGGTGTCGGAGTCCGGGAACTGGGAGAGCAGCTCGTCCACCTGGTACGACTCGGCGGATGTCGGCAAGGAGTTCGGCGACTGACCGGCAGAATCGTTGCTACCGACGAGCCCGATCACGGCAATCGAGAGAATAAGAATGGCGAGGGCGAGCGCCCACGATCGACGATGCGTCACGGCCGCGGCGATGCGGTCCCAGGCTGCGGTGGTCTCGGTACTGGTGCTGTCCACGAAGAAACAATCTCATTTACTTAGATATTAAGCAACTGAATCTCTTGCGGGCAGTAGTCTGACCATGACCGCAGCGAAGGAGTTACCACCGCCATGACCGACCGAAACCACCTCGAATCCGCGATATCGGCGGACCTTCGGGCGCTGTCATCGGTGTCGGAACAGATCGGTCAGGTATTCGGTGCGTTGCACAGCTTGCGGCCCAACGACTTTCGCGCTCTGCTGCATGTGATGGTCGCCGACGTCGAGGGCGCGCCCCTCACCGCGGGTGAGCTCGGCACGATGCTCGGACTGTCGTCCGCGGCGATGACGTATCTGGTGGAGCGGATGATCGCGTCCGGTCATATTCGACGCGAATCCGACGCGTCGGACCGACGTAAAGTCATACTTCGCTACGACGAGCACGGTATGGAGGTTGCTCGCGGGTTCTTCGGACCACTGGGAGCGCGCACCAGCGCTGCGCTCGAGGACCTACCGGATTCGGATCTCGACGCTGCCCACCGAGTGTTCGAAGCGCTCATCGGAGCCATGCGCGAGCATCACGCCGACCTGGGAAACAGCACCCGCACGTAGCCCGCGTTCGCATCGGGATGTTCGAACCGCTGGTGGGGGCCCGCATTGTGCCAATGCTGGACTCCGAGCGTGCCGGTGCCGTAGGGTTGGCCGTGGTTGAGCTAACAGCCGGTCACGGGGAAACGCAGCGAAGTGTGCGCCCGGGTCAGGCGAAGAATTCTGCTCCCGTTGCGTAGATCGGTTTCCCCTTCAGTTCGACCGATCGATGGGATCTGCCATGAGTGTTGAATCACGAGGCAACAAAGTTCGAACCACTTCGGTGAGCGTCGCGGAGAAGTCCGTGTCCGTTGCAGCAACCGGAGCCATCTTCACCGCGCACGACGGCACCGACGGTTCACTCGTCGTCGCCGTCCACGGCGACATCGACATGCTCAGCGCGCCGATGTTCTCCGATTTCGTCTGCAGTCGCGTGTCCAGCAAACGGCATCTGACTCTCGACCTGTCCAATGTCGAGTTCTTCGGCATCGCCGGACTCTCCGTCTTCGATGCAGTTCGTGAATACACGGCTGGCATCGGTGCTTCGTGGTCGATCGTGGCAAGCCGATCGGTGACCCGCCTGCTGCAGGTTGCCGACCTCGAGTCGACGATTCCGACCTCCCGACCGACGACCGACCAATAGAACTGGCGGCGACATCGCCGCGACAAGAGGTGGGCAGCTCCTGCACAGGGTCTGCCCACTGTCGTTTGCCGTCCCCCCGCACAACGATCGGGCGGTCCCGCGAATCACTGGGACCGCCCGATTGTCGTGTGAAAGCACAAGGTCTAGTCCTTGGTGCCTTCCGAGTCGCTGAAAAATGCCCAGTCGCCGTCGTGCTCGACTTCGAGGCGCCAGCCCAGCTCCTCGTTGTCGGCGCGGCTGTCCTTGAACCAGGCGTGCGCGTCCTCGGAACTGGTGATGTCCTTGGTGGCGACGACGGTTCCGTGCGGGTCGATAACTCTGTAATTTGCCATGCGGTGAGGGTGCCCCGATGTTGCGCAACCTAACCCAGCCGCATCACCGGCACCGGCCGCTAAGAGAAGCGGAAGCCAATGCCGCGCACTCCGGATAGAGCTGGGCAGAAGCCGGGGCTGGGTAGTAAGGCCGGGTTGTGTGGGAGGGCCGGGTTGTGTGGGGACGGCCGGGCTGTGTGGGAGGCGAGGCTGTGTTGAAGGCAGAGCTGTGCCGTGGTGGTGGTGTGGGTCGTCAGGCGGGTTGTCGTGGTTCTTCGTCGCCGGTGTCGCGGGTGTTGTCGTTGTGCTGGTCGGGTGGGTAGAGGACTTCTTCTGGGTGGTGTGCGTGGTTGATCAGCCCACGGCGTGTGGGGTCCATTCCGGTCGGTGGGTGCCACAGGGTTCTGCCCGGATAGCGATGTCCTGCTGTGGTTTTGGTGGTGGCCCACTTTCCGGGTCCGGTGCCGACGTGTGCGTGGTGCATGTCGCATCCGAAGGTGACGGAGTCGATGTCGGTGGGTCCGCCCTCGACCCAGTCGTCGAGGTGGTGGGCTTGGCACCAGGTCGCGGGGCGGGTGCAGGAGGGGAAGCTGCAGCCGCGGTCGCGGGCGATGAGGACGATGCGTTGGTCGGCGGAGGCGATGCGTTTGGATCGGCCGAGGTAGAGGGCTCTGCCGTTGTCGTCGAAGATGGTGAGGTAGTGGTGGGCGTGCGAGGCCATGCGGATGGCGTCGCGGATCGAGACGCGGGATCCGGTGGCGGTCATGGCGTAGCCGCAACCTGATTCGAGGTCTTTCGAACTCATGGTGACGATGGCGGTGACGGGCAGCCCGCGGTGGGTGCCGAGGGTGCCGGAGGCGAGGGTGTGCCGGAGCGCCATCTTCAGTGCATCATGACGGCGTTCGTTCTGGGTGCGTCGATCCCGCGCGGCGGCAGCGTCGCGAGCAGCGGTGTCCGATGCGTCGGCGTCGGTTTGGCCGCCGGGTTCAGCAGTGCTGTCGGAGCCGGCATCGTCGTTGGTGTCGTTGGTGTCGTTGGTGTCGGGCGTGCTGTGTGGCGTTGTGCCGCAACCACAATCGCTGCTGTCGGTGTATTCACCCTCACCGCGGTCTTCGCCACTGCGGTCGTCGCCACTGCGGTCGTCGTGACCGTAGAAGTTGGCACCGTTGTCGTCGGTCCCATCCCACAGGTATTCGTCATGCGATCGAGCATCGCTCGATCCTGCCTCGTCGGGCATCGGCCCGGGCTTTGGCGTAGCCGTACTGCCGTCCTCGCCGTCGTCCCTGTCCCCGCCGCCGTCCTCGTCGCCGGTGGTCTCATCCTCGTGGACGATCGATGTCGGGTCTGCAGGATTGTTCACTCCCGGTTTCGCGGCTTTCGAGAACAGGGCTTCGAGGTAGGCGCGTAGTTCGGAGTCGACGCAGAACGTCCCCTCGGACATCCCGTCGGAACCCTGCTCACCGAGGTAGAAGAACGCATCCCGTTTCCGTGGCCTCGGCTTCGCGTTCTTGTCCTCGTCTTCGTCTTCGTCCTCGTCGAAGTCGCCGTCGGGGTCGAGGATCGAGTCCAGGTGCGCCACCAGTGGCGCGAAGTCGTCGGGCCGCCTCGTCGAGGCGAGACCCACCAACTGCTGTTCGGCGCGATCGCGGGTCTGCGGATCGACACTCGACGGCAGATGCTTGAAGAATTCGCGGATCATCTGCACGTGCTGGGCACCGAGCAATCCTGCCCGCACCGCAGCAGCGGTGTGCGGCAACAAAGGCGGTAGCGGTTCGCCGGACAGTGCGGTGCGGTCACCCAACTCCGCGGCCAGACGTACTCGCGCCCCGGCCGCGCGTGGGGTGATCCGCAGCATCCATGCCACCGAACACGGCACCGACCCCGGATAGACATCGAGGCCGTGCTGCGCGATCAGCTCGTTGAGCCAGGTGTGCGAATACGCCGTCACAGACCGCGACACAGTGTCCATGCGTTGGATCACCGCACGCCGGTCGGCATTCGACCACGACACCGACGCCTGCCCCACCAACTCCGCGACCGCCGACTCCACCGCCTCGACCAACCCAGCCAAGACAGGGTCGGACACGACGGGGGCAGGCGGCACCGTCTCGATGCCGTCCACCCCTGATCCGCCGTCCCCCGAAAGCATGAACAGAATCTACCGCGACCCACCGACACACTTTCGAACACACGTTCATCGATCCGAGGGAAGTCAGTTGCGTGAGATCAGCGACCGCGCGAAGAACATCAGGTTGGCCGGCCGCTCTGCAAGTCTGCGCATGAAGTAGCCGTACCACTGCTCGCCGTAGGGCACGTAGACACGCAAGTGCTTTCCGGCGTCGACCAGTCGTCGTTGTTCCTGGTCGCGGATTCCGAACAGCATCTGAAACTCGAAGTCGGCTGCGGACCGTCCGGCGTTCGAGGCGAGTCGCTCCGCCGCCTCGATCATCTCGGGATCGTGGGAGGCGACCATGGGGTAGCCGCTGCCGTTCATCAGCACTTCCAGGCACCGTAGGTAGGAGTCCGACACATCCCGTGCACCCTGGAACGCCACCGACGCCGGCTCGTTGTACGCGCCCTTGCACAGGCGGATGCGAGATCTCGGTCCGGACAGCTCCCTGCAGTCGGCCTCGGTTCGTTTCAGGTACGCCTGCAGCACCGTGCCGAGATCGGGAAAGTCGTGCCGCAGTTCGCGCACGATGGACAGGGTCGAGTCGGTGGTGGTGTGGTCTTCGGCGTCGACGGTCACCCACACTCCCGCCGCTGCTGCGGCGGTACAGATCTCGCGCGCGTTCTCGAGCGCGAGCGTCCGGTCGATTCCCTGACCGAGGGCCGAGAGTTTGAGCGATACCTCGAGCGCGGTCTCGGCGGTACTACGCGTCGAAAAGCGTTGTATCAGTGACAGGTACGACTGCACGGTGGCCGTCGCCTGTGCGCGGTCGGTGGTGTCCTCGCCCAGATAGTCCACCGAGACGAATCGTCCCGACGCCAGCAGGGCATCGACGGCGGTGACCACGGCGGGCTCCGATTCACCAGCGACGAAGCGGTCGACGAGCGATCGGGTGGCACGCAGCCGCGTCACGGTGGCCTGCAATTTCGGTGAGCGTGCGGCCGCCAGCAGAGCCGGCCGCAGTGGGTTGCTCAGCACTGTGGTCATCGTGTGCCCTCGCCTTCCTGATGGGGGTAGCCGTGTGCGGTCGGCGGGACGAACGTTTCCTTGACCGTGCGTGCCGATGCCCAGCGCAACAGGTTCTGCGGTGAGCCGGCCTTGTCGTTGGTACCCGACGCACGCGCTCCGCCGAACGGTTGCTGACCCACGACCGCGCCGGTGGGCTTGTCGTTGACGTAGAAGTTTCCGGCGGCGAATCGCAGTGCCGAATGGGCCTGCTCGACGGCCGTGCGATCGGTGGCGATGACGGCACCGGTCAGTGCGTACTTCGATCCGGTGTCGACGGTGCGGAGTACGTCGGCATAGGCGTCGGGCCGGTTGTCGTCGTAGACGTGCACGGCCAGAATGGGGCCGAAGTACTCGGTGGTGAAGGCTTCGTCGGTGGGGTCGTCGCCGAGAAGAACTGTGGGAGAAACGAAGTATCCTTCCGTGTCGTCGCACGTTCCACCGGCGGCGATGGTCAGACCGGTCACGGATTTCGCGCGGTCGAGCGCAGCTGCGTTGCGGTCGAACGCTTTTCGGTCGATGACGGCACCGCCGTAGTTCGACAGGTCGGTGACGTCGCCGTACTTCAGGGCCGACACCTGCTCGATGAACCTCTCACCCATGCGAGCCCACAGCGACTTCGGTACGAATGCTCGCGAAGCGGCCGAACACTTCTGCCCCTGGAAGTCGAAGGCACCGCGAATCATGGCTGTGGTCAACACGTCCGGATCGGCCGAGCTGTGCGCGACGACGAAATCCTTGCCGCCGGTCTCGCCGACGAGCCGCGGGTAGGAGTGGTAGTTCGAGATGTTGTTGCCGACCTCGCGCCACAGCGTCTGGAAGGTCGCAGTGGATCCGGTGAAGTGGATGCCCGCCAGGCGTGGATCGGCCAGGGCTACTTCGGAGACCATCGGACCGTCGCCGAGGACGAGGTTGATCACTCCCGGCGGCAGACCTGCCGCCTCGAGCAACTGCAGCGTCAGGTACGCGGCGACTGCTTGGGTGGGCGACGGCTTCCACAACACCGTGTTGCCCATCAGTGCGGGCGCTGTGGGGAGGTTACCGGCGATGGCGGTGAAGTTGAACGGTGTGATCGCGTAGACGAAACCCTCGAGCGGGCGGTACTCGACGCGATTCCACACGCCCGGGGCCGACACCGGCTGATCGGCGAGGATCTGTCGTGCGAACGCGACATTGAACCGCCAGAAATCGATCAGCTCGCACGGTGCGTCGATCTCGGCCTGGTAGGCCGACTTGGACTGCCCGAGCATCGTTGCGGCAGCAATCCTTTCGCGCCACGGACCCGACAGCAGATCGGCCGCGCGCAGGAACACTGCAGCTCGCTCGTCGAACGGAAGATCGCGCCAGGCCGGTGCAGCTGCGGTCGCTGCGGAGATCGCGTCCTGCACGTCCCGGTGCGTTGCCTCGGCGAAGCTACCGATGACCGAGGCGTGCTTATGGGGTTCGACCACATCGGTATCGGTGCCGGCGGCGTCGCGGTGGACACCGCCGATCACCTGATGGATGCGGACGGGGTTCGCACGCAGTTCGTCCAAGCGGATGCGCAGCCTGGCGCGCTCGGCGCTTCCGGGGGCATAGGTGTTGACCGGCTCGTTGACCGGGGTGGGAACTGATGTGACCGCGTCCATGGTGGCTCCTCGCACTCGGGTGTGTGCTGCTCATTGAAGTCGCATCGACAGCCCGTTCAATCAGCTCATCGGCCAAAGAATTCGTGGTGTACTTGTCCGCATGGCCAACACCGTGACGCTGCGTTCTCTCCTGACGTCGCTGCACAGCGCAGTGGTCGAGCTCGTGGTCGCTCCGGTGGGAACCGAGATCACCGTCGAGTCCGTGGCCCTGCTCGACGGCGACGACCTTCGTCGACCACCGGGAACGGCTGCCGATCTGACCCTGCTGGTCGGCGTCACCGAGACCGATGCGCTGCGTTGGTTCGACGATCTGGCGTTGCGTCCGGTGGTCGACAGGCCCCTTGCGGTGCTGACCAAGGTGGCCGACTCGACCGCGTTGGCCCACGCTGCCCGAGAGACCGGAATCGCCTTGGTCGCGGTACACCACCAGACCCGCTGGGAACTGCTGCTGTCGACGATGCGCGGGGTCCTCGATCAGTCACGCTCACCGGCCTCGGACGACGGGCTGTTCGGAGCGGACACCGATCTGTACGAGCTGGCGCAGACGGTTGCGTCCTTGACCAAGGGCATGGTGAGCATCGAGGACGAGCGCTCGCACGTATTGGCGTACTCGGCATCGGACGACTCGGCCGACGAGTTGCGGACCCTGTCGATCCTGGGGCGAGAAGGACCGGCCGACTACCTTCGCCGTCTGCACGAGCGCGGGGTGTTCGACCGACTCCGCCGTACCGACGACGTCATCGACGTACCGGCCGATGCCGAACTCGGTATTCGTCGACGCCTTGCCGTCGGGATACGTCGAATACGCGGCGCAGCAACAACACTGGGAACGATCTGGGTTCAGGAAGGCGCGCGTCCGCTGTCGGTGGACGCCGATGCGGTGTTGCGCGGAGCGTCGGCGGTCGCCGCCCGGCTGATCACCCGCATCGCGAACGCCCCGACCAACGAGGCGCTGCAGATTCAGCGACTGCTCGGCGCGCGGGGTGGCGGCGTGGACATTCCGTCGCTGGCCGCGGCGCTGTCGATTCCGACCACGGGGACGGCCGCGGTCGTCGGATTCGCCGCCTGTGGTGAATTCGACATCACCGGTCTGGCTCCGTCGATCCGGTTGCACGCCAGCGCATTCAGGCGAGACTCGCTGGTGACCGTCATCGGCGAGAGAATCTACGTACTGTTCTCCGGAGCTGCGTCGGGGACGGCGATTCCGGTGTGGACCGCAGATGCCGTGTCGCGCATCGAGACTCGAACCGGACTGTGCTTGCGCGCTGCGGTGGCCGCGCCGATCGCCGATCTCGACGGGGTGGCCGCAGCCCGGTTCGAGGTCGACCGAGTATTGGACGCGACCACCGGCGACGTTCGCGTCACCACGCTCGCAGAGTCGAGAACGTCTGTGCTGCTGGGTGAGATCGTCGACATCATCTCGAATCACGAGCAGTTGCGGGACCCGCGCATCGCAGCGCTGGATCGGTACGACGCCACCCACGACGGCGCGATGCGCGAGAGCCTCGAGACGTATCTGGCGTGCTTCGGTGACGTGCGTGCGGCAGCGGAGAGGCTGCACATTCACCCGAACACGGTGCGCTACCGCATCCGGCGCGTCGAGCAGATTCTGGAGTTGGATCTGTCGGATCCGGACGCGCGATTGTTGGTGGAGATTCAGCTGCGGATGTGAGCGTCACGGGCCTCGGCAGTGCTGGACCGGATCACCAGGCTCGGCTCGATGCGCGAGCGACGGGTGCTGCGGTTGCCGGAATCGATTTGGGCCAACAGTATTTCGACACTGCGGATGCCGACCTCGCTGAATTCCTGACGGATCGTCGTCAGGGGAGGGGAAAAGAACTCCGCGTCGGGAACGTCGTCGAAACCGACCACGCTGACGTCCGTCGGAACTTTTCGGCCGTGCACTTCGAGGGCGCGCAACACCCCGAGCGCCATCGCGTCGTTTCCGGCGAACACCGCTGTGACATCCGGGTTCTCGGCCAATCGGCAGCCGGCCTCGAAGCCGGACTTCGCGGTCCAGTCGCCGGCGAGAACGAGTGGCGGTTCGACACCGGCCTGCTCGTGGGCCGAGCGCCACCCGATGACGCGGTCGGCCGCCTCGTACCAACCCGAGGGGCCTGCGACGTGCCAGACGGCGCGGTGACCGAGTGAGAGCAGATGTGTGGTGGCGGACTGCGCGCCGGCGACCTGATCGACCGAGACGACCGCCAGATCGCCGGCAGGCGATCCTTCGACGGCCACCAGTGGCAGTTCGGCGGCCAACTCGGCGATGTCGCCGCCGTCGGTGCTCAACGGCGCGATGACGACGACGCCGTCGACGCCCTGTTTCTGCAACCTGCGCACGCAGGTGCTGATCGCCACCTCGTCGAACGAGGTGGGGACGCCGACGACGACGGAGTATCCGGCCTGTCGTGCGGCCTGTTCGACGCTGTAGAGCGTCGACACCGGCCCGTACAGAGCGTTGCCGGTGCCGACGATCCCGATGGTGCTGCTGCGGCCGGTGACCAGAGCGCGAGCTGCGGTGTTCGGCCGGTAGCCGAGCTCAGCGATCGCCTGCTCGACCCTCGTTCTGGTCGCCTCGGTGACGTTGGGATGGCCGTTGATGACCCGAGAGACGGTCTGGTGGGACACGCCCGCGAGCCGAGCGACGTCGGTCATGGCCGGTCCGCGGGTCGGCGTCATCGCACGCATCCTCCTTCGGTGGTCGAACACCATCTCAGCATGCCCGGACCGGATCGGCGCGTCACCGCCCGGATCACGTCGTTTTCGTCATCGATGCAGAGGTCGGCGGTGCGGGCTTTCCGGGCTCGCCGGGGGAGAACATCTCGGCGGGTACCGGTACGCCCAGGTAACTGGTGGGGGACGCGGCTTTGTCTCCCTTGCCGCCCTTACCGCTCGCCGCACGACGCTTGGTCCAGATGTCGAACGCCACGGCGGCGAGCAGCACCAGACCCTTCACCAATTGCACTCTCTCGCTGGGTGATCCGATCAGCGACATGCCGCTGTTGATCACGGCGATGATGAGTCCACCGGTCAACGCGCCGACGATGCGGCCGACGCCGCCCTGTACGGCTGCGCCACCGATGAACGCCGCCGCGATGGCGTCGAGCTCGAAGCCGTTGCCCGCAGTAGGACCGGCCTGGTTGAGGCGTCCGGCGAAGATGATTCCGGCCAGAGCCGAGAGGACACCCATGTTGACGAAGATCCAGAACGTGACCGGCTTGACCTTGATACCGGACAGGGACGCGGCGTGAATGTTGCCGCCGATGGCGTACACGTGCCGACCGAATACGGTCTTGCCGGCCAACGTCGAGTAACCCATGACCAACACGGCGAGCAGGATCAGCACGTACGGCAGGTTCTTGAAGCGAGCCAACTGGACGGCGATCGCAAGCACGAGAGCGGCGGCGAACGCCATCTTGATCAGGAACAGCGGCATCGCGTCCACGGTCTGGCCGTACTTCTGCCGGCCCGTTCGAGAACGCCACTGGCTGAACACGATTCCGGCGACCGCGAGAATCGCGACGAGCAACGTGAAGATATCCGCCCCACCCAACGGCCCGAGTCCCACATTGCCCATGAAGCCGGGTAGGAAGCCGTTGGACAGTGTGCGTACCGGTCCGGGGAACGGCCCGATGCCCTGGTTGCCGAGGACGATGAGAGTCACTGCGCGGAAGACGAGCATTCCTGCGAGGGTGACGATGAACGCGGGAATGCCGAAGTACGCGACCCAATAACCCTGCCAGGCACCGATCAGGCCGCCGACGATCAACGTGATCAGCACCGCCAGTGGCCACGGTACGTTCTGTTGGACCATGAGGACACCGGCGATGGCTCCGGTGGCCGCCACCACCGATCCGACGGACAGGTCGATATGGCCGGCGATGATGATGACGACCATGCCGATGGCCAGAATGAGAATGTACGAGTTCTGCACCACCATGTTGCTGATGTTCTGCGGCACCAACAGCTGACCTCCGGTCAGCACGGTGAAGAGCACGATGATCAGCGCGAACGCGATGAAGATTCCGCTCTGTCGGAGGTTTCGCGTGAGCAGCCCCCGAACGGTCGACAGCTGGTTCATCGAAGTACTCCTGTTCCACGGGTCATGAGATGCATGAGAGATTCCTGGGTTGCGTCCTCGCGGTCGACCTCACCGGTGATCCGGCCGGCGGACAGCGCGTAGATCCGGTCGCACAGACCGAGAAGTTCCGGAAGTTCGGACGAGATCACCAGCACTGCCTTTCCGGCGTCGGCGAGTTGGTTGATGATCGAATAGATTTCGAATTTCGCGCCGACGTCGATTCCTCGCGTCGGTTCGTCGAGGATGAGCACGTCGGGATCGCTGAAGATCCATTTGCTCAGCACGACTTTCTGCTGATTGCCGCCGGAGAGTTTGCCGACCACGGCGGAGACGTTCGGTGCCTTGATGTTCATGCTCTTGCGGAAGCCCTCGGCGACCTTGTATTCCTGGTTGGCGTCGACGAAGCCTCCCGTCACCAACTTGTCCAGCGCCGCGGTGGAAATGTTGCGCTTGATGTCGTCGATCAGGTTCAGCCCGTACCGTTTCCGGTCCTCGGTGGCGTACGCGATGCCGTGATGGATGGCATCGTTGACGGATTTGACGTGAATTTCCTTGCCGTACTTGTAGAGCCGTCCCGAGATGTCGATCCCGTAGCTTCGGCCGAAGACGCTCATGGCCAACTCGGTACGGCCGGCACCCATCAACCCGGCGAGGCCGACGATCTCACCGCGCCGCAGCGTGAGGTTCGCCTTGTCGACGACGGTTCGGCCCTGCTGGGTCGGACTGTGCACGGTCCAGTCCTCGATGCGCAGAACTTCCTCTCCCACAGTCGATTCGTGGGGCGGAAACCGGTGCTCGAGATCGCGGCCGACCATCAGTGAGATGATGCGATCCTCGGTGACGTCCGGGTCTCGCATGTCCAGCGTCTTGATGGTCTTGCCGTCCCGAATGATCGTGGTCCGGTCGGCAATGGCCGCGATCTCGTTGAGCTTGTGCGAGATGATCACGCACGTGATGCCCTCGTCCCGTAGACCGCGCAACAGATCCAGCAGATGTGCGGAGTCGGAATCGTTGAGTGCCGCAGTGGGTTCGTCGAGAATCAGCAGGGTCACGTCCTTGGACAGTGCCTTGGCGATCTCGACGAGTTGCTGCTTGCCGACGCCGAGATCGCTCACGACGTTGACGGGATTCTCCCGCAGCCCTACCCGGTTCAGTAGGGCTGCGGCCTCGGAATTCGTTCGGTTCCAGTCGATGAACCCGCGCTTGGACCGCTCGTTGCCGAGAAAGATGTTCTCGGCAATGGAGAGATGCGGACTCAGTGCGAGTTCCTGATGGATGATGACGATGCCCTCGGCCTCGCTACTCCGGATGTCGGAGAACGAGCGCTCTCGACCGTCGAACACGATGTCGCCGTCGAATGTGTCGTGAGCGTACACACCCGACAACACCTTCATGAGCGTCGACTTGCCTGCTCCGTTCTCGCCGCAGATCGCGTGGATCTCGCCGCGATTCACCGAGAGAGTGACATCCTGTAGCGCCTTGACGCCGGGAAATGTTTTGGTGATGCCGCGCATCTCCAGAATCGGGCTCGTCATCGCCGAACTCACTTCAACTGATCCTCGGTGTAGTAGCCACCCTCGACGAGCAGCTTCTCGTAGTTGTCCTTGTAGACGATCTCGGGCTGCAGCAGGTACGCCGGAACGACCTTCTCGCCGTTGTCGTAATCGGTGGTGTTGTTGGTCTCGGGAGTTTGACCGTTGAGCATGGCCTGAGCCATCTGGATCGTGACCTCGGCCAGCTGGCGCGTGTCCTTGTAGATCGTGGAGTACTGCTCACCGGCGATGATCGACTTGACCGACGGCACCTCGGCGTCCTGTCCGGTGACGACCGGGTAGGGCTGACCGGCGGTTCCGTAGCCGTTGCTCTTGAGCGCGGACAGAATTCCGATCGACAGACCGTCGTACGGGGAGAGCACGCCCTGAACCTTCTGGCCCGAGGAGTACGTCTTGGTCAGCAGGTCTTCCATGCGCTTCTGTGCCGTCGCCGGATCCCAGCGCAGGGTGGCAGCGGTTCCGAAGTCGGACTCGCCACTACCGATCTTCAGAGTTCCCTTGTCCAGGTACGGCTTCAGGGTCTCCATGGCACCGTCGAAGAAGAAGGTGGCGTTGTTGTCGTCGGGCGAACCGGCGAAAACCTCGATGTTGAGCGGGCCGGCGGGCGCGTCGGCCTTGTCGGTGCCGTCCTCGTTCTTCAGCCCGAGGCCGACCAACAGTGAGGTGGCCTGGTCGACGCCGACCTTGTAGTTGTCGAACGTCGCGTAGTAGTCGACGTCCGGGGAGTTGCGGATGAGCCGGTCGTAGGCGATGACACCGATGCCGTTGTCCTTGGCTTCCTGCAGCTGGGTGGTGATGGCGGTGCCGTCCACCGAGGCCACGATCAGCAGCTTCGCGCCCTGGGTGATCTGGTTCTCGATCTGGTTGACCTGGGTGGGAATGTCGTTCTCCGCGTACTGCAGGTCGACCTTGTATCCCTGGCCCTCCAACGCGCTCTTGAGGTTGTCGCCGTCGGCGATCCAACGGGCGGAGGACTTCGTCGGCATGGTGACGCCGATCAACGCACCTGCGGTGCTGCCGCCCTCGGCCGGAGCCTCGTCTGCGGTCTTGGTACTCGATCCGCACGCACCGAGCGTGAGGGTGAGGGCCACCGCGGCCGTAGCCACGGATAGCTTTCGAAACTTCATCGTTTCTCCCTGTGTTGTGAGGTAGACCGTGAAGCGGAGGCCGTCGGGTGGTCCCGTGTGGTTCGCATCACATCAAAACGAAAGTGTGAGCGATAACATCGGCATTGTCAAAGTTTTCTTTTTGCACCCCACGTGAGCAGTGTGAGCGCTAACATTTGTCGCCTACGACTCTCGGCGAAGCGCCGAAGTTGCGGCCCGTCAGTGCAGCTCGTGCACCGACTGCTTACCGCTCTTGAGCCAGCGGCTCGGCAGCCGGCCGACCAGCTCGCCGAGTGGATGCACCGCCGCCGAGAGGATCTCCACGGAATCCTGCAGGATGTCGATCGAGATACTCATACGCTCGATGTTCGGAGCCACGGACGTCAGCGTCTCGGAAAGTTTGACCAACTGGTCCAGCGGCCCGCCCTTGGCCGTCAGACGCTCGACGGCACCGTCCTCGGCCAGCATCGTCTCGAGGATGCCGTTCTCCGCGATGGCCCGTTCGATCAGACCGTCCTGACGCGTCAACACCTCGAGCGGACCGTCCTTCGCCGTCAGGCGCTCGAGGGGGCCGTTGGTGGCGGTGATCCTGTCCAGTAGACCGCCCTCGGCGAGCAACCGTTCGAGCGGTCCGTCCTCGGCGAGCAGTCGGTCCAAGGGTCCGCCGGGAGCGAGAATGCGTTCGACCGGCCCACCCGGAGACAGCAGGCGCTCGAGCGTGCCGTCCTCGGACGTGAGTCGATCGACGACGCCGCCCTGGGCGAGCAGGCGGTCGAGTGGCCCGCCCTCCTTCAGGGCGTTGCCCAGCGCGCGATCGTCGGAGGTGAGCTGGCCGAGCTGGGTGAGCAGCTGCATCGTGCCGCCGCGCGGATTGGCGAGCGACGCCACTCCGGCCGTGCCGGACGCGCCGGTGGCCAACGCCATCCTGGTGGTCGCCAATGCGACCTCTGCGACGCCGATCGCCTGCTCGGCGATGGCCAAGCCGGCCCGTGCGGGCAGTGTGATCGCTGACACCCAGTTCATCGTTTTACTGTAACTGCTTGTAGCCGGGAAAATCAGTGAAGAACCTTCAGGCCCACAACGCAGCCGACGATGCCGACCAGAAGTACGACTTTGAGGAACGACGCTGCTTCGGCACCGGTGATCATCGCGTACGCCACGGTCAAGGTGGCACCGATTCCCACCCACACCGCATACGCGGTTCCGGTGGGCAACGACCGCATCGCGACCGCGAGACCGATCATGCTGAGCACCACCGCGACACCGAAAACTACCGATGGTCCGAGCTTGGAGAAGCCCTCGGACTTTCCGAGCGCAGTCGCCCAGATCGCTTCGAGAACGCCGGAAACGACGAGAATCAGCCATGCCATGAGAAATCACCTCTCGGCACCGTCTTGTCGCTGTTCGGGTACGGCGCGCCTCGTCCGATTGTCGGAAGTGACCTGTACGACGGTACCAATTTTTCTTCGGCGGGGACGCGAATTTTCCGGTGTCAGTACGCGTACGTGTTCGTCGGCGGGTCGATGCGCCGGGCCGTCGAGACCGTCATCGTGGGGGTGAAGGCGGTGGCTTCGGTCGCGGTCGATGCGTCGACGGTGCCGGTGAGCTGCAGCCAGGATCCGTCCGGAACATCCTCGAGGACAGTCGAATTGGAGTCCAGATGAATTCGGATGGATCGTGCGTCGGCCGCGCAGCAGATGATCAGGACACGGGCGAGGTCGAGGCCGTCGGTTGTGCCGTCGACGCGCGGCGACCCACCGTTCGCGGTCGCCACGGCGAATCCGGTGACACTGATCTCCCGGCCGTCGAGGCTGTCCTCCGAATCTCGGACGGCCCGCTGCACGACGTCGAGCAACGGGACGTCCGGTGCCTGCCCGTCGGGTAACGGCGGGAAGGGTGTCTTCTCGTGGGTCGAGACGGCGTCCACGGATCGGTCGCCGACCGCCGAGACACCGAGCGCGGGTGGGGCGACGAGGAGGATCACCGCAATCGGCACGAGCAACAGCCAGTATGGGCGCGCGTCGTGATCGTGACCGTCCGTCGGCCCACCGCGCCGGATGTCGGCGACGATCGAGGCTGCCGCGAGGACGACGATCAGCACGCCCGCGATCAGCAGATACGGATGCAGTGACGGTTTGACGTACCGGACGAAGCTGCCGTCGAGCGAGATCTTCACGATCGCTCCGCCGAAGAGGAACAGCAGGACGTTCTGCACCTCGCGTTTCATCGCGCGCCGATCAGGAATCCGCCGACGACCGAGGCGCACACGATCGCCACGACGAAGGTCAGTGGTGCGAAGCGGACGACGAAACCGCGCCCGAAGCTGCCTGCCTGCATCGCCATCAACTTCAGATCGACGGCCGGGCCGACCACCAGGAAGACCAGGCGCGGGAGCAGCGGCAGCATCGACATACTGGCCGCGACGAACGCGTCGGCCTCCGAACACAGCGCCAACAGAACCGCCAGTACGGCCATCACCACGATGGCCAGCAGCAGCTGACCGGCCAGGTGCTCGTACACCCGATCGGGAATCACCAGGTGCAGGGCCGCGGCCGCCGCGGCACCGAACACCAGAAACGCCCCGGCCTGCAGCAGGTCTGCACGAGCCGACTCGCGGAACGTCTCCCACTTCGAGCCGTCGTGATCGTGACCCCGATCCGCCAGCCGCGCGGTGATCCACTCGGCCTTACCGAATCGCGTCCACAGCCAGCCCATCACTACGGCGGTGGCGAGCGAGGCGAGGAACCGGGCGAGAACCATTGCCGGCTCACCAGGAAAGGCCACCGCAGTCGACACGAGAACGACGGGGTTGATCGCCGGTGCCGACAGCAGAAATGCCAGAGCCGCCGACGTCGGCATTCCCTGGTCCATCAACCGCCGGGAGACGGGAACAGCACCGCACTCGCACCCGGGCAATGCCATCCCGGCGAGTCCGCTCACACCGACGGCCGCGGGCTCGTTCTTCGGGACCACACGTCGAAGCACGGCCGGGGAGACGAACGCGGCGATGCCGCCGCTGACGAGCACACCCAGCACCAGGAACGGCGTCGCCTGCACGAAGATCCCGGTGAAGACGGTGGCTCCGGTTCGCAGGGCAGGGGAGGCGGCGACCCACTCGGCGAGGTACGGACCTGTCGCGATGCCCAACACGAGCAGAGTTGCGAATACGTGCATGGAAGTGACCGTCGGCCTGCGCCTCGGGCGGCGATCGGTGTTCGCAGGGAGCATCGCGCTCCATCATGCCCTCTCTTGGGGCCCCTCTCTGTCGGGGCTCACAGCAACCTCACAGCGAGAGTCCAGCGGACGAGCAGCAACGCGCGCGATGATGGACACCGTGAGCGAAACCCCCGAAGCGCGTGTACTGATCGTCGACGACGAACCGACCATCGTCGAGCTGTTGGCGGTCAGTCTCAAGTTCCAGGGATTCGAGGTCGCGACGGCGTCCTCCGGCCCCGAGGCCCTGGACAAGTCGCGTACCTTTCGGCCCGAGGCACTGATCCTCGACGTCATGATGCCGGGCATGGACGGCTTCGGTCTGCTGCGCAGGCTGCGTGCAGACGGAGTGGATGCTCCGGCGCTGTTCCTGACAGCGCGAGATTCCGTGGAAGACAAGGTGACCGGTCTGACGCTCGGCGCGGACGACTACGTCACCAAGCCGTTCAGCCTCGAGGAAGTGGTGGCTCGGCTCCGGGTGATTCTGCGCCGGTCCGGTCGGACCGAGGAGACCGAATCGTCCCGAGTCGCGTTCGCGGACATCGAACTCGACGACGACACCCACGAGGTGTGGAAGGCAGGCGAGCCGGTCTCGCTCTCGCCGACCGAGTTCACGCTGCTGCGGTACTTCATGGTCAATGCCGGAACGGTGCTGAGCAAGCCGCGCATTCTGGATCACGTGTGGCACTACGACTTCGGCGGTGAGGTGGGAGTGGTGGAGTCGTACGTGTCGTATCTGCGTCGTAAGGTCGACACGGGCGATACCCGATTGATCCACACGTTGCGGGGCGTCGGCTACGTCATGCGGCAGCCGCGGTGACCGGCCTCCGCTCACGGCTGGGGGACATCCCGCTGCGCTTCACTCTGGTTGCGGCCCTGCTGCTGTTGGTCGGGCTCGGACTGCTGGCATCGGGTGTCGCGGTGACGTCCTCGTTGGAGACGTCGTTGATGCGTCGCCTCGATCAGCAGTTGGTCGAGGCATCTCGGGGGTGGGCGCAACCGGACTCCCGCCCACTTCCACCTATAGGCGAGCCCAATCCTGGTCGCCCGCCGTCGAATTTCTACGTCCGGTCCGTGGCGAACGACGGCACCGTACGGGGACCCATCAACGATGTGGCAGAAAGTGTTCCGGATCTATCCGGTGTCACCGCCGATCGCCCGACGACGGTCGGCTCCGAGAGCGACCCAGGGAAACAGTGGCGCGTGTTGACGGTGACCAACAGTGACGGATCCACCACTGTGGGAATTCCGCTGGGTCCCAATCAGCAGACCGTCAGCCGACTGATGGTGCTCCAGTTGTACATCGGAGCAGCGGTATTGGTGGTGTTGGGTGTGGTGGCGTACTTCGTGGTGCGGCGCAGTCTGCGGCCGTTGCGTGAGGTGGAGACGACGGCAGCTGCGATTGCCGCAGGCGATCTGCACCGGCGGGTGCCCCACCGCAGCGAGAGAACGGAAGTCGGTCGACTGTCGGCGGCATTGAACGGAATGCTCTCGCAGATACAGCGGGCGTTCGCAGCGACCGCCGCCTCGGAAGAAGCGGCGCGGGCGTCCGAGGATCGGATGCGCCGGTTCGTCGCCGACGCCAGCCACGAACTGCGGACTCCGCTGACGACCATCCGGGGATTCGCCGAGCTGTACCGGCAGGGGGCGATGAGCGACATCGCATTGTTGATGACGCGGATCGAGGGCGAATCGGCGCGCATGGGACTGCTCGTCGAGGATCTGCTCATGCTCGCGCGACTCGATGCCCAGCGTCCCCTCGAGGTACGTCAGGTCGACGTGCTCACCATCGCCGCCGATGCCGTGCACGATGCGAAAGCCGTCTCGCCCGCACGCGACATCTCGTTGAAGGTATCGGCAGGACCGGGTATTCCGGAGGTCGCCGGCGACGATGCCCGGCTGCGTCAGGTGTTGGCCAACCTCGTGGGGAACGCAGTGCGGCACACGCCCGAGTCCGCGTCGATCACGGTGTGCGTGGGCACCACCGAGGAGTCGGTGGTGCTCGAGGTGCAGGACACCGGCCCCGGGCTGGGCGAGGAGGAGGCAGCTCACGTCTTCGAGCGGTTCTATCGCACCGACTCGTCCCGGACCCGTGAGAGCGGGGGCAGTGGGCTCGGCCTGTCCATAGTCGCAGCCCTGGTCGCCGCCCATAACGGGACCGTGGACGTGCGAAGTACTCCCGGCGCGGGTGCCACGTTCCGGGTCGAACTACCCAGGGCTGCAGACTGATCCGCTCACCCGGCCATGGACCGATCCTTCTTGCGTTCGGCGATCTTGGTGTACGCGGCAGCAGCGAGGGGCGCGGCCACGAGCATCGACACCAGCCGGATCACCTGAACGCAGGCGACGAACGTGACGTCCGATCCCGTCGTCGCGGACACGGCGAGCACTGCGGCCAGTCCGCCGGGCGTCGTCGCGAGATAACCGGTCAACATACTGACTCCGGTGACGGCGGACAGCGCCCAGCCCAGGAGTGCGCAGATCAGACCGATCGTGAGTACGAGCAGCGCGGCCCACGGGAAGATGCGTCCGATGGCCCGCAGGCTGGCGACGGTGAAGGCAAGTCCCGCTTGCCATCCGATGACGATGAACGCCAGCGGCAGCAGTACTTCCGGGACGGAGATGTCGACGGGCCAGCCGAGTAGCTCGCAGGCTCCGGCGACGATCAGCGGTCCGAGCGTGGCGGGGGCGGGGAGTCGGATCGTCTTCGCGAGCAGGATTCCGACGACGACGGCACCGATCAGAAAGGCCGTGCCGATGTACCACGGTGTCGTCGACGCCTCATCGGTACCGGACGTGCCACCGGTGTCGGTGTGAAAAGCGAAGGTGACGATCAACGGCATCGTGACGACCACCAACGCCACGCGGAGATACTGGACCACGGCGACGATGCGCTCGTCGCCGCCGAGCTCGCGGGCGACCGACACCAGACCTGTTGCGCCACCGGCAATCAGAGACAATGCTCCGGTCACCGGATCGACGTCGCGGTGCAGTGCCAGCAGAGCGCCGCAGCCGGCACTGACGATCAGGGTTGCCAACCCGACGGTGACCGCGGGAAGCCAGTTCTCTCCCAGCGCAGCGAGGGTGTCGGTGTCGAGCATGAGTCCGATCGTCACCGCCAGCGTGCCCTGCGCTGCCATGGACGCGGGACGGGGGACCGCGGCCGGACCCAACCCGGTCAATGCGAACACCACGGCGACGACGAGTGCGGCGAACAGCGACGGCGCGGTGAGGCCCAGACTCGCGAAAAGGGCCCAGCCCCCGACGGATACGGCCGCGAGGCCGATCCATCGGAGGCTGTGCCGCACTACGGTCGTCACCTTGTCGGCAACATTCACGCTCCGGACTTGACCAGTAGAACCGGAACCGGAATTTCGAGCAGCAGGCGCTGAATCGTCTGTCCCATCAGGAACTTGCCGACTGCCGAGCGGTGCCGGGAGCCGACGACGAGGATCTCGGACTTCTGCTCCTCCACCAGAGTCAGCAGAGTGTTCACGGCGTCGGGATCGGGGCGACCCACCGCCACGGTCCAGGCCACGGCCTCGGCGTTGTCGATGTCGGCCAAGGCGGTCTCTACTGAGGTGGAGACCGCAGCGGTTTCTCCTGCCTCGGCGGACGGCTCGGCCGATCCCGACAGTGCGTGCAGGACGACCAGATCGGTCTCTCTGATCCGAGCTTCTCGAACGGCGGCCGCGAGCGCTGCGCGGCCCTCGGGTGAATTGTTGTGCAGTACGCCAACAGTCATGACGGTGTCTCTTTCAGGAAGGTGGGGGTGAGGGATCAGCCGAACGGAATCTGACCGAGGACGATGCCGACCGCCAGCATTGCGAGGGAGACGACCACCGCTCGCCACAACACCTTCTTGTGGTGATCGGCCAGCGAGACTCCGGCCAGGGTCACCAGGAGCAGGATGGCCGGAACCAGCGGGCTCTGCAGGTGGACGGGCTGACCGGTGATCGAGGCACGGGCCATCTCGACCGGGTCGATGCCGTACTTGCTCGCGGTCTCGGTGAGCACCGGCAGGATGCCGAAGTAGAAGGCGTCGTTGGTCATGAAGAACGTCAGCGGGATGCTCAGGATGCCGGTGATGACGGCCAGGTACGGGCCCATTCCCGACGGGATGACGTTGAGCAGCCACTCGGCCATGGCTTCGACCATGCCGGTGCCCTGGAAGACGCCCGTCAGGATTGCTGCGGCGAGCACCATGGCGACGACGGAGACGATGGAGGACGAGTGCCGAGCTATCGCGTCGCCCTGCTCCTTGACCTTCGGGAAGTTGACCGTCAGCGCGATCGAGGCAGCGATCATGAACAGCACCGGAATGGGAAGAATGTCCATGACCAGGATGACGAGTAGAACGACCGTCAGAGCAGCGTTGAACCAGAGCAACTTCGGGCGCAGCGTGTCGCGATTGGGGTCGAGACCGTCGAAGAACTGACCCGATTCGCCGGAGCCGTCCGATCCGCCGGTTCCTGCTCCGCCGGTTCCCTTGCCGCCCTTGCGGATGCTTCCGCCACCGCCGGAGGCAACCAGCTCGGGTTCGTAGATCAGCTTGCCGATGCGTCGACGCTCCATGATGCCGAGGTGAACGGCGAAGAGCAGCACGATGATCAGGCCGACGATCATCGACGGAACCATCGGAACGAACACGTCGGACGGGGAGATTCCCAGAGCGGATGCAGCGCGAACCGTCGGGCCGCCCCACGGAATGATGTTCATCGTGCCGTTGGCGAGTCCGGCGACGACCGTCAGAATGACCGGGCTGACACCGAGTTTCAGGTAGAGCGGCAGCAGTGCGGACGTGACGATGATGAAGGTGGTCGAGCCGTCGCCGTCGAGCGAGACGACCATGGCCAGAATGGCCGTTCCGACAACAAGTTTCATCGGGTCGTTGCGTACGACACGAAGGATGCCGCGCACCAGTGGGTCGAACAGGCCTACGTCGATCATGATTCCGAAGAAGATGATGGCGAAGAACAGCAGGGCCGCGGTGGGGGCCAGGGACTTGATGCCGTCGGTGATCATGTCACCGATGCCGAGTCCCGCGCCGGCCAGCAGACCGAAGATGACGGGGACGAGGGTGAGTGCGACGACGGGCGTGGCTCTCTTGGTCAAGATCAAGAACATGAAGGCGGCTACCATGAGGAAGCCGAGTATCACCAACATCGTGCACTCCTTCTCGAAATGTGTGAGGTGGGTCCGGTTGGACTACGTGTTGTGACTGAAGTTACGTAACCGGCATCACATGTTCGCCGTTGTGCGCACTACCCGCGCAAGCAACGTAAAGCGCCTTTTGCGCATTGTGCTCGAGCAGCTCTCGCTCTAGCCTTGGCTGGTGCGATTGAGGACTCAAGTGCTGCTGCTGCAGGCCGCGTTGGTTGCGGTGGCGCTCGCAGTGGCGTTCGGAGTATTCGCGATCAGCAGTGGCGAACAGGCCAACGAGGAGTACGGCGAGCGGGCACTCGCGGTTGCGCGGACCGTGGCCACCGACCCCGAGGTGCGTTCGCTCGTGGGGCAGTTCTCGGCCGCGGACACCGCCGGAACCGATGCTGCGCCGGCGGGAGTGCTGGCAGGCGGTGCGCTGCAACGGACGGGCGAAAGCACCCGGGAGCGCACCGATGCACTGTTCGTCGTCATCACCGACGACCGGGGACTGCGCCTGGCACATCCGGATCCGACCGTCCTGGGGCAACGGGTGAGTACCGATCCGTCCGGCGCATTGGCGGGCAACGAGGTCGTCGAATCCCAACGCGGCACGCTGGGCGACTCCGTCCGTGCCAAAGTGCCCATCCTGGCTCCGGGCTCGGCAGACGTCGTGATCGGCGAAGTGAGCGTCGGAATCTCCACGACGGCAGTGCGAACCGAGCTGGTGAAGGATCTGATCAACGGCGCACTGGTCACCGGCGCAGTGCTGCTGTTGGGTGTGCTGGGCTCGATCCTGCTGGCGCGCAGGTGGAAGCGGCTGACCCTGGGCCTCGAACCCGAGGAACTCGCCGAGCTCGTGCGCGAGCAGGAGGCGGTGCTGCACGGCATCGGCGAAGGCGTGGTGGCCATCGATCCGGACGGCATCGTCACCGTCGTCAACGACGAGGCGCGCACCTTGCTCTCGATCGAGGGGAAGCCGGGAATGCGCGTGGAGGACATCGGTCTGACACCCAGATTGCTCGAGGTCATCGAGATCCCTACGGGCGAGCCGGTACTCGCGGCCGTCGACGAGGTCGTCGTCATCGCGGCGGCGCGAAAGGTGCTGCGTGACAATCGAGATCTGGGGACGGTACTCACCGTGCGAGATCGAACGGACGTGGAGGCACTGACGCGTCAACTCGACGCGGTGCAGTCGATGTCCGCGGTGCTGCGCGCCCAGCGACACGAGTTCGCCAACCGGATGCATCTGGTCAGTGGGCTGCTGCACGAGGGCCACCCCGATCGGGCGTCGGAGTACATCGACGAGATTCTCGGTGTCGGACCGAGATCGGAGGCGGTCGAGGGCATCGATGCGGTCTCCGACGCCTACCTACGTTCCTTTCTCACGGCCAAGGCGGCACACGCGCGCGAGAGTGGCGTGCGACTGGTGTTGGGGGAGAACACCTGGGTCGGTGGCGAACTGGTCGGACCGGTGGACGTCACCACCGTGCTGGGCAACCTGATCGACAACGCCATCGACGCAGCACGGCTCGGTGCACGTCGACCTGCCGAAGTGGAAGTCGAGCTGGTGCAGGAGGATTCGACCCTGCATATCGTCGTCGTCGATTCGGGTGACGGCGTTGCGTTGGCGCCCGAGCAGGTGTTCGTCGAGGGAGTCTCGACCAAGTCGACGGCGGATACGCCGGGTGGCCGAGGTGTGGGATTGGCACTGAGCCGACAGATCGCGCGAACCCGAGGCGGCGAAGTGACGTTGGCCGATGCCGGCGGGCAGATCACGGCCGACAACGACCGCGGGGGCGCAGTGTTCATCGCCTCGATTCCCGATGCCCTACTGATCGAAGAGGTGACGCAATGAGAGTTCTCGTCGTCGACGACGACTTCCGGGTCGCGGATCTGCATGCGGCACTGGTGAATTCACTCGACCAGTACGAGGTGGCCGCAGTGGCGACGAGTATCGCCCAGGCGCGAGAAATGCTGGCCACCCAGTCCTTCGACCTGGCTCTCGTGGACGTGTATCTGCCGGACGGGTCCGGTATCGATCTGGTGCGAGAGCTGCCGTGTGACGCGGTGGTGCTCTCCGCAGCTGCGGATCAGCACACGGTGCGCTCGGCGATGACCGCGGGCGCATGGACATACCTGATCAAGCCGTTTCCGCGCTCGGCGCTGGTCGATCGCCTCACCGGGTATCTCGCATACCGCGGCGCGCTCGACCGCACGGACGAACTGACTCAGGCGGACATCGACGGTGGGCTCGACGCCCTCCGCCCGCGCGCTGCGGCTCCGTTACCGGCCTCGCAGTCGGTCACCCGAGACCTGGTGCTCGACGCGGTGCGCGGAACGGCGGAGCCGATGTCGGCCGGAGAAGTTGCTGCGGCCATCGGCATTTCGCGAGCGACGGCCCAGCGGTATCTGGCCACCCTGGTGTCCAAGGGTCGGCTGCGGATGCAGCTGCGGTACGGATCGACCGGGCGTCCCGAGCAGGAGTACTCGCTACCGCCGGGTGCGTGACATCGCCACGACCGCAGCTCCGACGAGCGAAATGGCCGCGGTGAGCAGAGCCGCGGTGTTCCAGTTCGTGACCAGAGCGGCCGCGGCATGATCGCCGGCCGGCACGGCGACCACAGCGACGACGGTGACGCCGACAGCGGATCCGACGTAGCGCGCGGTGTTGTTGGCCCCGCTGCCCATTCCGCCGCGTCCGACCGGGACGCTGGCCACGGCCTCGCGTCCCAGCGCGGCGTTGAGGACGCCACTGGCGACGCCCGCCACGAGCAGTCCCGGCAGCAGCCGAGGCCAACCGGCGTCCGCGGCGAGGCCCGTCAGCATCACCATGCCGAGTGCCACACCGATCAGTCCGGCGGCGAGCTGGGTCCGGCCGCTGATGGCGGCCGGGATGCGCCGAGCCAGCAGGGCGGTGACGACCGAGGTCGCAGACCACGCGAACAGCAGAATCGCTGCCCCGAGGGCATCGATGCCGAGCGCGGTGCCCACGAACCCGGCCATGTACGACATCAGTGCGATGATCCCGCCGCCCGTGGCCAGGGCGGCGACCGTGGCGGCGAGAAACGGTGGATGCCGAAACAACATGAGATCGAGCATCGGGCTCGCACTGCGCAATTCGAGCGCGACGAAGGCCAGCAGCAGTAGCGCGGCGAGAACGAACAACACGATGGGAGTCACGGCGGTCCACCCCTGCCGACCCTCGACCAGCGCGGCCAGTAGTGCGCCGATGCCCGTGGCCAACAGCACCGCGCCGACCGGATCGAGGCCGCGCGGGGCGTCGGACATGGATTCTTCGACGCGCAGCTGCGCGACGACGGCGAGCACGAGAGTGGCGATCGCGAGGACCACGTACGCCTCACGCCAGCTGGCCCACCGGTCGAGAAGCGCGGCGAGCAGCGGGCCGAGCGCGATACCGGCCCCCACGCTGGCACCCCAGACTCCGCTGGCCTTGGCGCGCACCGGCCCGGCCGGGTGCGTGTGCGCGATGATGCCGAGGCTCGATGCGACGACCGCGGCACCGCCGAGGCCTTGCAGGATGCGGGCCAGCACGAAGATGAGGGTGTTGGGAGAGACGGCACAAACGATTGCGCCGACGGCCAGAACGACTGCTCCGAGTACGAAGGTGCGGCGACGGCCGAAGTCGTCTGCGACGGTGCCGGTGGTGAGCAACGCGGCGGCGAGGCCGATGCTCATCGAGCTCAGAATCCAGGTCCGTCCCGCCGCGTCCGACATCAGGTCCAGCGCGGTGCTGTTGATCGTGGCGAGCGGAGCGGTGAACGCCATCAGCGTCAACAAGGTGCCCGATGCGGCGACGGCCAGTGCGCGGGTGCCGTTCGTGGTGCCGGCGGGCGTGGGTGCAGTGTCGGTCATCGTCGTCTCTCTGGTCTGGTGATCGAACTGTAAACGGCCAACTTGGTTCGGTCAACAGACTGTACGATCGGCGCATGGCACTCGGAACCGACTACGCCCGCCAGGACTGCCCCTTGGCCCGCGCGCTCGAACTCGTCGGCGAGCGCTGGACCATGCTCATCGTGCGCGACAGCTTCTTCGGGGTCCGACGCTTCGGCGACTTCCAGGTCCACCTCGACATTTCCAAGGCAGTCCTGGCTCAACGGCTCGGCACCCTGGTCGATGCCGGATTGCTCGACCGGCAAGCCCGAGCCCACGGCGGCGGCCACGACGACTACGTCCCGACGCACGCCCTCGAAGGACTGTGGCCGGCCGTCTACGCTCTGAGCTACTGGGGCGAGAAACAGAACCCGAAGCCCACGGGCACACGTCGCCGGTTTCTGCATGCGACCTGCGGGACAGATCTGGGACCGCTCGGACTGTGCCCCGAGTGTGGCGTCGCGCCCGGCCCACGCGACATCGATACCGACATCGGACCGGGTTACGACCCGGACAACCGATCCGACGCGGTATCGACGCAGCTTCGAACGCGCCGACGGCTACTGGCACCTCTGCGCTGAGCGAGGCGCATCAGTTAGGGACGTGAGCCTCGTGCCCGAGGTGGCGTAGCGCTGCTCGAAGCTTGTCGGCAGCCTCGTCCTGTGACTCCGCGGACGGGTTCGGATCCGCACCGGAGATATCGAAATTGCCCATGTCGTACGCCGGAAACACGTGCAGATGCAGGTGCGGCACCTCGAGACCGGCGATCAACAGCCCGGCCCTGGGCGCGTCGAACGCCGTCCTGACAGCCTGACCGATGATCTGCGCGACGGCAGTGATCTTGGCGAACACGGCACCGTCGACGTCCTGCCACTGATCGATCTCCGCACGCGGAACCACCAACGTGTGTCCCTGAGTGACGGGGGCAATCGTCAGAAACGCCACGACGTCGTCGTCTTGCCAGACGAACCGTCCGGGAATCTCACCTGCGATGATCTTGCTGAAAATAGAAGCCATGGGGACAGAATGCCTTATGAGCTGTGCCTCTTGGTCACTCCGCAGGCTGCGCTCCTGTCCTCCCAGGTGATTGCCAGGTTCGTCGCAGCGTGGGTCCAGCTGCACACACGAGTGTTGCCTCATGACAACGAACTACCTCGCCCGAGCAGCAGGCCACCGGCCCGGCTCGAACGCAACGGCCACGCTCGAGGTGGTCATCCCGGTGTACAACGAAGAGGCGGATCTCGAGCAGTGCATTCGTCGACTGCACGAGCATCTCCAGGAAAGGATCCCGTTTCGGTCGCGGATCACCATCGCCGACAACGCAAGTACGGACTGCACCCTCGCGGTGGCGCATCGGCTAGCCGACGAGATCGACGGAGTTCGGGTTCATCACCTCGATGAGAAGGGACGCGGGCGGGCGCTCAAAGCGGTGTGGCTCGCGTCCGACGCCGACGTCGTTGCCTACATGGATGTCGATCTGTCCACCGACCTCAACGCCCTCATGCCGCTCGTCGCCCCACTGCTGTCGGGTCACTCGGACCTCGCCATCGGCTCTCGGCTGAACCGGTCGTCCCGGGTCGTTCGCGGAGTGAAACGTGAATTGATCTCGCGCAGTTACAATCTCATCCTGCGCACCTCGCTGCGCGCCCGCTTCTCCGACGCTCAGTGCGGGTTCAAGGCGATGCGCACCGATGTTGCTCGCCAGTTGCTTCCACTCGTCGAAGACACCGGATGGTTCTTCGACACCGAACTGCTGGTCATCGCCGAGAAGGTCGGCCTACGGATTCACGAGGTGCCGGTCGATTGGGTCGACGACCCCGACAGCAGCGTCCACCTCCTCGATACCGCCGTCAAGGATCTGCAGGGATGCTGGCGCGTCGGTCGGGCTCTTGCGACCGGAATGCTCCCCGTCGCCGAACTGCGTCGAAGCCTGGGACGGGAGCCGCTCGTGGCCGGTGTACCGCACGGAATGATCGGCCAGCTGGTGCGATTCGGCATCATCGGTGTCGCGAGCACCGTGGCCTACGCACTGCTGTATCTGGTGCTGCATCCCATGATCGGGGCACAGGCCGCGAACTTCGCCGGACTGCTCATCACCGCGGTACTGAACACAGCGGCCAACCGTGCCTTCACTTTCGGCGTCCGAGGGCCCGCGAGCGCGGGTAAGCACCAGCTGCAGGGTCTGGCGATCTTCGGTGTCGCGCTGCTGATGACCAGCGGCTCGCTCGCGGTACTGCACGCCTGGTCCCCGGACGTGTCGCGGCACGTCGAACTCGCCGTTCTCGTCGTCGCCAATCTCGTTGCCACCGTGTGCCGATTCGTCGCACTGCGGTGGGTCTTCCGTAGTCCGGAGTCCGATCTTTCGGTGTCCGATCTTTCGGTGTCCGATCCTTCGGGGGAGAACCGATGACCACGACGATCGAACGGCCGTCCGCGGCCGCGCCGACCGAGCCGGCGACCTCCCGGCGGTGGGAACTCCTGGGGTTGACCGCTCTGCTGATCGGCACGGGCGTGGCATACATCTGGGGACTCGGTGCCTCGGGTTGGGCCAACTCCTTCTATTCCGCAGCGATACAAGCAGGTTCGGTGTCGTGGAAGGCGTTCTTCTTCGGGTCCTCCGACGCGGCCAACTCCATCACCGTCGACAAGCCGCCGATGTCACTGTGGCTGATGTCGTTGTCGGTGCGGGTGTTCGGGCTGAACACCTGGGCGATGCTGGTGCCTCAGGCGCTCCTCGGAGTCGCCTCCGTTGCGCTGCTGCGAGCCGTCGTCGTGCGCCGATTCGGTGCGGCCGCCGGGCTGCTCGCGGGACTGGTGCTGGCGCTGACTCCCGTTGCCGCACTGATGTTTCGGTTCAACAATCCCGACGCGTTGCTGGTGCTGCTGATGATCGCCGCCGTCTGGGCCATGCTGCGAGGCGTCGAATCGGGAAAGACCAAGTGGCTGTTGATCACCGGTATGTTCGTCGGATTCGGCTTTCTCACCAAGCAGCTTCAGGTGATGCTCGTCGTACCGCCGCTGGCCTTGACGTATTTGATCGCTGGGCCGCCCAAACTCGGCACTCGAGTGCTGCAACTGTTCGCCGCGCTCGGAGCCATGATCGTCTCGGCCGGTTGGTGGTTGCTGATCGTCGAATTCTGGCCGGCATCCTCGCGGCCGTGGGTCGGTGGCTCGCAGAACAATTCGATTCTGGAACTGACTCTCGGCTACAACGGGTTGGGCCGACTCAGTGGCAACGAGACCGGCAGCGTCACCCCGGGCGGTGTCGGTGGCGGCGGCGGGTCGATGTGGGGCGAGACCGGCATCCTCCGCATGTTCGACGCCTCCCAGGGCGGCCAGATCGCCTGGCTCATCCCCGCCGCATTGTTGCTGCTGGTAACGGGACTTGTGTTGCGAGGCAGAGCCCCTCGCACCGATGCGCCACGCGCGTCGTTGATCGTGTGGGGCGCATGGCTGCTCGTCACCGGTCTGACGTTCAGCTTCATGGCCGGCATCTTCCACTCGTATTACACGGTCGCACTCTCGCCTGCCGCCGCTGCGCTCGTCGGTATCGGCAGTGTGATGCTGTGGCGCGAACGACAGCGGTTGTGGGTCCGGATCGCGATGGCGCTCGCGGCGGCGTCGACCGTCGCCCTGGCGTGGGTGCTGCTCGGCCGTAGCGCGAGCTTCGTGCCGTGGCTGAAGTGGGCGATCCTGGTCGTCGGTGTGGTGGCGGTGGTGGCTCTGCTGATTCCGGCCCTCACTCGCGGCAGGCTCGCCGCGGTCGCGATTCTCGCGGTGATGTTCGCCGGACTGGCCGGGCCGACGGCGTACGCGGTGGACACGATCGGCACCCCGCACACCGGATCGATCGTGTCCGCCGGGCCGAGCACCGGTATGCGCGGATTCGGCGGCATGGGTGAGGGCCAGCGCGGGCAGGGTGGTCTGCCGGGTGGAATGCAGCTGCCTCCCGGTGCACAGATGCCGGCCGGAATGCAGCCACCGGCGGGACTCCCGGGTCAGGCCGGCCAGCTGCCGGGCGGAGCCGAGATGGGCATGGGCGGCGGTATGGGTGGACTGCTCGAAGGCAGCACCCCGACCGCCGAGGTCACCGCAATGCTCGAACAGGACGCAGGTTCGTACACCTGGGTGGCGGCGGCCATCGGTGCCAACACCGCGGCGGGTTATCAACTGGCCACCGAGGATCCCGTCATGCCCGTGGGCGGCTTCAACGGAACCGACCCGTCGCCGACGCTGGCCGAGTTCCAGCAGTACGTGGCCGACGGCCGAATCCACTACTTCATCGGAGGCGGCGGTATGGGTGGCAGGGAGTCGGGTTCCTCGGCCGAAATCTCGGCATGGGTGACCGAGAACTTCACCGCGACCACCGTCGACAACGTCACGCTGTACGACCTGACACAGTAATCTCGCCATCCCCGACGGGCCCCGCATCACGACAGGTGCGGGGCCCGTCGGCGTCGAGCAGATAGTCTGATGCACTGTGCGCGTACTCGTCATAGGTTCCGGTGCTCGTGAGCACGCCCTTCTACTTGCGTTGAAGGCCGACCCGTCGGTCGACAAACTGTTCGTCGCTCCCGGCAATGCAGGCACAGCCACACTCGCCGAACAGCACGCCGTCGACGTGGCATCCGGTGAGGCGGTGACAGCACTGGCCACGAAGCTCGAGGTGGATCTCGTCGTCATCGGGCCCGAAGTGCCCCTGGTTCTCGGAGTGGCCGATTCTCTGCGCGAGGCCGGCATCGCCACGTTCGGCCCGTCGGCCGACGCCGCACGCATCGAAGGATCCAAGGCCTTCGCCAAAGACGTCATGGCACAGGCAGGCGTGCGAACCGCACACAGCGAAATAGTCGACTCGCCCGCACTGCTCGATGCCGCCCTCGACCGATTCGGCCCCAACTGGGTCGTCAAGGACGACGGACTCGCCGCAGGCAAAGGCGTCGTCGTCACCACCGACCGCCTCGTCGCCCGCGACCACGCCGCCGAACTCCTCGAAAACGGTCACCCGGTACTGCTCGAGTCGTTCCTCGACGGCCCCGAGGTGTCCCTGTTCTGCCTCGTCGACGGCGAGACCGTGGTTCCGCTGCTGCCCGCGCAGGACCACAAACGCGTCGGCGACGGAGATACCGGCCCCAACACCGGGGGCATGGGCGCGTACACCCCACTCCCATGGTTGCCCGAGGGCGCGGTCGACGAGATCGTCCGTGATGTGGTGAAACCCGTTGCGGCCGAGATGGTGAAGCGTGGTGTGCCGTTCTCGGGTCTGCTGTACGCCGGCCTCGCGATGGGTGCCGACGGGCCGGCCGTCGTCGAATTCAACTGTCGCTTCGGCGATCCCGAGACTCAGGCGGTGCTGGCCTTGCTGGAGTCACCGCTCGGCGAGGCGCTGAACGCGACGGCCACCGGCACGCTGGCGTCACTGCCGCCTCTGCGCTGGAAGGACGGCGCGGCGGTCACCGTCGTCATCGCCGCCGAGAACTACCCCGGTCGCCCCCGCACCGGTGACGAGATCCTCGGCTCCGAGGGCGAAGGCGTCCTGCATGCCGGCACCGCTGTGAAGGACGGCGCGGTCGTCTCCGCGGGTGGACGCGTGCTGAGCGTCGTCGGCACAGGATTCGACCTCACCGCCGCCCGAGATGACGCCTACTCCCGGATCGCCGGAATCCGATTGCCGGGCAGCCACTTCCGCACCGACATCGGCCTCGCTGCCGTGGAGGGTCGCATCTCGCTGTAGGTGACCTCAGCGCCCACTATTCGTGCTGAAACACCTTTTCCCGATTTTGGGAGCGAATTGTGGGCGCTCAGGTCAGTGCCTTCCGGCGTCGACGCACCGTATCGATGATCTGGTCCACCACGTAAGCGAGGTTGCTCATCACCATCGCTGCCGAATAACGCAGAACCAACCAACCGTCGAGTTGCAGAGAGTTCTGCCGAACTCGATCGCTGGTGAACACCTTGGACTCTACGTGGAACTCACGGCCGTCTATCTCCACGATCACCCGTGACCTCCGGTCCATCAGGTCGGCAAAGTACCGGCCCACCTCGGCGTTGATTTCCAAGTGGTAGCCCCGCGCCGTGAGTGCGCGCGCCACTATTCGCTCCGGCTCGGACAAGGTGCGTGGACAACACACGCGTAGTTGTTTTCTCACCGCTGCAATCCCGGCCATCCCCGCAGACTCCTCACACTGCAGCGCAACCGCCCGCCAGCTGACCTTGTGCGTGAGTGCGGCGTCGAAGAATTGCTCCAGTGCAGTCGTGGGCAACATGGCTGCAACGTCGATGATGCACTGTTCGATCGTGACAACGGGAAGCAGATCGACGTAGCTGGACTCGATCAGGGTTCGGCGGTATTGGCGAACCCACGGCGGGCCTGCCCGTTTTGTAGAGCGAGCGATCGTGAGGTGAACCTGCTCCGGTTCGTGGTCGAGCAGGGTCCACCACCACGCAGCCGTCAGGTGACTGAGCACGGCTTTCGGTTGCCACAACGTGACCGCGGCGCACCGGTCGCGGAAATCGGGCTCGCCGGTGCAGTAGATGCCAGGCAGTATCCGCGTCAACTTTCCGGTCTTGGTGCGGTAGGTGATAGCTCCTCTGGTCATTCCCGAATCGAGTAGTTGTTGTTGCGTGTACACCGTCATTCGCACAGCCTTGCGTCGAAATAGTCGTCGCGGGAGAGAGATTCGCGAATTGTGGATAGCCTTGATTCCTGTGGATAACTGACCTCAGGTCACACTTTGCGAGGGCTCCGACGGTATGCCGTGTGGTAGTGCGAATAGTGGGCGATGAGGTCAGTAGTGTCGATGGAATGCACAGTGAATCGCAGCGATCGAAGGTCGAGCCGTTCCACGTGATGGATGTGTTCGCCGCGGCGGCCGAGCGGGCGCGTACTCACGGTGATGTGCTGTCGCTTGCCGCAGGTCAGCCGTCGACCAGGGCACCCGAGCCGGTGTTGCGCGCCACCCGAGACGCTCTGGATTCGCATCTGCTCGGGTACACCGAGACGCTGGGCATTCTGCCGCTACGGCAAGCGATCGCGGAGTATCACAGCACGCGGTACGGCATCACCGTCGAGGCCGACGACGTGGTGATCACCACCGGGTCGTCGGGCGCATTCACGTTGCTGTTCCTCGCTGCGTTCGACGCGGGGGATACCGTCGTCATGGCCAGGCCCGGGTACCCGGCATATCGAAACACGTTGGCGGCGTTGGGCTGTCGCGTCGTCGAACTGGATTGTGTGGAGGAGACACGGTTCCAGCCCACCGTCGCGATGCTCGACGAACTACCGGAGCCGCCTGCCGGGCTCATCGTCGCCAGTCCGGCCAATCCCACCGGCACGATCATCGACCCCGACGAGCTGGCCGCCATCGCACGCTGGTGCGACGAGCACGGAACCTTGTTGGTCTCCGACGAGATCTATCACGGCATCTCCTACGGCGACGCGCACACGTCGAGCGCCTGGGAGGCGTCGAAGGAATCCGTGGCCATCGGGTCGGTGTCCAAGTACTTCTCGATGACGGGGTGGCGCATGGGCTGGATGCTGCTGCCGGCTCGATTGCGCAGGGCCGTCGAAAGATTGGCGTCGAACATGACGGTCTGCCCGCCGGCGATCTCGCAGGTGGCGGCTATTGCGGCGTTCACCGAAGAGTCGCGCCGCGAGCTGGATTCGCATGTCGAGCGGTACGCCGTCAACCGCAGGATCCTGCTCGACGGTTTGCCCGCGTTGGGTATCACCGATCTGGCTCCGGCCGACGGTGCCTTCTACGTCTACGCGGATATCGCGCATCTCACCGACGACTCGCGGAGTTGGTGCGCCCGAGTGCTGGCCGAGACCGGGGTCGCGTTGGCACCCGGCGTCGACTTCGACACCGTCCGTGGGAACCACACGGTGCGATTCTCGTTCGCGGGCACGACCGCCGATGTCGAAGAAGCCTTGGAGCGACTACGTCGCATGTGAGTGTTTCCTCGTAGCAGGCTACGAGGCAGGAGTGGAGCCTGCGGAACGACAGGAAAGCGCTGCGCTCACATGGGGCGCAGCCGCTCCAGCACCTCGGAGATATCGGCTGCATCGACGTCACGGTGGGTGACGAAGCGCACCTTGCCCGCGACGGTGACGGCAGCGATGCCCAGATCGGCCAGCTCGGTCACTGTCCGTACAGGATCGGCGACGGCGGCGAGCACGATGTTCGTCTGGGGTTCTGCGACCTCCCAGCCCCGTTCACGAAGGCCGCGTGCCAGCGTCGAGGCATTTGCGTGATCCTTGGCGAGATCGCCGATTCGATCCAGGGCGACGAGCCCCGCCGCAGCGAGCACGCCACCCTGACGCACGCCGCCGCCCAACATCTTTCGCACACGCCGGGCCTCATGGATTCGCGCCGCATCGGAGACGAGCATCGAGCCGACGGGTGCGCCGAGCCCCTTGCTCAGGCATACCTGCACCGTGTCTGCGCCGGTGGTCAACGACGCGATCGGAACATCGAGTGCCACAGCGGCATTCCACAGCCGAGCCCCGTCGAGGTGAATTCTCAATCCCGAGTCACGTCCGGCCGCAACGAGTTCCGCCCACTCGTCCGGTCTCAACACGGCACCGCCGGCGAAATTGTGTGTGTTCTCGAGCGAGAGCAATGTGGTCCGCAGGGCGAAGTACGGCCCGACGCCGCCGGCTGCCGCACGCACCGTCGACGCAAGGGGGCGTCCGGGGCCACCGTCGTGGGGAAGTGCCTCGGGCATTCCGCCCGCCAACCATGCTGCGGTGCCGAGCTCGGAGCCCAGGACGTGCGCGTGCTCGGGGGCCAGGAATCGATCGCCGCGCTGCAGATGGAGCATCAGCGCGATGATGTTGCCCATCGAACCGGACGGCACCCACAGCGCCGCCTCGAAGCCGAGCAGATCCGCCACTCTTTCCTCGAGCGCCGCCATCGTCGGATCGTGATCGAGGACGTCGTCGCCCACTTCGGCGTCGGCCATTGCTTGTCGCATGATCGAATCTGGTCGGGTGATGGTGTCGGAGCGAAGGTCGATAGGTCGATGAGCCACGAACACTGACAATTCCATAGCGCGAAAGCAGTCCGACGAACGGCTGCGAGCTGGCACGATGACTGGAATGTCCGCAGGTCCGACCGAGTCGCAGCACAAGGTGTCGGGTGCGACTCCGAAGGGAGTGCGCCGCCGCCACGCTCTGGCGTCGGCGGCTGCAGACCTGCTGGTCGAGGGTGGATTCGACGCGGTTCGGCACCGGTCGGTTGCCGCTCGCGCCGGACTGCCGTTGGCGTCGACCACCTACTATTTCGAGTCGCTCGGCGACTTGGTGGCCGCGGCGGTCGACGTCGTCGGGACCCGCGAGATCGATGTCATGCGCGGACGTATCGACGACGAGGGCAAGTGCTCGCAGAAGATGGAGTCGACCGTCGACCTCATCGTCGATCTGCTGATCGGGCCGCAGGGTGGCCATGAGCAACTGGTCGCGAGATACGAGCGGTTCATCGCGTCGGCTCGGCATCCCGAACTGCGCGAGGTGCAGCTGAGGCTGCGTGCCCAGATCGACGACCTGCTGACCGATGTGCTGCGTCGATCGGGGCGGACGGTGCAGGAAGAGCAGCTACGACGACTCGTGGCAGTGGTCGACGGTGCAGTGGTGGGCGCGCTCAGCGAGGTGGATCCTGATCCGCGCGAAATGGCGCGCAGCATGCTCTTGGCCGTCATCGACATCGTGGCACCGGCGGAACAGGTGTCGGCCGATTGACTCAGGCCCCCTCAGGCCGGCGTGTTCAGCCCGAAGTCGTTCTCGCCCCGGTCTGCGTCTCGGATCGGCGGCACCTCGCACACACCGTCCTCGCAGACGGGGCCGCGGTCGTCGCCGACCATTTCCAAAGGGCCGCTCATGCGCCGGCCGCGGCCTTCTGCAGGACGTCGGCGAACACCGACGGTTCCTGCGCGCCCGACACACCGAGGCGACCGTCGATCACGAAGAACGGCACACCACTGATTCCATAGGCGATGGCCTGCTCCTTGTCCGCGCGCACGGCGGGCAGGAACTCCCCGGACTTCAGCGCCTCGACCACCTCGTCACGATCGAGACCGATCTCCGCGGCCAGGTCGGCGAGGTCGTCGACGCGTCCGACGTGGCCGCCCTCCTCGAAGTAGGCCGCCAGCAGCCGTTCCTTCATCTCGACCTGCTTGCCCTTCGACTTGGCGAAGTGCAGGAGCTCGTGCGCCTTGACGGTGTTGGTGTGCTGCACGGCGTCGAAGTCGTACGCGAGCCCCTCGCCTGCGGCCAGCTCGGTCATCTGCCCCAACATCTGCGTGACCTGGGCGGCCGGCATGCCTTTGTGGGAGACGAGGAAGTCGACCTCGCTGCCGTCGAAGTCGACCGGCGTGTCGGGTGCCAGCTCGAACGAGTGGAACTCCACCTCGAGCGTCCCACCATCGGCGATGAACTCCGCAGCACCTGCCTCGAAACGGCGCTTACCGACGAAGCACCACGGGCACGCGATGTCGGACCAGATGTCGACCTTCACTGTTCGGCTCACGGCGGCTGCAACATCGGAATGCGGTGCGGTTATTCCACGCTGCGGCGATGCTCGGTCCGACGGCCGAATTCGAGTCCGACCTCATCCGAGACCGACAACTGGGCCACGTAAGCTGGATGCTCGTGAGCATCCCGAATGTCCTGGCCACCCGTTACGCAAGCCCCGAACTGGTGGAGCTGTGGTCTCCGGAATACAAGATCACGCTCGAACGGCAATTGTGGATTGCCGTGCTGCGCGCACAGTCCTCGCTCGGAGTCGACGTGCCCAACGCGGCCATCGCCGATTACGAAGCTGTCGCCGACCAGGTCGACCTGGCGTCGATCGCCGAGCGGGAACGCGTCACCAGGCACGACGTGAAGGCCCGCATCGAGGAGTTCAACGCCCTCGCCGGTCACGAGCACATCCACAAGGGACTCACCAGCCGCGACCTGACCGAGAACGTCGAGCAGCTGCAGATTCTGCGTTCGCTCGAACACGTCCACACGCACGGTGTCGCCGTGGCGAAGCGGTTGGCCGAACGCGCCGCCGAATACTCCTCCCTCGTCATGGCCGGCCGTAGCCACAACGTCGCCGCTCAGGCCACCACGCTGGGCAAACGCTTCGCGTCGGCCGCCGACGAGCTGCTGCTCGCGCTGTCCCGGCTGCAGGAACTGATCGCGCGTTACCCACTGCGCGGCATCAAGGGCCCGATGGGCACCTCGCAGGACATGCTCGACCTGTTCGGCGGAGACTCCGCGAAGCTCGTCGCACTCGAACGCATCGTCGCCGATCATCTCGGCTTCCGGCACACGCTCACCAGCGTCGGCCAGGTGTATCCCCGCTCGCTCGATCACGAGGTCGTGTCCGCGTTGGTCCAGGTGGGTGCCGGGCCGTCGTCGTTCGCGCACACTGTCCGCCTGATGGCGGGCCACGAGCTGGTCACCGAGGGCTTCCAGCCCGGCCAGGTCGGTTCTTCGGCGATGCCGCACAAGATGAACACCCGCTCGTGCGAACGCGTCAACGGCTTGCAGGTGGTGCTTCGCGGCTACGGATCGATGGCCGCCGAGCTCGCCGGAGCGCAGTGGAACGAGGGCGACGTCTTCTGTTCCGTCGTGCGTCGCGTCGCGCTGCCCGACGCGTTCTTCGCCATCGACGGTCTCATCGAGACCTTCCTGACCGTGCTCGACGAGTTCGGTGCGTACCCCGCCGTCATCGCCAAGGAACTGGACCGCTACCTGCCGTTCCTCGCGACGACGAAGGTGCTGATGGCGGCCGTGCGCGCAGGCGTCGGCCGCGAGACCGCGCACGAGGCGATCAAGGAACACGCCGTCGCCGTCGCGTTGGCCATGCGCGAGCAGGGACTCGAGCCCGACATGCTGGATCGGCTGGCTGCCGACGGCCGACTGCCGCTCGACCGCGCTGCACTCGATGCGGCGCTGGCCGACAAGACGGCCTTCGTCGGTGCAGCGGACGCACAGGTCAGTGCGGTCGTCTCGGCCGTGGAGCGGCTGATCGCGAAGTTCCCGGCCGGTGCGGCCTACATCCCGTCGCCGATTCTCTGAGTTCTCTGTTGTGAGTGGAAACTCGTAGTGGGCTACGAGTTTCCACTCACATCAGGACGTCCGGCAGGTCTGCGACGGAGTCGATCACGTGATCGGGTTCCATCGCGAATTCGTCGGTGATGCGTCGATCGAGCACGTCCTGACGGAACTTTCCGGTGCGCACCAGAACACCGGTCATGCCGACGACCTGGGCGGCGAGGACGTCGTTGTCGAGGTCGTCGCCGACCATGACGACGTCGTCCGGATCGACGCCCATCCGCTCGGACGCCGTGCGGAAGCCCAGGGGAGCGGGCTTGCCGATGGCTTTCGCGGCGTGTCCGGACGCTTGCTCCATCCCGGCGAGGTACATGCCGGTGTCGATGCGCAACCCGCCACCGGTACTCCACATCAACGATCGATGCATCGCGACGACGGGAATGCCGCGACACAGCCAGTCGTAGACGCGACTGAGACGCTCGTGCGTGAACTCCGGGCCGGCACCGCCGACGACCACGACATCCGGATCCCCGGAAGACTCCTCGACGAATTCGATGCCCGGCATATCGGCCGCGATCTCGCCGTTGTTGATCATGACCACCCGAGCATCCGGGTAGTTCTCGCGTAGATGATCCGCGGTGAGCGACGCGGCGGTGACGATCTCGTCGGAATGGACGTCGAGTCCGACGTCGCGCAATGCCGCCGCTATCTGCTCGCGCGTCTTCGAGGTCGTGTTGGTCAGGAACGCGCGTGCAATGTCGTTGTTGTCCAGGTACTTCAGCGTCGCGGCTGCCCCGGGTACCGCCTGCCACGACGTGACGAGTACGCCGTCGATGTCGAAGAGAACCCCGCCGATGCTCATCGGCAAACAGTAGTCGGGTCGAGTCAGTCGTGCAGTTTCAGCAGTCGCGGTGTCGTTCGTGCGGTCTGCGCTCACGCCTAGGCTCGATGCCGTGAACCCCTACACGATTTTCTCCGAGATCATTGCCGGGACCGCCGAGGCGTCGCGCGTCCACGAGGACGACACCGCGATCGCGTTCATGGACATCAGGCCTCTCACCACCGGGCACGTGCTCGTGGTGCCCAAGCAGCAGTATCGGACGCTGGCCGAGTTGCCGCCCGAGATCGGTGCGCATCTGTTCGTCGTCGGGCAGAAGGTGGCTGCCGCTGTGCGAGCGAGCAATCCGCGCGTCGCCGGGGTGAACCTGTTCCTCGCCGACGGCACGGTGGCAGGTCAGGAAATCTTCCACGTGCATCTGCACGTCATCCCGCGCATGATCGGCGACGGATTCGGTCTGCGGGCTCGGCCGTCGTCGCCGCATCGATCCGAACTCGACCGACTGGCGGCGGAGATCGCGGCCGCGCTTACTCGGCAGTGACCTTCTGCGCCTTGGACAGTGCATCGGCGTAGACGTCGATGGTGTTGGTGTAGCGGCTGTAGCTCTTGTTGGCGCCGTAGTCCCACAGCACCATCTGTTGCTTCTCGACGGCGGAGATGGTGTCGAAGCCGGGGTAACGGCTCGGGATGTCGGCAAGCTTCACGTCGGATGCGTTGGCAACGTCGTGGTAGACGAACGCGACATCGGCATCGACGCTCGACACATTCTCCCAGGACACCTTCTTCCAGTAACCGTCGTCGGTGCCGTCGGGGGTGTACATCTTCAGGCCCCAGCTTTCGTAGTCGCTGAAGTCGGGATCCGCCGACGGATCGAGTACGTAGGCGACGTCGAGGGGCCAGACTCCCACTCCGGTGAGGTCCTGACGTTCGGACGCAACCTTCTTGAAGTTGGTGACAGCAGCGTCGTAGTCGGACTTGATGTCTGCCAGTTGTGGGGTGTCGAGGTCGACGCCGAGCGACGACGCCAACCCGGCGTAGTTCTCGATGGTCTTCGCGGTCGACGTCGTGTCCAAGGTGACCCCCAGGGTGGGAGCGATCCGATCGATCGTGTCGGCCTTGGACGAATCGGCCGTCGTGGTCAACTTGCCGAACTGGCCGAATCTCGGGTTGAACTCACCGATGACGAGATCCGGGTCCAGGCTGGCGGCTTTCTCGAAATCGAAGGTGCCCCAGGTCTCGCCGACCGATTCGATGCCCGTCAGATCGGAGCAACTCAGAATCGGGCTGGTCCCCATCGGCGTCGTCGACCAGATGGCGATCGGCTTGATTCCGTACGACATCAGCGCAGCGGCGGATTCCTCGTCGGCGATGATTCTGGTCGGTTGTGCATCGAGGGAAACGGTCCGTCCGCGGCCGTCGGTGTACGTGAACGGTCCGGACGCTCGGTCGACCGAATCGACGCGGTCGTTCGCACTGCACGCGGCGGGGTTCGCGTTCAGGTCGACGGTCTGGGTGCCGGCGTCGTCGCTGCCGGTGGTGCCACTGCTGCACGCGGCAGCAGCGAGAAGCACGAGAACCGCTATGCCTCCGGTGAGGGCGCGGGGTGCGGAGCCGAATCTGCTCGAAGTCGGTGTCACGTGTCTGCTTTCGTCGAGGCCGAGATGGCCGATGTCGAGTGGAGCGCCGTACTTCCTGGTGTCGAGGTAGGGGCCGAGGGCACCCTCCTCGCGGTGGCCCACAGATGCTAGCCTCCTCAGGGTCGGCTAAGCGAGGGTAGCCTTTCCTTATGGACGGGCTCTGGATATCGCCTGGTCGCGCGCATACGCAACACAGTCGATCGAAGGGGACTCACCGGATGGATCAGCGGGGAATCGGACGGGACGAACTGCGGGCGGTGGTTGCAGAACTGATCGGTGCGGAACCCGGGGCTGTGGCGATGGACGCGGATCTGTTCGAGCTGGGTCTCGAATCGATCGTTCTGATGCGGTTGGTCGGGAGATTCCGCAAGCAGGGGTCGACGGTGACGTTTGCCGAGCTCGCTGCGCAGCCGAACATTTCTGCCTGGTCCGAACTGATCGGTGGTTCGGCCGAATCGAGTTCCCGAAACTCCGAGCGGCAATCGACGCTGGTCGAACCGGACACGTCGGAGTTCGATCTCGCACTGTTGCAGCACGCCTACTGGATCGGGCGCAGTGCCGAGCAGCGGTTCGGCGGGGTCGCACCGCATCTCTACACCGAATTCGACGGCGAGGCAGTGGATCCCGATCGACTACGTGCGGCGCTCGATGCCGTCGCGCAACGGCACGAGATGTTGCGGGCCCGGATTTCGGACAACGGACAGCAGCGCATCGAACCGACCTCGGGGTGGCGCGGGTTGACGGTCCACGACCTACGATCCGAGTCCGACCCGACCGACCGCCTCGAAGAAACGCGGCTCCGTCTGACCCACCAGATGCTCGATATCGAAGCGGGCGAGATGTTCTCGGCCGATCTGTCGCTCCTGCCGAACGGTCGCACGCGTCTGCACCTGGACATCGACATGATCGCCGGCGACGCAGTGAGTTTTCGTATTCTGGTTGCAGACCTGGCGCGGGCCTACGACGGCGATCCCCTCCGGGCAATCGAGTACAGCTATTCGCGGTACCTCGCCGATCGGCCGCTCGATCGACGCAGCGCCCGTGCTCAGGCCGAACGCTACTGGTCCGAGCGCCTCGACTCACTGCCCGGAGCGCCGACTCTTCCGTTGCTGGAACATGATTCGGGTGCCCCGGTAGCATTGCGTCGGGCATTTCATCTCGACTCCGCGGCATACGGTGATCTCCAGACGCACGCCAGAGCCCACGGAGTCACCCCGGCGGTGGCAGTGGCCACGGCGTTCGCCGAGGTGATCGGTGCCTGGTCTCGTGAACAACGGTTTCTGCTCAACGTGCCCATGTTCGATCGCGCTCCGACGCATCCCGACGTCGAGAATCTCATCGGTGACTTCTCGTCGTCGGTCATGCTGGAAGTCGATCTGAGCGAGCCGCTCTCGTTCGTCGAACGTTCCCGTCGGATCCGGTCCCGACTGCACGAAGACGCCTCGCACGCCGACTATTCCGGGGTCGAGGTGCTGCGCGACCTCGGTCGCCGTCGAGGAGAGCCGGTGCTGGCTCCCGTCGTCTTCACGAGCGCGCTCGGTTTGGGCGAGTTGTTCGACGCTCGCGCGCGGCAGGTCTTCGGTGATCCGGTGTGGATCATGTCGCAGGGGCCGCAGGTGGTTCTCGACGCGCAGATCACCGAACTCGACGGTGGCGTGTTGGTCAACTGGGACATACGCGAGAACGAGTTCCTCCCAGGAGTTCCCGACGCGATGTTCGACGCGTTCGAGACGCTGGTTCGCGCACTCGTGGTCGACGGTGACTCCGTGTGGGCGGAGCCTGTGGGTCAGCTGGTTCCACCGCGTCAGCTGATGTCGCGAACTCCGTCAGCCGATGTACCCCGAACGGACGCGTCGCAGTCGGCCGGGAACGAGACTCTGCACCGCGCCTTCTTCGATCGCGCGTCGCAGCATCCCGACGCGGTGGCGCTCGAGTGGGGCGAGAACGAGTCGATGACGTACGGCGATCTGTGTGACCGGGCACTGAGAGTTGCTGGGGCACTGAGGGACCGAGATATGACAGTGGGCGACACGGTGGGGGTGACGCTGCCGAAGGGTCCCGATCAAGTGGTCGCAGTTCTCGGTGTGCTCGCCGCGGGCGGGGTGTACGTACCGATCGGCGTCGACCAACCGTCGAGCCGTGCTGCGCTGATCGCCCGAAAAGCGGGGTTCACGGTGACGATCGGCGGATCGGGCGACGACGGTCTCGCGGTGTCCCACGCGATCCTGAGTGAGCCTCGGCCCGCCCCGCACCTCGGCCCCGACACCGCGCCCGCGTACATGATCTTCACCTCCGGCTCCACGGGTGAACCGAAAGGTGTTGTGGTCTCGCATCGCGCCGCGATGAACACGATCATGGATCTGGTCGAACGTTTCGACCTGAACGAGGGCTACCGTCCATTGTGCCTGTCCGAGTTGGACTTCGACCTGTGCACGTTCGACCTGTTCTCGGTGTTCGCGGCCGGCGGTACGGCCGTGCTAATCCAGGAACACGAGCGCAAGGATCCGCAGCGCTGGGCCGCTCTGATTCGTGCGCACCGCGTCACGGTGATCAGCTGCGTGCCCCCGCTGCTGGACATGATCCTGTCCACCGGTGACGATGTGGGCGGTTCGCTCGAGGTCGTCATGCTCGGCGGCGACAAGGTGAGTATCGACCTTTACCGGCGGCTGACGGCGGCGGTTCCCGGATGTCGGTTCGCCGGACTCGGTGGCGCTACGGAAACCGCGATCCACAACAGCATCTGTGAGGTCGTGGACGTCGATCCGAACTGGCGCACGGTCCCGTTCGGGGTGCCGCTCGCGTCGATGGCGCTTCGGGTGGTCGATGCGCGTGGGAACCAGGTGCCGGACTGGGTGCCCGGTGAGTTGTGGGTCGCGGGCGTCGGTCTCGCCGACGGCTATCTGGGCGATCCCGAGCGTACGAACGAGCGCTTCGTCGAGGCCGACCGCTACCGCTGGTACCGCACCGGAGACCTGGTTCGGTACTGCCCCGGCTCGATGGCCGAGACCGGCTCCATGGTCGAATTCGTGGGCCGTGTGGACAACCAGATCAAGATCAACGGATTTCGGATCGAACTCGGAGAGATCGAAGCGGCACTCACCGCGGATCACGAGGTGGCCAGTGCCGCAGCCGTTGTCGACCGCACCGCAGCTCCGATCCTGCTGTCCGCCGTGGTGCCGACCGATCGAGACGCGGATCCCCGTGAGACGGTAGCGGCCGTGAGGGCCAGGGCCGCCGAGCGTCTCCCAGCGCACATGGTGCCGGAGCAGATCGTGACGGTCTCCGCGCTGCCGCTGACCGTCAACGGCAAGATCGACTCCGCTGCCGTCGTCCGGCTGTGTCGCGCAGCGGGAGAAAGCGAACGGGTCGATGCCCGGATTGCGCCCAGAACTCACCTCGAAAGCGCCCTCGCCCTGATCTGGCAGAAGGTACTCGGGGTCGACGGCATCGGTGTGACGGACACGCTCTTCGCGCTCGGCGGCGATTCCGTCCTGGCGACGACCATCGTCGCCCGCATTCGCGAGTCCTTCGACATCACGTCGGTCACCGTGCGCATGATGTTCGCGGCACCCACCGTGGCCGGGCTCGCGGACCGGATGATCGACGCAGAAGGTGACGCAGAATTCCTCGAAGCCACCGCCGAGATCTTCCTGTCGGTCGAAGCGATGTCGGAGGACGAACTGTCGGCCGCGCTCGAACACCATTCCTGACCCGCTTCGCATTCCCGGAGGACGAGAATCCATGGTGCAGAACATGACCGAACTTGCCGAGCCGGACGCCGACGTCGACGCTTTCGTACCGTTCGGCGACGAGCGTGCCCGCAGGTACCTCGACGCCGGGTTGTGGCGAGGTGAAACCCTTCCAGAGGTGTTCGCAACGTGGGCGACGCAGTTCGGCACTTCGAGGGCGGTCGTCGACGATCGCACGGAGCTGAGGTACGACGAGCTGCTTCGACGAGTGCGGAGCGTCGCAGCCGGATTCGCCGATCGCGGCATCGAACCGGGCGACCGGGTGGTCGTGCAATTGCCGAACTCCGTGAACTTTGCGGTCGTGCTGTTCGCTTTGCTCGAATGCGGAGCGATCCCGGTGCTGACGCTGCCTGCACATCGCCGACGTGAGATCACCCATCTCGCCGCCACCGCATCGGCGGTGGCGTACGTGATCTCCGATCGGGCCGGCGACTTCGACTATTGCGAACTCGCCGATGAGGTTCTCGCGTCGGTGACGAGTGTTCGGCACGTCTTCGTCGACAGTTCCGGACCCGAATCGAACGGCGGCGGGTCCCATACCTCTCTGTCCGCGGTGGCCGGGGTGCCCCGACAGTTTCCGCGCGCCCGGCCGACCGATCCTGCCTTACTGCTGGTCTCCGGTGGCACGACGGGATTGCCCAAGCTGATTGCCCGTACGCACAACGATTACGAATACAACGCCAGGGCCAGTGCGGAGGTCTGCGATCTCGGGCCCGAGGACGTGTATCTCGCCGTTCTCCCTGCCGCACACAACTTTCCGCTCGCATGCCCCGGGCTGCTCGGTGCCCTCGGGGTAGGGGCAACGGTGGTGTTCTCCGGCAGTGCCAGCCCAGACCACGCGTTCGCGCTGATCGAGAGGTATCGCGTGACGATCACGGCGCTGGTTCCGACGTTGACTCATCTGTGGTGCGAGGCAACGGAATGGGAGGATGCAGACCTGTCCAGCTTGCGGTTGCTGCAGGTCGGGGGAGCGAAGCTGGCACCTGAGGTCGCCAAGCTGGTCGAGCCCGCGCTCGGATGCCGGCTGCAGCAGGTGTTCGGCATGGCCGAAGGGCTACTGAACTACACCCGAGCCGAGGACAGCGCGGAACTGGTGATCGGAACGCAAGGCAGGCCGTTGTCCCATCTGGACGAGGTGCGCGTCGTCGGTGCGGACGGAAACGATGTATCGCCCGGGGAAGTCGGTGAATTGCTGACGCGGGGCCCCTACACCATCAATGGCTATTATTCTGCGGCAGAACATAATACGACTGCCATCACCCCTGATGGGTTCTATCGCAGTGGGGATCAGGTGCGCGAGCTCGAGTCCGGCCATCTCGTCGTCACCGGTCGCATCAAGGACGTGATCACCCGAAACGGCGAGAACGTCGCGGCCGACGAGCTCGAAGACCTGCTGCTCACCCATCCTGCAGTAGCGCGGGTCGCGGTGATCGGGGTGCCCGATGCCGCTGTGGGCGAAAGTGTCTGCGCAGTCGTGGTGCCGAACGGAAGTGGTCCGACCGTCGCCGACGTGCGGGCCTTCCTGACGGCGGCCGGCTGCGCCGGATTCAAACTGCCCGATCGCGTGGTGACACGAACATCGCTGCCCGTCACCGCCATCGGCAAAGTGGACAAGTCCTTGCTCGTCACACAGTGCACGCAACAGCAGCCGACTCGATGAAGGAACCCATGGATCTCGACGACGTCAGACGTAGGTTGGTGCAGGAGCGGTTGCGGCGTGCCCGAGGCGACGAGGCCGCACCCGAGGCGAGCCGCGGCCCACTCGCAGACGTCGAGTCCACCGAATTCGATTCGTTGAGGGAGCAATTCGGATCGATCGACGACGTCTGGCCACTGTCACCACTGCAGCTCGGGCTCGTCTTCCAGGTAGGTGTCGACGCCGATGCCACCGAGCTGTACACCGTCCGCACCGTCGTCGAGGTCGACCGCGTCCTCGACGACGACAGGATCAGGCGAGCTCTGCAATCGGTCGTCGATACCACCGCGGCGATGCGGACGGCCTTCGTGACGCCGGACGACATCGCGCCGGCCCAGGTCGTACTCTCTGCGGTGCAGGCACCGTTGACGGTGGTGGATCTCCGTGCGTGCCCGGCGAGCGAGGTGGACGATCGATGGAGCCGGATTCTCGCGGACGACCGGGCGCTCTCGTTCGACATCGCTGCGCCGCCACTGTTTCGGGTCACCCTGGTGCACCTTCCCGGAGGGGTCGACCGACTGTTGACCACCTACTGGTTCGGGTGCTTCGACGGCGGATCCTCGGCACTGCTCGTGGCTCGAGTCCTGGAGCAGCACGACGAGAACGGCACGCCCGTTACTACGGACCACGGCTACCGTGAGTATCTGCGTTGGCTGGCTTCTCGCGACCGTGCCGAGTCCGAGCAGGCGTGGCAGCGGTACTTCGGCGATATCGACAGCCCGACCTCGGTGGCCGCGGAGGCCACCCGCGGGGACGGTTCACCCCGCAGGATCGAACGCAGAGTGACGGCAGCGGTGTCCGGCGCGCTGGATCTGCACGCACGTCGATCCGGTTCGACTCTGTTCACGGTTCTCGCAGCGGCCTGGGCGAGTGTGTTGATGCGTGTGGTGGGGCGGTCCGATGTGGTGTTCGGTACCGCCGTCGCCGGTCGGCCCATGGATGTGGCCGGTTCCGACACCGCGATCGGCGCGTTCATCAGCACGGTGCCGATCCGGGTGACGGCAGGTGGATTCGATTCGGCCACCGATGTGGCTGCGCGCGTGCAGGATCAGCGTCTCGACCTGATGCCGCACGACACCCTCGGTCTCGGTGGAATTCAGCAGGCCATCGGTGCGGGGGCTCTGTTCGACACCCTGCTCGTCCTGCGTAACGCTGCCGGGCCTGCAGGACGACAAGAATCGACGTCGGCAGGGAACGAGCGCCGCGTGCGACACATCTCGACCGTCGATGGGTCCGAGTTCCCGGTGTCCATCGCAGTGGATCCCGGCAATGAACTGAACCTGTCGGTGACGTATCTACCCGATTCTGTGGACGACGAGCGTGCCCGATCGCTGCTCGACTCGTTCGCATCGGCACTCGATACCGTTGCAGCGCAGCCCGATCTGCCGATATCGCGCTGGCCGTCTGCCCCGGGCGACATGCCGAGTGTCGTCGAGAACGAGTTCGACGGCCGATCGGAACGACTGCAGGACAACACGATCGCCGAATTGCTCGCCGCACGCGCCGCGGCCGTTCCCGACGACATCGCGTTGGTGTTCGGAGACCGGCGGCTGACCTTCGGCGACCTCGACCGGCGGGTGAACGCCTGCGCACTGGCGCTGCTTCGCCGGGGTGCCGCTCCCGAACGCATCGTGGCCCTCGCTCTGCCGAGATCGGTGGAGATGGTGGTGGCCCTGTTCGCGGTGCTGCGTACCGGTGCCGCGTACCTGCCCCTCGAACTCGACTATCCGACAGAGCGTCTCGACGTCATGTTGGCCGACGCGCAACCGGCCGTTCTGGTGACGACGGTGGACACGGAGAGCCGGGGATTGGCCACCACCGCCACACGGATGGTCGTCGACTCCCCTGAGGTCGTAACAGAGTTGGCGTACGACATCGACGCGTCGGAAGTCGAGGCGGCCACAGCGTCGGTCGGTTTTGCGTCCGGCACCGTCGGCCGACTCGAGCACCCCGCCTACGTCATCTACACCTCCGGCTCGACCGGAACACCGAAGGGCGTCGTCACTCCGTATCGCGGTCTGACGAACATGCAGATCAATCACCGGAACGAGATCTTCGCTCCCACCGTCGCCGTGGCAGGAGACCGCACCCTGCGGATCGCACACACGGTGTCGTTCTCCTTCGACATGTCGTGGGAGGAGTTGCTGTGGCTCGTCGAAGGTCACGAGGTACACATCTGCGACGAGGAATTACGCCGCGACGGTGAGGCATTGGCTCACTACTGCGAGCAGAACAGAATCGACGTGGTCAACGTGACGCCCACGTATGCCGGACATCTGCTCGATCTCGGACTGTTGGACGAACGCGACGGACATCGAATTCCCCTGGTCTTGCTGGGTGGTGAGGCGGTACCGGATGCACTGTGGAGTCGGCTCGACGGCATCGGCTACAACCTGTACGGGCCTACCGAGTACACGATCAACGCGCTCGGTACCGGAACAAGGGACAGCGTCGGGCCGTCCATCGGTTCGCCGATCCTGGGCACACGTGCGTCCGTCCTGGACCAGTGGCTACGGCCGGTCCCGATCGGTTCGGTGGGGGAGTTGTACCTCTCCGGTGTCGGTCTTGCGCGGGGCTATGTGAACCGATTCGGCGACACGGCAACGAGATTCGTGGCCGACCCCTTGACTCCGGGCGCACGGATGTACCGCACCGGTGATCTGGTTCGCATTCGAGCCGACGGTCTGTTCGACTACCTCGGTCGCGCGGACGACCAGGTGAAGATTCGCGGCTATCGAGTGGAGACCGCAGAGGTCGAACGCGCCGTGGCCGCATGCGAGGGTGTGGTGGGCGCGGTGGTGCGTACGGTGCAGATCGGGAGTGGTACTCGCGCCCTGGCCGCATACATCGTTCCTCGCGACGGCGGTACGACCGACACGTCCGTGCTGTTCGGTTCCATTCGAGACCGGCTGGCAGCGACGTTGCCCGAGTACATGGTGCCGACGTTGTTCGCTGCCCTGGAACGCATTCCGATGACGATCAACGGCAAGCTCGATGTGCGGGCTCTTCCGACCGTCGACGCCGTGGGCGGAGGCACGTTCGTACCGGCCCGAACGCCGGTGGAAACGATGTTGTGCGAGATCGTCGCGGCGGTTCTGGGTGTCGGACGCGTGGGGATCGACGACGACTTCTTCGCGCTCGGCGGCGACAGCATCACCTGCCTGGCCGTGGCATCGCGGGCGCGAAAGGCCTCGATTCCGCTGGCACCGCGTGAGGTGATGCGCAAGCGGACGGTGCGAATGTTCGGGGCGGAGCTCACACCGGACGCCGACGCACGCCCCGCTGTCCACGCCGCCGCCACGGTGGAACTGTCCCAGGACGAGCTCGACGAATTCGAAAGCAGTATGTGAGCAGACATGACGACCGATACCGCGGCCACGTCGCAGTCCAAGATCGCCGCCGTACTCCCACTCACCGCACTGCAGGTCGGGATGTACCTGCAATCGACGCTCGCCGAGCGAGCGCAGGATCCGTACCTGTCACAGACGGTGCTCGACCTGTCCGCCGCGGTGGATCGCGGCCGGCTCGATCGTGCCCTCGAACTGCTGTTGGATCGCTACCCGAACATCAGAGCGCTGCTGCGGCAACGCCGTAACGGTGATCTGGTCTGGGTGGTACCGCGCGCGTCGACGCCGGTCGTGACGGCCGTCGACGACGAGTGGGATGATCATCTCCGACGAGACCGCTCGGCCGGGTTCGCGTTCTTCGAGCAGCCGCTCATTCGCTTCTCCTACTCCACTTCTGCGCGCGCCCCGCGAGTTCTGATCACCTACCATCACGCGCTGATGGACGGGTGGTCCGAGGCCATCTTCGTCAGGGAGCTGATCGCTCTCTACGAATCGGGCGAGGGGGCGCGGTTGCCGCCTGCACCCGACTTCGGCGATTATCTCGCGTGGACAGCGTTGCAGGACAACGTCACTGCGCGTCAGCGGTGGGCCGACTACCTCGACGGGTTCGAGTCCGCGACTCTCGTTGCCGGGGACCGAGCGAATGGGTCCAGCGCGAGCACGCGCTCGCGCCTGGACGTCGATATCGACGATGCGTTGGCCCAGCGGGTGTCCGAATACGCGCGTCGTACCGGCGTGACCACGAACGTCGTCGTGCAGACAGCCTGGGCGGCGATGCTGTCGGCGAGAACCGGTTCCGACGATGTGGCCTTCGGGATGGCGACGTCGCTGCGGCCGTTCGATCTCGATGGTGCCGAGGCGATGGTGGGTTTGCTGCTCAACACCGTGCCGGTCCGCCTGCGGTGGAACTCGGCTGCAACGGCGACCGAGATGCTCGCACGCGTGCAGGCAGACCACCTCGACCTGGACGAGTATCGGTTCCTCGGGCTGTCCGACATCGCCGGAACAGTCGGCGGCGGAGAGCTGTTCGACACCATAGTCGTGTACCAGAACTATCCCGCACCGATACCCGAGACGAGCGGGACCGTCGACGAGATCACGGTGCTGGGTGCGCACATGAGCTTCCCGATGGCGTTGATCGTGGGCCCCGATCCTGCTCTGTGGGCGTTCGTACTGCACGACGAGGCCGCTGTCGGCCGGCGGCAGGCCGCCATGTACGCCGAGACGTTCGTCGAGATGCTCGATCGGATGACGACAGTGTCGGACATCGACGTCACTCGACTGGTGGCCGCCCCACATGGCCAGGGGCGCAGCGTCGGACCGGACCGAACCGTGGTGCCGATCGAGACCGCTCTGGCAGCGCGCTTCGAGCAGTCCCGCGACGACGTGGCACTGCTGATCGGCGGCGAGCACATCACGTTCGGGCAGTTGTCCACGCGGGTCGGACAGGTGTCCGCACTGCTGCGTGTGCACCACATCGGTGTCGAAAGCCGCGTCGCTGTTGCGGTGAGCAGAGGTCTCGACATGGTGGCGGCGCTGTTGGCGACCATCGACGTCGGCGCAGCGTTCGTACCCGTCGACATTCGCTACCCGCGTGAGCGGATCGAACTGATCCTGTCCGATTCCGGGCACGACCTGCTGTTGATCGACGATGCGACCCCCGCGGCACTGACGGATATGGAGACTGCGGTCCGTGTCGATACCGCTGTACGACAACAGGACTGGACGCCGCCGTTCGGTCGCAGCGTCCCGGGTGAGTGCGCGGCCTATCTCGTGTACACGTCGGGTTCGACCGGAACGCCCAAGGGTGTGGTCGGCACCAGGAACGCGTTGGCCAACCGGCTGCAGTGGGCGGTGACGCGGTGGGGCAGACCGGGCAGCCGAGTTGCCAAGAGTTCGCTGGCGTTCATCGACGGCGCGACGGAGTTGCTCACCGGCATTCTCGCGGGCCAACGTGTGGTACTCGCACAGGATCACCAGTACGGCGATTCGGGTGCCGTGGCCTCGCTCATCGGACGGTCCGGTGCCGAACAGGTCACCGCCATCGGTTCTCTGGCTGCCGCGTTGGCCGCTACGGCACCGTCGGACTGCGCTTCGGTGACCGGTTGGATACTCAGCGGAGAACCGTTGACCGACCACATGATCGACGTGATCCGAGCGGTGACGCCGGACGCCACGATCGACAATTCCTACGGATCCTCCGAAGTCGCAGGCGACGTCGCCGTCCAGCGGGTCGACGGCGACCCTGCGGTCATCGGAACCTCGGTGGACAACACCACACTGCGGCTGCTCGACTCTCGGCTACGCCCGGTTCGGAACGCCGTTCCTGGCGACCTGTACGTGTCGGGCGTGCAGCTCGCCCGCGGATACTCCGGGAAACCGGCCGAGACCGCGACTCGCTTCGTCGCAGATCCCGGCGGCGATGGCGCGCGAATGTACCGCACCGGGGACCGTGCCCGTCTCGTCGACGGCGTCCTGGTATTTCTGGGTCGAGACGATCGTCAGGTCAAGATCAGAGGCCATCGCGTCGAACTGGGGGAGGTCGAAAGTTGGACGGCCAGTGACCCTTCGGTCGACGAGTGCGCCGTGGTCGCTGTGTCCGACGGTGACGGCGTCGGTGTGCTGGTGGCCTACGTGACTCCCGACTCGGTCGACACCGCGTCGGTGCGGGAGGCGCTTCGTCGCCGGGTTCCCGACTATCTGGTGCCCGCATTCTGGGTGGCCGTCGACAGTATTCCCAGAACCCCCAATGGCAAGGCCGATCGAAAAGTTCTGCAGGAGCGCGGAATACCCGACGGTGGTCCCAGCCGATCGCGACCGGCTGCATCCGAGGACGAGCGAGCACTCGCGGCGCTGTTCGCAGACACCACCCGTGCGGAGACCGCCCAGTCCATCGGCGTCGACGACGACTTCTTCTCGCTCGGCGGCGACAGCATCACCGCCATCACCCTCGTCCATCACGCGCGCACCGCCGGACTTCCGATCACCACCGCAGACGTCTTCGAGTGTCGAACGGTCGCAGGGCTGGTGGAGCGGGGCCGAAGCGCCCGGGCCGTTGCGATCGTCGACCGGCCCGACAGTTCGGCAGCGCTGCTGACCGATGCCGATGTAGCCGAATTGCGCTCTCATGGAATCGATCCAGAGGCAGCTCGCCCGGCCACTCCGCTGCAGCGGGGCTTGGCATTCCAGTCCGTAGCCTCGGGCGACGGAGTGGAGGAAATCTACGTCATCGCCACCGAATTCGAGGTGCACGGGCTGCTGGATCCGCGACGTCTCGGGGGCGCACTCGACGCGCTCCTCGACCGTCATCCAGCGCTGCGCTCGCGCTTTCTGACGTTGAGCACCGGGACGACCGTCGCGATCCGCGATACGGGTCGAGTCGTACTCCGCCGTCATGTCGTCGACGATCCGACATCGCCTACCGCCCGTGACCTGATCGACCAGGACAGGCGTGCGTTCGACATAGAGCAGGACTCGCTCGTCCGAATTCTGCTGCTGGACTGCGGGAACGATCGTCACCGGGTGGTGCTGACCGTCCACCATCTTCTCGTGGACGGGTGGTCCATGGGCACTGTGGGTACCGAGCTGTTCAAGCTCTACCGAGGCCTGGCACTGCCGGAACCTGCGCGGTTCGACGACTACCTGCGGTGGCTCGCGGGCCGCGACGACTCGTCCGTCGACGCGTGGCGTCGCGCGCTCGGCGCGGACGTGGCACCGACGATGGTGGCAGCGTCGGCATCGGCATCGTCGTCGGTACGTTCCGAGGCGCACGAGATCGACCTCGAGTGGAGTGCGCAGGACACCGCTCGGCTCATCGAGTCGGCGCGTCGTCGATCGTCGACGCTGAGCGAACTGGTCGATGCAGCATGGGCCGTGGTGCTCTCGGCATTCACGGATTCTCCGTCGGTCGTGTTCGGCTCGACGGTCTCGGGGCGTCCCACCGACCTCGATCGTGTCGCAGACATGGTCGGACTGTTCATCAACACCGTTCCCGTCCGTGTCGACGTCGGACCCGATGCACGTCTGTCGACCGTGCTCGCTGGTCTGCGGGACTTCTCGATCGCCGTGGCTCCGCATCATCACGTGGGCCTGGCAGACATTCAGAAGGCCGTCGGGCGGGGAACGCTGTTCGACACACTCGTGGTGTTCGAGAACTTCGCTGCTGCAGACACTTCGGGTGTCGATGCCGAGAACTTCTCGGTGTCGGTCGCCGAATTCCACACAGTGACGCACTACCCGCTCGTGTTGACGGTCCATCCGGGCGAACGGATGCGGCTGGTGGTCGAATACCGCAGCGACTCGGTGCCCGTGGCTCGCGCCCGCGCAGTGGCGTCCGCACTGACCTCGGTGTTGGGTGCGTTCGCCGACGAAGGCGACCCGCCGATCGCCGCACTGTCTCTCGTCGACGAGACGACGACTCGGATTCTCCGCACCGAGTACGCCGGCTCGCAGCGTCGGTATCCGGACGGGACGATGGTGGACCTGTTCGCCGACCGCGTCGCGTTGCAACCGGACACCGTTGCTGTTGCAGACGCCGCCACGGCTCTGACGTTCGCCGAGCTCGATCGCGTCTCCAATCGAATTGCGCGATGGCTCCTCGGTTTCGGTGTCGGCGCGGAAGATATCGTGGCCGTCGAGGCCCCACGAACCGTGACGACGATGGCGACGATCCTCGGGGTCATGAAGTCCGGGGCCGCCTACCTCCCGATCGACCCGAACTGGCCCACCGAACGCGCGCGGCAGATTCTCGACGATGCGCAGCCGGTGATCACGGTGACGGCATCGGCGGTCGAGGCCCTGACGCCGTCGTCGATGGACAGGATTGCCGTCACCGATTCCGAGCGTCGGTCCGCATTGCATCCCGACCACCCGGTGTACTTCATCTACACCTCCGGTACGACCGGTGTGCCCAAGGGAGTCTCGGTACCGCACCGAGGACTGGCGAATCTCTATCACTCCCATCGCGAGAGCGTGCATCTGCCGACGGCGGCGCGCGCGGGCACGGACACTCTGAACGTGGCGCATGCCTGGTCGATGGCCTTCGACGCATCCTGGCAACCGCAGTTGTGGATGTTCGGCGGGCACACAGTACATCTCATCGATCCCGAGGTCGTTCTCGATCCGAGAGAACTCACCGAGCGACTGCGAACGCTGTCGGTGCATTTCATCGAGGTCGTGCCGTCGTTGCTCGAACAGATGATGCGGTCGGGATCGATCGACACACTGACGTCAGTCGGGGTCGGCGGCGAGGCGGTATCGGTCGAGTTGTGGAACAGGTTGCGCGCGAATGAGTTTGTTGTCGCGTACAACTTCTACGGACCCACCGAGGCCACCGTCGATGCGGTGTTCACATCGACGGATCTGTCGCCCGAGCCCGTGATCGGTAGGCCGGTGACCAACCTGAAGGCATACGTGTTGGACGCCTGTCTTCGGCTCGCGCCTCCCGGGGCGCTCGGCGAGCTCTATTTGGCCGGTCCGGGCGTGGTGCGCGGGTATCGCAACGCGCCGGGGCGCACCGCGCACCGCTTCGTTGCCGATCCCTTCGCCGCGGACGGTACTCGGCTCTATCGGACCGGGGATCTCGTGTCGTGGACCGAATCCGGCACATTGAGATATGCCGGTCGCGCGGACGACCAGGTCAAGATCCGCGGGCATCGCGTCGAAGTGGGGGAAGTCGAAAGTCGATTGCGAGAGATCGATGCCGTCGCAGACGCGCGGGTGCTGGTGCATACGTCGGGTATCGCCACCGGGCAGGCGACCCTCGCTGGATACGTCGTTGCTGCGCCGGGACGGACGATCGACGTGAGCGCCGTGCGCGCGGGTCTGGGCGAACTCCTTCCGTCGTACATGGTTCCATCGTCGGTGACCGTGCTCGATGCGTTCCCTGCGCTGCCGAACGGAAAGCTCGATGCGGCCGCGTTACCCGACCCCGTCCTGACTCTCGGTTCCGGGCGCGCGCCGCGCACCGACGTCGAGCGGGAGATATGCCGCGCAGTAGCCGCTGTGCTGCATGTGCCGGAGGTCTCCGCGGACGACGACTTCTTCGATCTCGGGGGCGACAGCATCATGGCCATGGAGTTGTCGGCGCGGCTGCGGACGGTGGGCATGGCGGTCTCGCCCCGTCACATCGTCGCTCGGCGCACGCCGGAAGCACTTGCTCAGCAAGCGGAGTCGGCGCAACCGATGGCCTCCGGCGTCGAGGAACTGTCGCCGTACGGAGAAGTCCCGTTGACACCGATCCTCCGCTGGATGGACAGCCTCGATGGGTCCGTCGACGAGATCTCGCAGGCGGTGTTGCTGGAGGCTCCCGCCGATCTGACCGAGAACTCGCTGATCGAGCTTCTCGATCTCGTGGTGGCCAGGCACCCCATCCTGCATTCGAGTTTCGAGCGTCGTCCCGGCTCCGAGTCCGTGTTCACCGTGTTGCCGGACGGTACTGCCGACGTGGCCGAGTGGGTCCGTACCGAGTATGTGGACGGGCTCACCGAATCGCTGCTCGCAGAACGTGTTGCCGCCCAGTCACGCGCGGCACGTGGTCGGCTCGATCCCCGGATCGGCCGGATGGTCGATGTGGTGTGGCTGCGCCACCATGGTGACACCGACTCCTCGGGTGAGCTCCTGATCACGCTGCATCACCTCGTGGTCGACGGGGTCAGCTGGCGAATACTGCTGCCGGACATCACGACTGCGTGGCAGCAGCGGTTGTCGGCGGATCGCGGCCCGATCGGGCCCTCCATGCGGCAGTGGGCGCACGAGATCCACCGCCTCGCCGGCTCTGCCGAGGTGCTCGCCGATCTGGAGTACTGGACACGCGTCGGCGACGGGGCTGGACGGGTTCCGTTGGTGCGTCCGGTCGATCCGTCGGTCGATACCGGTGCAGGCGTACGCACCACCACGTTCGCGCTCTCCCCTCAGGAAAGCGCGCGGATTCTCGCCGCAGCCCGCCCGCGGCTCGGGGTGTCCGTCGAACATCTGTTGTTGGGAACGTTCGCGGCCGCGACAGTCGAATGGATGGACAGCGGTGCGGCGGGTCCGCAGTCGTTCGTCGTCGACGTGGAGGGGCACGGGCGGTCGGGAATCGCGTCCGATCGGGTGGACGGCTCTTCCGTGGTCGGATGGCTCACGGCTGTGTTCCCGCTCCGCCTGACCGCTGACGCGACCGACCATCGCGCCCTGATGTCGCACCGGTCCGATCCTGTTGCCGCAGAATCGGTTCTGCGTACGATCGCGACGGACGCGGCTAGGTCGAGGGATTCGGTGCCGGGAGACGGGTCGACGTACGGCATGCTGCGGTGGTGTAGCGGCGAGGCGGGTGCGGTGCTGCGGCACATGCCCACGGCCGACATCGAATTCAATTATCTGGGCCGTTTCGACACCGCGACAGGCGGTCCGTTCGGGGCCAGCCGATTGCGTAGCAGTCTCGACACCACGCCCGGCACCGAGACGCCCTGCGGCTATGCGTTGGTCGTCGACAGCTACGTGCACGAACAGGACGGGTCGTCGGTACTCGGTGTGACGTACACGTGGCCGGCAGGAGTGCTCGACGGTGTGGAGGAACTGGCCGGGCTCTGGCGGGAGGCCCTGTCGGCCGCGTGTCGAATCGTGGAGGACAGGGGGTCCGAGGACGGCCTAATGAGGCAAGGGTAACCTCATTAGTGCTACCTTGTCAGTCGCCTCGCCCGGTCGGGTGTGGACGCAGTCAGTGCGTGGTCGAGTCGAGAGGTTCCGAGGAACGATGAAGGTTCGTACGAAGTGGATGAGGAGCGCCGCGTCGATCGCGCTCGCCGGAGGGCTGACCATCGCCCTCGCCGCCGGATGCAGCAGCGACACCGAGGAGACGCCTGCCGCCGACTCCACGACGTCTGCGCAGGAGTCCGCATTTCCGGTCACGATCGACTCGGCACTCGGATCCGCGACGATCCCCGAGGCACCGAAGCGGATCGCGACCTGGGGTTGGTCGAACCAGGACGCGATTCTCGCCCTCGGAGTCGTACCCGTTGCGATGCCTACATTCGACGGTGCCCAGTACGGTGCGGACGAACGCGGCGTTCTGCCGTGGGACGCGAAGGCTCTTGCCGACCTGGGCGGCGACGCGCCGACACTGCTCTCCGGTGACGGCACCGGAGCGGTTCCGGTCGAGCAGTTCGCTGCCGCCGCACCGGATCTGATCTTCGCCCCGTACTCGGGGTTGAGCCAGGAGGAGTTCGACAAGCTCTCCGACATCGCGCCCGTCGTCGCGTACCCGGACAAGCAGTGGACCACGTCGTGGGAGGACCAGCTGACCATCGCGGGCAAGGCGCTGGGCAAGGAGAAGGAGGCCGCCGACCTGGTTTCCGGAGTCGAGGGCTCGATTGCCGATGCGGCGACGAAGTATTCTGCGCTGCAAGGCAAGACGGTCACCGTCGCGCTGCCCAACGCACCCGGCACTTTCGCCGTCAGCAAGGACAACGACGTACGAGTCGAGTTCCTCGAGCAGCTCGGTCTCGTCAACGAGCCCACCATCCAACAGGCCGACCCGGCCAAGGACCCCGACGCCGTGTACTTCGAGCTCAGCCTCGAACAGGCGTCGTTGCTGAAGTCCGACGTGCTGTTCGTCGTGGCGTACGACAAGGAATCTCTCGCCGGGTTCCTGGCCGAACCCGCCGTGGCCTCGCAGCCCGTACTTTCGCAGGGGCGTACCGCCTCCACCGAGGCCCTCAGCGCCGACAAGAACTTCGCGTTCGGTGGCCTGACGGTGCTGACGATCCCGTACATCCTCGACGACGTGGCCTCGGCGCTGAACACTGCCGCCGAGAACGTTCAGGGCTGACAACACTCGGGCGGCCCACTCGACGCGAGCACAGGCGTATTCACTTTCGACGACAGGAGCGTGTTCCACCGTGGCAAGGTCCCATCGACTTCAGGTCGTCTTTCCCGAAGTCCTGCGCACGGCAACGGTGATCGAAACACGTCAGCTGGGTTCGGGTATGCGCCGAATCGTGTTGGGTGGGCCGCAGCTGCGCGAGTTCTCGCGCGGCGACTACCGGTTCCCGGCGTTGCGCAGCGAAGGATTCGACGACTTCGTTCGGTTGTTCTTCCCGGCGGAGACCGACGGCACGGTGGTGCTTCCGACCCAGCACGAGCGCACCGTCGAATGGCCGCGTGATCCGCGTCCGGTGACCCGCAACTACACCGTGCGCAGCGTCGATCCCGAGACCGCGCAGGTGACTCTCGACTTCGTCACCCACGACACCGGCATCGCGTCGACGTGGGGTCGGCGTTGCCGCGTCGGCGATTCCATCACCCTGCTCGGACCGGTGCGGTCGGGCCATGCTCCGGCCGATGTCGACTGGGTGTTGCTCGTCGGCGACGAGACCGCGTTACCTGCCATCGCTCGGTATCTCGAAGAGGCATTGCCGGGCCGGCGAATTCGGGTGTTCGTCGAGGTCGCCGACGTCGAGCGAGAGTTGCCGTTGCCGACGGCCGCCGACGCCGAGATCACGTGGGTCCATCGTGACGGCGTCACCGCCGGCACCGGCGACTTGCTCGACAGTGCGGTGCGGGCGGCACCCTGGTGGGACGGAACGGTGTTCGCCTGGGTGGCAGGGGAAGCGACCGCTCTCAAGGGAATCCGTCGGTATCTGCGCGAGGACCGCGGCCTGCCGCCGGAGATGGTCGACGTCACCGGGTACTGGCGTCGCGCCGAGGTTCTGACCCGCGCCGACGATCCCGAGGTGCCCGACCTCAGCGGCGGTGAGTCCGAGCCGTTCGACAGGCTCGCCGAACGTGCGGAAATACTGTCGCCCTTCGCTTTCAGGGCGGCCAACACGTTACGTATCCCGTTGCACGTGTCCCGAGGGGCGTGCTCCGTCGAATCGCTGGCGGAAGCCACCGAGACGGACGCGCGCGCCCTCGCGAAATTCGTGCGCTATCTGCGTGCCGTCGACGTCCTCGCCGAGAACTCCACCGGTGATCTGATTCTCGGCGATATCGGTGAGGCGATGCTCGGCGACGACTGGATCTCGCACTGGCTGGACCTGGACGGGATCGAGGCACGGGTGGAACTGTCGATCACAGGTCTGGTGGACAGCCTGCGGACCGGTACCGCCAGCGCGAGCCTGCTGACCGGCAACACGTTGACCGAAGACCTCGAGGCGTCCCCGCGGCTCGCCGAACTGCATCACAACCACATCGCCGACGAGGCCGCGTTCCTGGGTCCTGCTCTGGTGCAAGACTATTCGTTCGACGGGGTCTCGACCCTGTTGGTGGCGGGGGCAGGATCCGGAGTGGTGCTCGGTTCCGTTCTCTCCCGTTACGACGGAGTATCGGCGGGTGTGCTCGGGTTGCCCAGCGAACTCGACCTGATTCGACGCGACCTCGGGAAATGGCCCGAACTCGAAGGTCGAGTGGTGAATCACCCGCAGAGCGTGATGTCCGAGCCGCATGTGGAGCACGGGAACGGATTCGACGCGTATCTGTTGCTCGAGGTCACCGGACACTATCGAGACGACGATCTCGCACTGCTGTTGCGCAACGCGGCAACAGGATTGGCCGACAACGGAAAATTGGTGGTCGTCGAGCGACTGTCCAACGACGGGTCGTTCAACGAGGACCAGTCGGAATTCGATCTGCTGATGCTCTGCATGCACGGCAGCGGTGTACGAACGAAAGCCGAATTTGCCTGCGTAGCAGCCGATGCCGGCCTCGAGGTCGCGGCGTCGACGCTGGTCGGCTGGGGTATCTCGGTGCTCGATCTACGCCGTGTTCGCTGACACCGAGGAAGCCGTTGTGCTGCCGAGTCGGTTAGGTTAGCGTTCCCTATCGAAGGCGCGCGCCGATGCCGACCGCAGACGTTGCGCGCAATGCGCGGTCACGGACCGATTCACCGTCAGGAGTGCACACACAATGACCGTTGTCGAAGAAACGACGATGGACACGGCCGAGGGGACCGAACTGCAGCGGGGACTGCGTACGGTCGTCGCGTTGGCGGAGTCCGGATTGTTCGACGAGTACGTCGTGTACGAGGACCGGGGACGCTGGGTGTTCGCGGGCGGCGTGGTCGCTCGCATCGTGCTTCGGCCCCACCTCGTGACCACCACCTGGGGGGCCGGAGAACCGACCGAGCGGAGCTGGTCCGGTAACCCGGCAGCGGCCCTGAGCGAGGCGTGCACGGGCCTGACCCGAGAACAGTGGAACGCTTACGGATTCGTCGGTTTCGGGTTCGCGGAGCACTTGCACGACGTCGATCGGTCCACTGCCGCCGGGCGCGACGCCGACGACATCCTCGCGCACCTGGTGGTGCCCCGCGTCGAGGTCCGCTTCGGCCGCGAACACGATGCCGTCGAGGTGACCGGCAGCGACGAGGACCGCGCCTCGGTACTGGCCGCGCTCGACGCGATCGGCGGCGACGAGCCGCCGACCGTGCACGCTCTCGACGTCGGCGGAGATCTCGACGACTACCGCGGCCGCGTCGAACAGGCCGTAACGGAAATCCGACGGGGCGACTATGCCAAGGTCATTCTGTCCCGGAGCGTGCGTATCCCATTCGATCTCGACATGCCGGGCACCTACCGCGCCGGGCGTACGGCGAACACTCCGGCCCGCTCTTTTCTGCTGCATCTCGGCGATCTGCGTGCCGCAGGCTTCAGCCCGGAATTGGTCGCCTCCGTCGACGCACACGGGATCGTCACCACCGAGCCGCTCGCGGGAACGAGAGCGTTCGGACTCGGTTCCGATGCCGACTCGGCAGCGAAGTCCGATCTCGAACAGGATCCGAAAGAGATCACCGAACACGCTGTGTCCGTGCGTACCTCGTTCGAGGAACTCGAATCGATCGCCAGCCCGGGGTCGACGGCCGTCTCGGACTTCATGAGCGTGCGCGAACGGGGAAGTGTCCAACATCTCGCGTCCACCGTGCGCGCACGCCTGCGCGAGGACCTGTCCTGCTGGGATGCCTTCGGTGCCCTGTTTCCGGCCGTCACGGCGTCGGGGATCCCGAAGAAGGAGGCCATCGACGCCATCGGTCGGCTCGACGACTCACCGCGCGGCCTGTACTCCGGTGCCGTCGTGAAGGCATCGTCGACGGGAGAATTCGAAGCAGCACTCGTGCTGCGCGCCGTCTACGAGCAGCAGGGTTCCGCATGGCTGCGTGCCGGAGCCGGCATCGTCGGCCAGTCCAAGCCCGAACGTGAATTCGACGAGACCTGCGAGAAGCTCGCCAGCGTTGCCCCATATCTCGTCCGCAAGAAGGAGAACGACGCCTGATGCACCGCACCATGCTGGGTGGAAAGATCCACCGTGCCACTGTCACTCACGCCGATCTGCACTACGTCGGGTCCATCACGATCGATTCGACTCTGATGCAGGCGGCCGATCTGATCGAGGGCGAACAGGTCCACGTCGTCGACATCACCAACGGCGCTCGCTTGGTCACCTACGTGATCGAAGGCCATCCGGGATCCGGCGTGATCGGAATCAACGGTGCCGCGGCCCATCTGGTGTCTCCGGGTGATCTGGTGATCATCATGTCGTTCCGTCAGGTCGAGAACGCCGAGCTGCCCACACACAGTCCCTCCGTGGTGCACGTCGACTCGGACAACAGCATCGTTGCCCTCGGAGTGGACCCTGCCGAACCGGTCCCCGGTGCGCTCGATCAGATGTCGGGGGCGAGCATCCGATGAGCCCGAGCGACGACTACAGCGGCGACCTCGACGGCGAATACGACATCGTCGGGGTCGGCTTCGGGCCCTCCAACCTCGGCTTGGCCATCGCGATCGAGGAACACAATCGACAGTGTGCTCCGGCCGAGCGCCTGACCTCGTGCTTCGTCGAGTCGAAGGACGAGTTCGCCTGGCACCCCGGAATGTTGCTGCCGGGAACCACGATGCAGATCTCCTTTCTCAAAGACCTTGCCACCCAGCGCAATGCGAGCAGCGACTACACGTTTCTGTCGTATCTCGCCGAACGGGGCCGGCTCAACCACTTCATCAATCTGCAGACGTTCTTCCCCAGCCGGCTCGAGTTCCACGACTACCTGTCCTGGGCCGCAGGCAAAGTCGACGCCGCGGTGCACTACGGCACGCGGGCGTCCGCGGTCGTCGACACCGGTGACGGTTACGGCGTCCGCACCGAGGGGCGGCGCACCGGGACCGTCCGCGGCCGCAACATCGTGCTCGCCGGCGGCCTGACCGCGGCCCTGCCGGACGGAGTCAGCGCGTCGGCGCGGCAATTCCACAATCACGACCTGCTCGGCCACCTCGACCGGCTGCCGTCGCGCACTCACCGCACGTTCGTCGTCGTCGGTGCCGGGCAGAGCGCAGCCGAAGTGGTCGACTACCTGCATTCGACCTATCCGGACGCGTCCGTGCATGCGGTACTGCGCAAGTACGGGTACAGTCCGGCCGACGACAGCCCCTACGCCAACCGCATCTTCGATCCGACCGCCGTCGACGACTTCTACTCGTCCTCGCATTCTCTGCGCGATCAGCTGCTGCACTATCACCGCGGAACCAACTACTCCGCCGTCGACTTGCCCCTGATCGAGGAGCTGTACGCGCGCGAGTATGCCGAGCGGGTCAGCGGACAGCGCCGGTTGTTCGTGCACGGAGCCTCCCGACTGGCCGATGTCACGGAGGAGGCGTCGGGCGTGCGGGCATCGGTGGAACACGGGCCGACAGGACTGGCCGAGGACGTGCTGTGCGACGCTGTCGTCTATGCCACCGGCTTCACGTCCCTCGATCTGCCCGACATCCTCGGGCCGTTGTTCGACGCCGTCGAATTCGATGCGCACGGTCCACGCGTGACGCGGGACTACCGGCTCGTCACGCGTGGATCGACAGCGGGTTCGATCTACCTGCAGGGCGGCACCGAGCACACCCACGGTCTGACGTCCTCTCTGCTGTCCAACATCGCTGTGCGCAGCGGTGAGATCGTCAAGTCCGCGGTGGGTGCGAGGGTGCGTTCGGTGGTGTGAAACGGCGGGGTATCACTGCGGGCGACGAGCCGGAACAGAGCGATGTTCCGGCTCTCGTCGGTGGTCTGGCCCGAACCGATGCCGGCAGGACCGCCGGTCTGATTCTCGTCGTCGTCGTCCTCGCGATTCTGTGCCTGGTGAGTATCGCTGTGGGAGCCGAGAACATCGCTGTCGGTGACGTGTGGCACGCACTGTGGTCTTCGAACGGTTCCACCGACGCGGTGATCGTCCGCGAGCTCCGAGTTCCACGGACCGTGCTCGGTGTGCTCGTCGGTACCGCGCTCGGCGTCGCGGGCGCGCTGATCCAGGCGATGACGCGCAACCCGTTGGCCGACCCGGGCATTCTGGGCGTCAATGCCGGAGCGGCACTCTTCGTCGCCTTCGCAGTCGGGGTGTTGGGCGTGACCGACGTTCGGTTCTATGTGTGGTTCGCGTTCGTCGGTGCCGTTCTCGCCACCGTCGCGGTGTACGCGCTGGGTTCGGTGGGACGAGCGGGTGCCACTCCGATTCGCTTGACGCTCTCCGGTATTGCCCTCGGTGCGGTGCTCGGCGGCGTCACCTCCGGGATGCTGCTGCTGGACCCGGACGCCTTCGCCAGGATGCGGTTCTGGGGCGCAGGCTCGTTGGCGGGTCGAGGCCTCGACATCGCGGCGGCGACCGGCCCGTTCGTCGTACTCGGACTGTGTCTTGCGGCGCTCGTCGCGCGTCCGCTCAATGCGATCGCACTGGGCGACGAGCTGGCCCGGTCGTTGGGAGCCAATGCGCTTCGGACGCGGACCGTCGGGGTCGTTGCGGTGACCCTGTTGGCCGGAGCAGCGACTGCGGCGGCGGGACCGGTCGGGTTCGTGGGGCTGATGGTGCCGCACATGGTGCGCTGGTTCGTCGGGCCGGACCAGCGTTGGATTCTGATCCACACCGTGTTCGCGGCACCGGCACTGCTGTTGTTCGCCGACGTCGTCGGCCGAATCGTCATCGAGCCGGGGGAGTTGCAGGTCGGTATCGTCACCGCCTTCGTCGGGGCTCCCGTTCTGATCCTGTTGGTCCGCCGAAAGAAGGCGAGCGGGCTGTGATCCGGGCACCGCGCGCCGGGAACATCGACTTCGGCAGAAGGGTGTGGATCGTTCGCACAGTGCTGGGCGCACGAATCGACGTTCGTACGGTCCTCGTCTGCGCGGCCCTGCTGTTGCTGACAGCGGTTGTCGCCGTCCTCGCGATCGGCACCGGCGATTACCACGTTCCACCGGGCCAGGTGCTCGCAGCGGTGTTCGGCGACGCCCCGCGCATCACCGAGATCGTCGTGATGCAGTCGCGGTTCCCCCGGGTTGCGCTGGCATTCCTGTTCGGAGCTGCCCTGGGGGTGTCGGGTGCGATCTTTCAGTCGTTGACGCGAAATCCGTTGGGCAGCCCGGACATCATCGGCTTCTCGACCGGCGCGTACACCGGCGCTCTCGTCGTCATCCTGACGCTCGGCGGCGGTTACTACCGGACCGGAGCGGGCGCGCTCGTCGGCGGACTGGTGGCCGCCGCCGTGGTGTACGTGCTCGCCTACAAGCGCGGCGTGCAGGGCTTTCGATTGATCATCGTCGGTATCGCGGTCAGTGCCGTCCTGGCGTCCGTCAATACCTGGCTCGTGGTGAAAGCCGATGTCTCCGAGGCAATCGCAGCCGCCGTCTGGGGCGCGGGCACACTCAACGGGTTGGGGTGGCCGCAGGTGGTTCCCGTTCTCGTGGCCCTGGCTGTCGTCACCCCCGTGGCGGCGGCGCTGTCGACACGGCTACCGGTACTCGAGATGGGTGACGACGCGGCGAGAGCGCTCGGAATCCGCGTCGAGCCGACGCGTCTGATGCTGGTGATTCTCGGGGTCGCCCTCACGGCACTGGTCACGGCCGCAGCGGGGCCCATTTCGTTCGTTGCGCTCGCCGCGCCGCAGTTGGCTCGGCGGCTCACCGGTACCTCGTCGGTGGCGATGGTGCCGGCAGCATGCATGGGTGCTCTGCTCCTGATCGTCAGTGACGTTGCAGCGCAACGAGTGTTCGCGCCCACTCAACTTCCGGTCGGCGTGGTGACGGTCTGTGTGGGCGGCGCGTACTTCGTCTGGTTGTTGGCACGAGAAGGGCGGAAGCAATGACGACGAGGCCACGCCTGTACGCGGACGGCATCACCGTCGGATACGACAAACGAATCATCAGCGAGAAGTTGACCGTCGACATTCCCGACGGCAAGTTCACCGTGATCGTCGGGCCGAACGCCTGCGGTAAATCGACACTGTTGCGCGCGTTGTCGCGGCTGCTGAAGCCGACCGGCGGCACGGTATTGCTCGACGGCAAGTCCATCTCGTCGTACCCGGCGAAGGAGGTCGCCCGCCGACTCGGGCTCCTGCCGCAAACCTCCATCGCGCCGGACGGCATCTCGGTGGCCGATCTGGTTGCGCGAGGCCGCTATCCGCATCAGAAGTTGATTCGGCAATGGTCCGTCGCGGACGAGGCCGCGGTGGTGGAGGCCATGACTGCGACCGGAGTGACGTCGCTGTCGGCCCGTCCGGTCGACGAGCTGTCCGGTGGACAGCGGCAAAGAGTGTGGGTGGCAATGGTTCTCGCGCAACAGACACCGCTGTTGCTCTTGGACGAGCCGACGACCTTTCTCGACATCGCGCACCAGATCGAACTTCTCGACCTGCTGGCCACGTTGAATCGGGACAACGGCAACACCCTCGTCGCGGTGTTGCACGATCTCAACCACGCATGTCGATACGCCGACCACATCATCGCGATGAAGGACGGCGCGGTGGTCACCGAGGGCCCACCGGCGGAGATCGTCACCGCCGACTTGGTGGAGGCGGTGTTCGGACTGCAGTGCCGCATCATCGACGATCCCGAATCGCACACTCCGTTGGTGATACCCAAGGTGGCCGCTGGCAGGCTAGGCAAGGCTTAGTTTAGAATCGAACAGAATTGCCGCCGAGTTAGCCTGAGGGTTCTCGCACAGTCGGACGAGAGATGTATCGAGGACGAAGATGACCGATCAGCAGCGTGGTTTCCACTACGCCGACGTCGTTGCGGTGGAGCAGCTCACCGTGCACATGGTGCGCGTCACCTTCGGCGGCGAGCACGTCGCCGGTTACCGCACGCTCGGGGCACCCGACGAGTGCGTCGGGGTCTACTTTCCGCGTGAAGGCGAGTCGGCACCGCCGCCGATGACCGAGGTCGACGGCCTGTGGTGGTTCCACGGCCTCGAGAACGCGCCGGAGGGCCGGAACTACACGATCCGACGCGTCGATCCCGACCGCGGCCAGTTGACCATCGACTTCTTCGCACACGAGGGTGGCGTCGCGGCCACCTGGGCCCAGCAGGCCGCCCCCGGTCAGACGGTGCTCTTCACCCGTCCGCGGTCGTGGTACTCACCGCCCGCCGACGTCGATTGGCTGCTGCTGGTGGCCGATATGACCGGAGTTCCAGCACTGGGTCGACTGGTCGAACAGTTGCCCGCAGGCACCCGCGCACACGCGATCGTCGAGGTACTCGAACGCGGTGACATCCAGACGTTCGAGACAGCCGCCGACGTGACATTCGATTGGCGTATCGGATCCGGAAACGGAGACAGCGCCAGCGTGCTCGACGACGCGGTGCTCGCCTACCCGCTACCCGAGGGGCGCGGCTACGTGTGGTTCGCCGCAGAGGCGTCGTCCTCGCGTCGGGTACGCAAGTACTTCCGCAAGGACTTGGGTTACGACAACAAGTATTTCGACATCATCGGCTACTGGCGCGCTGACTCGGAGAAGTGGCTCGAAAAGTACAAGCAGTACCAGGAGGAGGCGCTCGCGGTGTACAACGGCGTCATCGAATCCGGCCGCACCGAGCAGGAAGCCAGCGAGGCGTTCGACGCGCTGCTCGAGCGGGTCGGGCTCTAACGCCGAAATTCGTAGTCGGGCAATTCCAGCGTCGCCGCGTCGGGACCGAGGAATCTGCTCGTGACCGCCTGGACCGGCTTCGATCCGGCCAGGCGCAGCACGGTGCGAAAAGCAGCTACTCCCACAGTCGTTTTCGGATGCGCGACGCGAGGCACGCCGGGCGGAAGCTTCTGAGCCTGATTCACGAACGGACGCATGCGCGCCTCGAAGGCCTCGAACCCGGTGCGATGATCGCGCGCTCGGGCGAGTTCCCCGGCGAGCACGTAGGCCCCGGTGACCGACAACGTGGTGCCCATCCCGCTCAATGGTGTTGCGCACCAAGCAGCGTCGCCCAGCATGCCGATTCTGCCGTTCGACCAGCGTGGGGCCTGCACCTGGGCCAGATAGTCGACGTAGAGCTCCGAACCCGGTCCGAGCGAATTCAAGATTCTGGGCACTTCCCAGCCGACGTCGGCGAACGTCGCTCGCAGGGCGGCAACGACTTCTTCGGTAGACGCGGTTTCGTACCCGCCATCGTCGGACACCCAGGACAGGCTGAAACGCGTCGTGCCGAGGTTGTCCGGGCGCAGATTGGCGACCCTGGATCCGGCGGCGTTGTACCACCGCCACCAGCCGTCGTCACTCGGTCTCTTCGGCAAAACCCCGTAGGCGGTGTACAGGCCGACCGGCGTGGTCTCCGCCTCGGCAGGAAACGCCAGTTCTCTGCTACTGGAACGGATTCCGTCGGCGAACAGGACGAGGTCGAACCTTTCCGCTGCGTTCGACGCGAACGTGACATCGACGCCGTCGGCATCCTGAGCCACGTCGACGACGCGATCGCCGTACCGGTACTCGGTTCGCGGACCGGCTGATTCGACGAGAATCCGCGCGAACTCGCCGCGCAGAATCTCCATCTCCGCCGTCGGTCCGTCGTGTGATCCGTCTCCGGCCGGAAAGGCCGCGATGGTGGCGTCGAAATCGTCGACGAATCTGGTGCCCTTCTCGGTGGTGCCGTTGGCCAGCAGGGTCTGCTCCAGGCCCATGCGCCGCAGCACCTCGCGTCCACTACCGCGGACGTCGATGTTCTGGCCGCCCAGACGCAGCTGCGGACTGCGCTCGACGACGACGACGTCGTATCCCGCTCTGTCGAGCCAGTAGGCGACGGTGGGGCCGGCGATGCTGGCACCGGTGACGAGCACGCGTTCGGTCATCGGGCGGGAATGCCCGGGCGGCCGGTCGTTCAATCCGGGGGGAAAGTAGCTGAGCCTCACCTTGGTGGTGTACTTTCTCGAATTGTCCGTTTGACCCGTTTTCGTCAGGAGAACCGTGTTCACCGTTCGCCGTCTGGCGCTGCTCTCGTGCAGTGCAACCCTTGCCCTCGGTTTGGTCGCCTGCAGCTCTTCGGACTCGGGTGACATCACCTCCACCTCCGAGTCCGCCACCGCAGAGTCCGCCCTGGTGGTGTACTCCGGCCGCGGCGAAGAACTCGTCGACCCCCTGATCGAACGCATCGGCGGCGGCGTCGAGGTCGACTACTCGGGCAACACCAACGCCCAGGCCGCCAAGATCCTCGAAGAGGGCGACGCGACGCCGGCCGACGTCTTCTACGGCCAGGATGCAGGTGCACTGGGGGCCCTCGACGAAGCAGGGGCGCTCGCACCGCTGCCCGAGGACATCCTCGCGCTCGTCCCCGAGCAGTACCGCGGCACCGACGGCACCTGGGTCGCCACGTCCGCACGGGCCCGCGTGCTGGCCTACAACTCCGATTCGGTGCAGGCAGCAGACCTGCCCACCGGTATCGACGGACTGCTCGACCCACGCTGGCGCGGACAGATCGGCTACGCACCCACCAACGCGTCGTTCCAGGCGTTCGTCACCGCATTGCGCGTGCAGCGCGGCGAGGAGGGTGCGCGCACCTGGCTCGAAGGATTCGTCGCCAACGAGCCGGTCGCGTTCGAGGGCAACGGTCCGCTGCTGACCGCCGTCAACGACGGGCAGGTCGCCACGGGACTGCTCAACCACTACTACTGGTACCCGTTCAAGGACGAGAACGGTGCCGACGCTCCCGTCGAGCTGCACTACTTCGAGCCCGGCGACCCCGGCGCATTGATCAACGTCGCCGGTGCCGGTGTGCTGGCGGCGTCGGACAACCAGGAAGCGGCATTCGATTTCGTGCGCGAGCTGCTCTCGACCGAATCGCAGACATACTTTGCCAACGAGACCGCCGAATACCCCGTCATCGACGGCGTCACGTCCGACTACGACCTGCCGCCGCTGTCGGACCTGGGTTCGACCGACCTCGACCTGGGCCGGCTCTCGTCCCTCGAAGCCACGCAAACCCTGCTCACCGACGTCGGAATCATCTAGTCGGTGTTCGTGTCCGCACTCCAGCCGCTTCGGCGGCGCCACTTCGGCGGTCGTCCCGTTCTCGGGACGACCGCGTTGTGCGTGGGAGCGCTGACGCTGACACCCTTGGTGTACCTGTTCGTTCGAGCGTTCGACGGCGGAACCGAGAAGGTACTGCGGCTGCTCCTGCGGCAACGCACCCTCGACCTCGTTGTCCGGACGGCCACGCTCGCGCTCACCGTGGTGGTCGCCTCCGTCGTGGTGGGCACGCTGCTCGCCTGGTTGACCGTCCGAACCGATCTACCGGGTCGACGCATCTTCTCGATGATCCTCGCGGCACCGCTGGCCATCCCGTCGTACGTGTCCGGGTATCTGTGGATCGCTGAATTTCCTTCCCTTGCAGGATTTTCCGGTGCTGCGCTGGTGCTCACGTTGTCGTGCTTCCCGCTGGTGATGTTGCCGGTGTCCGCGGCGTTCGCCACCGCGGACCCGTCGTTGGCCGAAGTGTCCCGCACCCTCGGCCGCGGGGCGGTACGCACCGCACTGACCGTCGAGTGCCGTCGCGTCGTTCCGGCTGCGGCAGCAGGCGCGCTGCTGGTGGCGCTGTACACCATCAGTGACTTCGGGGCGGTGGCACTGATGCGGTACGACGCCTTCACTCTGGGCATCTACAGCGCCTACCGCGGCGGGCTCGATCGCACCGCGGCCGCTGTTCTCGGGTTGGTCCTCGTGGTGGGCGCGTTGGTGTTGACCCTCCTCGAACGGCGTGCTCGACGCGGGGCCACGGCGCGCGTGGGATCGGGTACCGACCGGATGGCCGAGCCTGTGGTTCTTGGCCGGTGGCGCGTGCCTGCTCTGGCCGTTATCGTTGCAGCCCTCGGTGTTTCGGTGCTGGTACCGATTCTGGCCCTGGCGCGATGGCTCAGTCGATCGCTGCGCTTCACCGTCGACTGGGCGGACGTGCTGGCTGTCAGCGCCAAGACAGTTCAGTACTCGGCGACTGCTGCTCTGGTGGTAGCCGTGCTTGCGTTGCCGGTGGCGTTGTTCGCGGCCCGGTCCACGTCCCGCAGTGCGCGCACCGCCGAGTTGTCCACGTACATTGCGCACGGTCTCCCGGGTATCACCGTGGGACTGGCGACGGTGTTTCTCGGAATCAGATTTCTGCCGTCGTTCTATCAGACCGCGGTGCTGCTGGTGGTGGCGTACGTGGTGCTGTTCCTGCCGTTGGCCGTCGGCAGCACCCGATCGGTCGTCGACGCCACTCCGGTTGTGCTCGAGGATGTTTCACGGACCCTCGGGGCCGGGCGAGTGCGCACCGACCTGCGGGTGACGATTCCTGTCGCCGCGCCCGGCATCGCGGCCGGAGCCGCCCTGGTGTTCCTGACCGTCGCCAAGGAACTACCGGCGACGTTGATGCTGCGCCCCCGCGGTGTGGACACGCTCGCGACCACGCTGTGGTCCACCACCGAGGCATTCCGCTACGGCGAGGCAGCCCCTTACGCCCTCGCGTTGATCCTGATCTCTGTGGTCCCGACGATCGTCCTGACCCGGGCGCTGCGGCGTACGACGCGAAAGCGAGTGACACTGTCATGAGCATGGTGATGTCCGATCTCGTTGCCTCGTACGGCAGTACGACGGTGCTGCACGGAATCGATCTCGACCTCGGCGACGGTGAGATGCTCGCCGTTCTTGGACCCTCCGGCTGCGGCAAGACGACTCTGCTGCGATCGATCGCAGGCCTGCACCGTATCGATGCGGGCCGCATCACCGCGGACAGGCGCGACCTCTCCGTCGCCGGGCGTGTTCAGGTGCCACCGGAGAAGCGGGGGGTGGGCCTGATGCCGCAGGAAGGTGGACTGTTTCCACATCTGACGGTGCGCCGGAACATCGAATTCGGTTTGCGCACAGGGTTCGTGCGGCCGTACCTGTCCGGCCGAGCCGAGCGTGCCCGACGCGTCGACGAGATGCTCGAGCTCGTCGGACTGCCCGACGCCGGTGCGGTTCGACCCAGCGAACTCTCGGGCGGGCAGCAACAGCGGATCGCGTTGGCGCGCGCATTGGCCCCGGCTCCCTCGGTGGTGTTGATGGACGAGCCGTTCGCTGCTCTCGATGCAGGTCTGCGGACCTCGATTCGGCAGGACGTGCGAGAGTTGTTGCTCACCAGCAAGACCGCGTCGATTCTCGTCACCCACGATCGGGCCGAGGCTCTGGGCACCGCGGATCGGGTTGCGGTCCTGCTGGGCGGGCGCTGTGCGCAGGTCGATACGCCGCGTGCACTGTACGAGCGGCCCACCACGCCGGCTGTGGCGAGCTTCGTCGGCGACGCCTATTACGTCGATGCTGCCGCGCGCGACGGTTGGGTCGACACCGTTCTCGGTCGTCTCGAATCCACCACCAGGGCAACGGGTATGGGGCAGGTCTTGCTCCGGCCCGAACAGTTGGTGGTCTCGGAGCGCGAGGACGGCGAATTTCTCGTCGAACACGAAGTGTTCACCGGCCCCGAATGCTCGGTCACTGTGCGACACCGCGATACCGGGCTCCGGCTGCGCGTCGTCGCTCGGGCCTGCGACCGATTCGCTCCCGGTACAGCCGTGAAGGTCTCGGTGACCTCACCGGTGCACTGGTTTCCGCGTTCGGTGCGTTGATGCCGTGACGCAGGGTTCCGGTCGCGGTACGCGGCGGGACCAGTGGGCGAGTTATCGGGCCGTGCGCCTGGGCATGAACACCGCAGCGACAGTCATCAGGACGGCGGCGACCAGCACTCCGATGAAGACCAGATGGATGGCGTCGGACAGTTGTTCGGGTTCTGGATCTCCGGACACACGGGCGTTGACGATGGCACCGAACACCGCGACGCCGACGGCGCTACCGAGTGAACGGGCGAACATGTTGGTGGAGGTGACGACGCCGCGTTCGGCCCACTCGACGCTCGACTGTGCGGCGATCAAGGTGGGGCTCGCGATCAACCCCATGCCGAGGCCGATGACGAAGCACATCGCCGCGACGTGCCAGATCTGCGAATCGGCGTCGAGCAGAGTCGTCAGTGCCGTACCCACGATCCCGATCGAACCGCCGACCACTGCCGTCGTGCGGAAGCCGAAGCGCAGGTACACCCGCCCGGACTGGGATGCCGCGATCGGCCAGCCGAGGGTCAGCGTGGACAGCGAGAAGCCGGCGATGATGGCTCCGGTGCCGAACACGCCCTGTACGAAGGTCGGGACGTAGGACGTCAGTCCCAGGATCAATGCGCCGACGAGCAACGAGATGAAGCTGCTGACCACAAGCACCCGCCGGGTGAACACCCACAGCGGCAGGATCGGCTCCTCGGCGCGGGACTCGACCCATGCGAACACCGCCAGCAGTAGGAAGCCCACGACGAAGATCGCGATGCTGATCGGCGAACCCCAGGCCCAGGACTGGCCGCCTTCGAGCAGGCCGAGGAGCACCATCGTCGCGCCGACGGTGAGCAGAGCGGCACCGAGGTAATCGATCTTCGGCTTGGCGCGTTCGACAGCGCCTTCCTCGAACTTGCGCAGCAACATGAACGCCGCCACCGCGCACAGCGGAATGTTGATGAAAAAGATCCACCGCCACGACAGGTACTCGGAGAAGACGCCACCGAGGGCGGGGCCGAGCACCGAAGAGATCGCCCACACGCTGGCCAGGTAGCCCTGCACCTTGGCGCGCTCGGGCAGCGTGTAGATGTCGCCCGCGATGGTGATGGACATCGGCTGGACGGCACCCGCGCCGAGTCCCTGAATCGCGCGGAAAGCAATCAGAGCAGGCATGCTCCACGCCAGGCCGCACAGAATCGAGCCCAGGCAGAACACCGCGATGCCGAACACCATGATCTTCTTGCGCCCGAACAGATCGGACAATTTGCCGTAGAGCGGCACCGAGACAGCCTGTGCCAGCAGGTAGATCGAGAACAACCACGGGAACTGCGCAAACCCGCCGAGGTCGCCGACGATGGTGAGCACCGCAGTGGCGATGATCGTCGCGTCCAGCGCAACCAGCGACGAGCTGAGCATCAGCGCGATCAGGATGGGACCGCGTTCGGAGCGGAATCCGATGTCCGGGGTCGATTCGGTCGTTGCCATTGCTACTCATTGTGATCCCTGCCCGCCGACGTGGCGGCACCGGCCCAGATAGTGTTGAGCCTCGTGCGACCATCACTGAGTAGCTACGAGCATCTGGCCGGCGGCAAGGTCCGCGATCTGTACACGATCGACGACGCGCATCTGCTGCTCGTCGCGAGCGATCGAATCTCGGCCTACGACCACATCCTCGACACCCCGATCCCGGACAAGGGACGGGTGTTGACGGCGATGAGCGTGTTCTTCTTCGAGGAGCTCGGCGGCGTCAATCACCTGGCCGGTGATCCGCTCGACGAACGCATCCCCGCCGAACTGATCGGCCGCGCCCTGGTGGTGAAGAAGCTGAACATGGTGCCGATCGAGTGCGTTGCTCGCGGCTATCTCACCGGATCCGGGTTGGCGGATTACAACGCGACCGGTGCCGTGTGCGGCGTCGAACTGCCGCCCGGCCTGATCGAATCGAGCAAACTCGACGAGGTCATCTTCACTCCTGCCGCCAAGGCCGAACTGGGCGAGCACGACGAGAACATCACTTTCGACCAGGCCGTCGAACTGGTCGGTGCCGAGCTGGCCTTCAAGCTCCGCGAAGACACCATCGAGATCTATTCGCGTGCAGCCAACTTCGCTCTGGAACGCGGAATCATTCTCGCGGACACCAAGTTCGAGTTCGGGACCGATGCTGACGGCAACCTCGTTCTCGCCGACGAGGTGCTCACCCCCGATTCCTCGCGATACTGGCCTGCTGACTCGTACGAAGAAGGTCGCGTTCAGCCCAGTTTCGACAAGCAGTTCGTTCGCGACTGGCTGACCGGCGAATCCGGCTGGGACCGAGCGTCCGACACCCCACCGCCACCGTTGCCCGACGACGTCGTCGCCGCAACGCGCAGCCGCTACATCGAGGCCTACGAGCGCATCTCGGGCCTGAACTTCGACGATTGGGTCACGCCATGACGATCACCCCTCCCATTGCCAAGAAGGTGCCGCAGGGGCGCACCCATCACGGCGACACGTTCATCGACAACTACGAGTGGTTGCGCGCCAAGGAAGACCCCGAGGTGATCGCCTACCTCGAAGCCGAGAACGCCTACACCGAGCAGCAGACGGCCGGTCTGGAAGCACTCCGCGGCACGATCTTCGACGAGATCAAATCGCGCACCCAGGAGACCGACCTGTCCGTGCCGACGCGCATGGGCCAGTGGTGGTACTACTCGCGCACCGTCGAGGGAAAGTCGTACGGCCTCCAATGCCGTTGTCCCGTCGACTCTCCCGACGACTGGACACCGCCGACGCTGTCGTCCGACGTGGACGTGCCCGGTGAGCAGATCCTGCTCGACGCGAACGTCGAAGCGGAGGGTCACGACTTCTTCTCGCTCGGGGCATTCTCGATCAGCCTCGACGGCACGTTGCTGGCGTATTCCACCGACACCGAGGGCGACGAGCGGTACACGCTGCGTTTCAAGAACCTCGAGACCGGTGAACTGCTCGCCGACACCATCGAGAACGTCGCGCCGGGTGCCACCTGGACCGCCGACGCCACGCATGTCTTCTACCTGACGGTCGACGAGTCCTGGCGTCCCGACACCGTCTGGCGGCACACGCTCGGTAAGGCCGAGGACGTCAAGGTCTTCCACGAGCCCGACGAGAGCTACTGGGTCGGATTCGGTTCCACCCGCAGCGAGAAGTACCTGATGATCTGGGTCGGCTCGAAGATCACCTCCGAGTGCCTCGTCCTCGAATCCACCGATCCCGAGGGCGAATTCCGCGTCGTGCTGCCGCGCACGGACGGCATCGAGTACAGCATCGAACACGCCGTCGTGGCCGGTGAGGATCGCTTCCTGATCACCCACAACGGCTCGGTCAACGGCTGGGGCACCGAGGGGGAGAAGGCCGAGAACTTCCTGCTCGCCGAGGCCCCGGTGAGCGATCCACTCGATCAGCGCATTCTGGTTCCGCATCGCGATGACGTCCGAGTCGAGGACATCGACGCCTTCGCCGGACACCTGATCTTCACCTATCGCCGAGAAGCGTTGACCCGCATGTCGATCTGGCCGCTGACCGACGACGGATACGGCGAGTACCGCGAGCTCGAGTTCGACGAGGAGCTCTACTCCGTCGGTGCGGGCTCGAACCCGGAATGGGATCAGCCGCTGCTGCGGATGGTCTACACCTCCTTCATCACGCCCGGTCAGGTGTACGACCTCGACATCGCCAGTGGCGAACTGCTGCTCCGCAAATCGCAGCCGGTTCTCGGTGAGTTCGACGCCGGCGACTATGTGCAGCACCGAGAGTGGGCGACCGCGCCGGACGGAACACAGATTCCGCTGTCGGTCATCGCTCGCAAGGACGTCCCCGAGGGTCCTGCTCCCACGCTGCTGTACGGCTACGGATCGTACGAGGCATCGATGGACCCGTCGTTCTCGGTGGCGCGTCTGTCCCTGCTGAACCGCGGCATCGTCTTCGTCGTCGCACACGTGCGCGGCGGCGGTGAGATGGGTAGGCACTGGTACGACCAGGGCAAGACGCTGCAGAAGAAGAACACGTTCACCGACTTCATCGCTGCCGCACAGCATCTGATCGACACCGGCCGTACCTCACCGAAGCATCTGGTCGCCGACGGCGGCAGCGCAGGCGGACTGCTGATGGGAGCGGTGGCCAACCTCGCACCCGAGCTGTTCAACGGCATCCTGGCCAACGTGCCGTTCGTCGACCCACTCACCTCCATCCTCGACCCGTCGCTGCCGTTGACGGTGATCGAATGGGACGAGTGGGGTAACCCGTTGGCGGACAAGGAGGTGTACGACTACATGAAGTCGTACAGCCCCTACGAGAACGTCGAGGCCAAGGACTACCCGTCGATCCTCGCGATCACGTCCATCAACGACACCCGCGTCCTGTACGTCGAACCGGCCAAATGGGTTGCGGCCCTGCGTGCCACGAAGACGGGTGACTCGGACCTGCTCCTCAAGACCGAAATGAGCGCCGGACACGGCGGAGTCAGCGGACGCTACGAGAAATGGAAAGAAGCGGCCTTCGAGTACGCCTGGATCGTCGAGAAGACCGGTGCCCATGTGAGTGGCTGACTTTCGGGTCGTTCCGCAAACTCCACTCCTGCCTCGTAGCCTGCTCCGAATTTCCACTCACATGCGGCGCCAGCCGCTCTAACGCCACACGTAGCGGACCTGCGGTCGCCCGGCCTTACCGTATTCGGTGTGCCGGGTGACCAGGCCGTCGTCGGCCAGTCGTTCGAGGTAGCGCCAGGCCGTCACCCGGGATACGCCGACAACCTTGGCCGCCTCGGAGGCGTTGAGGCCGTCGACGGATTCCTTGACGCTGGCTGTGATGCCGTCCATCGTCTGTGGGGCAATGCCTTTGGGGGTGGAGACGCGTTCGTCGGCCGTGCGCAGATGTGCCATCGCACGGTCGATGTCTCGCTGACTGGACGCGTTCTCGCCGGCGGGTAATGCATCGTGGAATTCGCGATAGCGCTCGAGCTTGTCTCGGAACGCAGCGAACGTGAACGGTTTGAGCAGATACAGCACGATGCCGTGCGCCACTGCCGAACGCACCACCGACAGATCACGTTCGGAGGTGATGGCAATGACGTCGGGGCTCGGACGCAGACCGCCGAGCGCCGCGGCGACGTCGATGCCACTGGCGTCGGGCAGGCCGATGTCCAGCAACACCAGATCGACGGGTTCGGTGCTGGCGAATCGCATGGCCGCAGCGCCGGTGTGCGCGACGCCGGCAACGTCGAAACCGGGCGTCCGCTCGACGTACGTCTTGTGGGCCTCGGCGATGAGCGGTTCGTCGTCGACGATCAGTACGCGGATCACGACGTCGCCCCCGGAATGGTCGCAACCAACACCGACCCGTACGTCACTTCCGAGGTCAACGTGCCACCGTGCCGCGTGATCACCTGCGTCACCAACGCGAGGCCGAGTCCGCGAGATCCGGATTTGGTCGAATATCCGCGCCGGAGAGCAGCTTTCAAGGTTTCCGGCGGCATGCCGGGACCGCTGTCGGCCACTCGGACGACGAGTTCACCGTCGGCGTCGCGGACCGTCACTTCGACCCACGGCTGGTCGGATTCTTTCGAGGCATCGATCGCATTGTCTATCAGATTGCCGACCAGCGTCACCAATTCGCGAGCAGTCAGAACCCCTTCGTGTTCCATCGCCGTGTCGTCGGTGATCGTCAGCTCGACGCCCTGTTCGGCAGCCTGGCTGACCTTGCCGAGCAACAGCGCCGCGAGCGCAGGCTCGCTTACCGCGTTCATCAACCGGTCGATGAGAGTCTGCGAGAGTTCGAGATCGGCCGTCGCGAATTCGACGGCTTCTTCGGGCCGACCGAGCTCGACCATCGTGATGACCGTGTGCAAGCGATTCGCCGCCTCGTGCGCCTGCGAGCGCAGTGACTCCGCGAAACTGCGCACCGAATCCAATTCGCCCATCAACGAACGCAACTCGGTCTGATCGCGAATCGTCAAAACGTTACCCAGGCGTTTGCCCTCCCACATGACCGGATCCTGGTTGACGACGAGTACACGATCTTTCGTCAGGTGCAGCTCACCGCGGACGATCCCGGTGTCCATCTGTTGCATCGACTCCGGCAACGACGTCAGCGACACCGGCCCGTCCGGTAGGTCGAGAAGGCGTCGGGCCTCGTCGTTGACCAACTCCGCCTCGTCGCTGCGTCCGAACACCAACAGACCCTCGCCGATGGAATGCAGAACGGCGTCGTGATGCTCGTACATCGTCCGCAATTCGGCCGGAGCCATTCCCAATGTCTGACGCCGTAGCCGGCGGCTGAGCAGCGTCGAACCGGCCGCAGCGACGACGAAGGCCGCGAGCACGACGGCGAGGATCAACGGCAGGCCTTGTAGGAACTGATCGCTGATCTTCTGGCGGGTGACTCCAGCGGACACGAGACCGACGATCTCGCCGTCGGTATCGGTGACGGGTGTGACCGCTCTGATCGACGGGCCGAGAGAGCCCACGTACGTCTCGGTGAACGTCTCACCGAGCAGTGCGCGATCGATGTTGCCGCTGAACGGTTTACCGATCAGGTCGACGGTGGTGTGCGTGAAGCGGGTGCGATCGGGAGCCATGACGACGATGAAATCGACCCCGGTGACCTGCCTGATCTTCTCCGTTTCCGGCTGCAGACGAGACGTCGGGTCGTCGGATTCGATGGCCAGCGGCGTCGACGGTTCGTTGGCGATACTCACCGCGATCGCCGTCACCTCACGTCGGGTGGCGTCGTCGCTGTTGGACCTCTCGTTGAGGATCGTCAGTATCCCGCCGGCGAGAACGACGACGGCCATGACGACCAGTTGCAGGACCAAAACCTGGCCCGCCACGCTCAGCGGCCGCTTCGAGGACAACACATTCCTTTCGGACAAGAAACATCGATGTGAACAGAATGAACGTATAGGTGACTCCAGTCACTGGGTGCAGCAACATCATCTCTCAGCAGGGGTGACCCACCTCACTCCACTCCGGCGATCACGAAGCCACCAGCCACATTCACGCACCACCGGAACACTAAGGAACGTCCATGACTATCAGCACCGACGCTGAGCGGAACGACAATCCGTCGTCCGAGCCGAAGAAGAAGCGCGACAGAACGCACTGGCTCTACATCGCGGTGATCATCGCCGTCATCGCCGGCATCATCGTCGGGTTGGTGGCCAAGGATTTCGCGTCCGACCTGTCGATCCTCGGCACGCTCTTCGTCAGCCTGATCAAGATGATGATCAGCCCGGTCATCTTCTGCACCATCGTCCTCGGCATCGGATCGGTACGCGCCGCAGCCAGCGTCGGCCGAGTCGGCGGCCTGGCGCTCGCTTACTTCATCGGCATGTCGACCATCGCCCTCGGTATCGGCATGGTTGTCGGCAACCTCATCAAGCCCGGTGACGGACTGAACATCACGCCGAACGACGCCGGACTCAAGCTCGCCGACACCGCCCACGAAGCCGGCGGGACGATGGACTTCATCGCCGGAATCATTCCGACGTCGCTGCTTTCGTCGCTGACGGCCGGTTCTGTTCTGCAGACGCTGTTCGTCGCCATCCTCGTCGGTTTCGCCCTGCAGGCCATGGGCAAGCAGGGTGAAGGCATCCTCAAGGGCATCGGCGCAGTACAGAAGCTCGTCTTCCGCATCCTCACGATGATCCTGTGGCTCGCCCCGATCGGTGCCTTCGGTGCCATCGCCGGTGTCGTCGGCAAGACCGGCTTCGACGCAGTCATTCAGCTCGGCACTCTGATGCTGGCCTTCTACATCACCTGCTTCATCTTCGTCTTCTTCTTCCTCGGCCTGATTCTCAAGTTCGTCTCCGGCTTCTCGATCTTCAAGCTGGTCAAGTACCTGGCCCGGGAGTACCTGCTCATCGTTGCCACGTCGTCCTCCGAATCGGCCCTGCCGCGTCTGATCGCCAAGATGGAGCACGTCGGAGTCGAGCGCACCACCGTCGGCATCGTCGTCCCCACCGGTTACTCGTTCAACCTCGACGGCACTGCGATCTACCTGACCATGGCCTCGATCTTCATCGCCGACGCCATGAACATGCCGCTCTCCATCGGGGAGCAGTTCTCGCTGCTGCTGTTCATGATCATCGCCTCCAAGGGCGCAGCCGGAGTGTCCGGAGCAGGCCTGGCGACTCTCGCCGGCGGCCTGTCGAGCCACCGCCCGGAACTGCTCGACGGTGTTCAGCTCATCGTCGGAATCGACCGCTTCATGTCCGAAGCCCGCGCCGTCACCAACTTCTCCGGTAACGCCGTTGCCACTCTGTTGGTCGGTACGTGGACCAAGACGATCGACGCCGCCCGAGTCACCGAGGTGCTCGACGGCAAGCACCCGTTCGACGAGGAGACCATGGTCGACGACCACCTCCCCGAGGACGACCGGCCTGCCGACAAGCAGGTCATCATCGAAAAGAACGCCGCCAAGGCATAAGAACCTGCCGGGCGACGCGCATCCCCCCGTCGCCCGGTTCGGAAGAACGCAAGTACGGCCCTGCCACCAGCGGGGTCGTACTTGCTTTTGTGCGTCGGTTCCATTCTGTCGGTACTCACAGGTAAGTTCGGATGATGACTGAAGTTCAGAACATCGGCATCAACACGCTGGGTGGTGCGCCCACCTCGCTCGACGAGTACGCCGGACGGGCCGTCCTCGTGGTCAATGTCGCATCCAAGTGCGGACTGACCCCGCAGTACGAAAAGCTGGAGAAGCTCGCCAACGAGTACTCCGCCAGTGGCCTGTCGGTCGTCGGGGTGCCGTGTAACCAGTTCGGTGGCCAAGAGCCCGGCACCGCCGAAGAAATCGAAACTTTCTGCTCCACCACGTACGGCGTCACGTTCGCGATGACCGAGAAGGTCGACGTCAACGGTGACAACCGGCACCCGCTCTACGCCGAACTGACCAAGACCGAGGACGCCGACGGCACCGCCGGAGACGTTCAGTGGAACTTCGAGAAGTTCCTGATCTCCCCGGATGGCGTCGTCACCAACCGTTTCCGCCCGCGCACCGAGCCGGACGCACCCGAGGTGCTCGCCGCGATCGACAAGATCCTGCCGAAGGAAACGATCGCCGTTTAGCTTCTGTCTGCATCGACGTCGAGCCTCGTTCACGCTGGTGTGCGAGGCTCGAGTCATGTCTGGACGCCTGATCGTGTCGGTGAGCGGAATCAAGAACGACACCTACGAGCACGCCGCCGAGTTCGCACGAGAACTCGACGGACGGGGCGTCCCGCTGTCGCTGCTCGTCGCACCGCGGCTGAAAGACAAATACCGTCTCGCAGCCGACGTGCCCACCCAGGAATGGCTGCGGACGCGACGCGACGGAGGCGACGCCATCGTTCTGCACGGCTACGACCAGGCCGCGACGAAGCGTCGACGCTCCGAATTCTCCGCACTGCCGCGTCACGAAGCTCGACTGCGCTTGATGGCCGCCGACCGCGTCATGGAACAGACCGGCCTGCGTACCCGAGTGTTCGCCGCTCCGCGCTGGATCGCCTCACCCGGAGCCATCGAGGCGCTCCCGGATGCAGGATTCCGAATGATCGCCTCGCTGAACGGTATTCACGACCTCGACCGCGACGGCACCATCCGCGCCCGGGTCTGGGGAATCGGCGAAGGCTTCAAAGCCGAACCTTGGTGGTTCAAAGCACTCGTACTCGGGGCCGGTCGCAACGCCCGACGCGGGGGAGTGGTGCGCCTGGCCATCAGCGCCAAGCAACTCGGACGCTCCGCGCCGCGACAGGCAATCCTCGATGCCATCGACCTCTCCCTGCACCACAACGCCGCAGCCGGAGTCTACGAATGGATCCCGCGCACCAAAACTCGCGTCGCCTGACTCCTCGCTGACTCACCCCCGCCCCGCCCCAACCCCCGCCCCGCCCCCGGCTTGCTCTGTACCTCCAATTGGGATCAATGTGGCTTTCAGTCACTCAGATTGCAAGAAAGGCGCATTGATCCGAAGGGGGTGGGGTGGTCCATTGACGCGAACGGGGTGGCAGCGGTCGTAGACTCGACAGCGATGAATGCCTCGAGTGTGACCCTGGACGACATCGTTGCCGCGCATCGACTGCTGCGTGATCGCAATCCGCTGGTGCAGTGTCTGACCAATACGGTGTCGGTGCAATTCGTCGCCAACGCCCTGCTCGCGGCAGGTGCGGCTCCGGCGATGGTCGACAATCCGGAGGAAGCGGCCGGCTTCGCCGAGATCGCCGACGCGGTTCTGGTCAATCTCGGAACTCCGACGGCCGCGCAGGTGGAAAGTTCTCGTCTGGCGTCCGCTGCCGCGCGAGCAGCGGGGAAGCCGTGGGTACTCGATCCGGTGGGCGCGGGCGGTCTTCCCTGGCGGACTCAGGTGGCCGTCGAGCTACTTGCCAATCGGCCCAGCGTGATTCGCGCGAATGCTTCCGAGGTGATGGGACTCGCGGGCGCTGAGGGTGGATCGCGGGGCGTGGATTCGTCTGCGCACGTGGCGGATTCCGTCGACGCGGCGCGTTCTCTCCTCGACCGCGCCGAGGTCGTAGCGGCCTCGGGCGAGGTCGACCACATCTTCGCGCAAGGCTCGACGGTGAAGATCGGCGGCGGAAGCGTACTGCTGCAACGAGTTACGGCCACCGGATGCGCGTTGGGTGCGCTGACGGCTGCGTACTGTTCCGTTTCTCCGTCTGCGTTGATCGGTGCCGTCGCCGCGCACGCGCACGTGGCGGTCGCGTCGGAGATTGCGGCTCGCTCGACGTCGCGTCCGGGTACCTTCGCTGCTGCATTCTTGGACGGACTCGACGCGGTGGACGAGTCGGCACTGCAGGAATTGGTTCGGCTCGACTGACGAGTGCAACTGGCGCTCCACTCTGTGGCAGCTTCCGCCTGAAATACCGCGGACCGGGCGGGGAGTGGAGCAAGAATCGCCTGCGCTGGCAGGGTTCAGGCCCCTTGATCGAAATGAGATGTAACGGAACATGTTTGCGAGGGTACATACCTGGCGTCGGGCAAATCGAACCAGGCGGTCTTCATGAAACGACTTCTGCTCCTCGCAGTAGGTGCAACAGCTCTCGTCGCGTGCAGCGGATCGGAGCAAGGAACGCCGTCGGCAGCACCGTCCTCGGCCGTTCCGACGACCACGGCGACGAGCTCGGTGACGGTGACACCCGACCCGGCCACCGTGACCGAGGGAGCGCAGCCGCAGCGAACGCCACCCGAGGAGGCCAGCGACCTGGTTCCCATGGGTCCGTCGGAAGCCGAGCCGCTGTGCCTGGATCTGACGTGGGGGCCGGTACCGCAGGCGGTGGACTCGCTGCCGCTCGTGTTCGCAGATTCACCGTGGGTCGCCACCGACATGGGCGATCCGTGCGCGTCGTTCACCTGGGTCGAAGCGCTCCCGTCCGGGGCAACGGTGAGCTCGCCGACACATCTGCTCTTCTTTCACGACGCCGAGTACCTCGGCACCGCGACGCTGGAGCCGTACGGGTTCACGTCGGTGGCGGCACAGTCCGCCGACACGATCACAGTGAACTACCGCTGGCCACTCGCCGATGACGCCAATGCGAACCCGACCGGCGGACCGGCGACGATCGACTACCAGTGGGACGGAACGCAAGTGACCATGATCGGCACCCTCCCGCCCGAGGTCACCGGCTAGATCGAGACGGACGATTCCTCGGGGAGTTCGCGGATTTCGGCGTCGGACATGTCCTTGAAGCGTCCGTAGTAGATGCCCCTCGCCTGTTCCGCGACGACGGCCTGGTGAATGGGGAACGCCATCCTCGGTGCCACCGCACGGAGGAACTCGACCGTCTCGGACAGCTTCGACCACGGCGCTGCCGCGGGCAATGCCAGTACCTCGACCTGTTGCTCGGGAACGAACAACGAGTCACCCGGATGGAACAGTTGCCCCGGGTTCTCCGGAGTACCGAGCAGATAACCGGTGTTGTCGATCTCCGGCAGTTCCGGATGGATGACGGCGTGCGTGCCGCCGACTCCGGTGACGGTGATGCCGCCCACGGAGAAGTCCTTGCCCGCCGGGGCCGCGATCCATTTTCCTCCGAGCTGGCCTGCCGTCATGGGATCGGCGTGCAGCTCGGCGCGGGGATTGGCGTCGAGAAGCGCGGGAAGTCGCTGCAGATCAACATGATCCGGGTGCTGGTGAGTGACCAGGATGGCGTCGAGTCCGGTGATGCCCTCGAATCCGTGAGAGAACGTGCCGGGATCGAACAGCACCGTGGTGCCGTTGAGTTTGACCAGAACGCAGGAATGTCCGAAGTGTGTCAGCCGCATGCACCCCACAGTAAGCGCGGTTTCACTCCGCTGGCCAGGGCTGCGTAGACTCCCACCTGCCGGTAACTGTCTTGCTGTACGTATTTCAAGGAGCGCTTTCGTGGCCCGAGTCGTAGTCGATGTCATGCCCAAGGCCGAGATTCTCGATCCGCAGGGTCAGGCCATCGCAGGTGCGCTGGGCCGGCTGGGAATCTCCGGTGTGTCCGATGTGCGTCAGGGCAAGCGCTTCGAGCTGGAGATCGACGATTCCGTCGACGACGCCGAACTCGAGAAAATTGCCGAATCGCTGCTCGCCAACACGGTGATCGAGGACTGGAAAGTGACCCGTATCTCATGAGCGCCCGCGTAGGAGTCATCACGTTCCCCGGAACTCTCGACGACGTCGACGCATCCCGCGCCGTGACTCTCGCCGGCGGCGAGGCCGTCAGCCTGTGGCACGCCGACGCCGATCTGAAGAACGTCGACGCCATCGTCGTCCCCGGCGGATTCTCATACGGCGACTATCTGCGAGCCGGTGCGATCGCCCGCTTCGCTCCCGTGATGGAGTCAGTGGTCAAGGCGGCAGAGGGCGGGATGCCGATCCTGGGGATCTGCAACGGTTTTCAGGTGTTGTGCGAGGTCGGACTGCTTCCCGGAGCTTTGACGCGCAACGAGGGCCTCCATTTCGTGTGCCGCGACCAATGGTTGAAGGTCGAGAATGCCGGCACGGCATGGTCGTCGCGATACGAGCAGGATGCCGAGATCCTGATTCCGGTCAAGAACGCCGAGGGCCGATTCCAGGCATCGCAGAGCGTGCTCGACGAGCTCGAAGGTGAAGGCCGCGTCGTGTTCCGCTACAGCGGGAGCAACCCCAACGGGTCGCAGCGCGGTATTGCCGGAATCTCGTCGGCAAACGGTCGGATCGTCGGCCTGATGCCCCATCCCGAGCACGCCACCGAGCCGTTGACCGGCCCGAGCGACGACGGGCTCGGCATCTTCTACTCGGCACTGGACGCGATCGTCAACGCCTGATTTTCGTGTCGGTGGGTGGGTCTAATCTTCCGCCATGACACTGACCCTGGGCATGATCACGTTCGATTCCACCGACCCGGGCCCGCTCGCTCGCTGGTGGGCCTCACAGGTCGACGGATCGATCGTCGAGGAGAACGACGGCTGGTTCTACGTCGTCGCACTCGCTTCGGCCCCGTATCGACTGGCCTTCCAGAAGGTCGACGACCCGTCGCCGGGTAAGAATCGCCTCCACCTCGACATGACCGCCGAGAACCTCGACGACGAGGTCTCTCGGCTGGTCGAGTCGGGTGCGACCGAGGTCCAGCAGCACACCATGGGTGACTTTCGCTGGGTGACGCTCAGCGATCCCGACGGCAACGTGTTCTGCGTATCCGGGGCGCACTGAGCAGCGGATGCCCGCCCAGTCGTGGGTAACGCTCGTCGTTGGCGTTCTGGCCGTCGTCGGGGTCGCTCTCATCGCCAGCACCGAACGCAAGGTGCTGCTTGCCGTTGCGGGCCGGTCTGCACGTCGCGCACTGGCGCAACCGCGCGAAACCGCGCGAAACCGAGGACACTGACGGCGAGAGCGAGCAGGAGGACCCGCGATGACCACCACCGACGAACGCAACATCAAAGCACCACGGCCAACGGTCGCCGCTGCCGCTGCCCGCGCGTACATCACCATGGCCGAACGCGATCATCAACCCGTACCCGACTGGATTCGCGACGCTGCAGCGGGACGACCGACCACTCCGCCGCCTGAATAGCGGGTCTGTCGGCACGTGATCGCAGTCAGGCCGCGCGTGCGCGTAGTTCGGTCAACGCTGAGGTGAAGATACCCTTAGGCCCGTGCGTCACGTCGCAATACTCGCCGTCTCGCCAGAAGAACACCGAGCGCGACAGTGGGCTCGGTGTATCGCGAGAGAACACGTCGGCCAGCTCGGCGAGTGCGGTGGCTGCGGCGACTGCGTCGTCGGCGTCGCGGGGCCGATGAAAGGCGAATTCGTACGCGTTGGGGACGGCGAAGAGTACGCCGTACAGGCATTCGCCCAAATGCGACGAAGTCAACGTGGTCATATCGGCGATCTTCGACGCAAGATAGATCGAATCGCCGTCGAGCACCTCGATGCAGACCCCCTCGCGTTCGAGCAACTGCGCTCCCTCGAACTCGATCGCCGCAGTGTTCTTGCGACCCGCAGCCCACGCAGCGTCGATGTCGCGCCCCTCGAAGTGACTGTCGAACAACGTCAGAGCTCGATTCGGAGACGACAGATTCAACACCCGCCTCGGCGCATCGGGTGCCGCGAGCAGGGGAACCGAATAACTGTACGAACCCATCGATTCCAACACGCACGGCGCGACGACGCGTTCACGGAGTTTCGAATGGAACTCGTCGTCGGACAGGCCTGCGATGAACGCCGGAGCGGACTCGCGCATCGCCTCGATCATGACCTGGACATGGCCGCCGATGATGCCGTCCCACGCCGACCGGGGCGCACCCGAGCAGCGGGCGAACACGTTGTCGAGCGGGAAGCGTGCACCCGACTCCGCACCGAGCGTGGTCGCATCCTCACGGTGCACCACCATTCCGCGGGTACGAAATGCTTCGATCGTTTTCATTCGTACGATGGCGAGTGTGGTTGCGTGAGCGACGTGTTGGTTCGGTGTCGGCTCGATCTTCATGTTTCTCCCCCGGTCGGTGTGTGCTCTCGGGGTGTTCGACGCGGCGGCTGACACAATGGTTCCCATGTCGTCCTCTGCCTCTGCTGCCGGTCTCTGCAACTTCGTCGACGTCTCGCCGTCCCCGTTCCATGTGTGTCGGACGGTGTCGGTGCAGCTCGAAGACGCCGGATTCGTGCGTCTGGACGAGACCGATGCCTGGCCGACCGAACCAGGCCGCTACTACTTGATTCGCGGCGGTTCTCTCGTCGCGTGGGGCACCGAGCACATCGATTCGGGTCGTTCCGCAGGCTCCACTCGTGATTGCCCCTTCCGCATCGTCGGCGGACACACCGACAGTCCCAATCTCCGGGTGAAGCAGCACCCCGATCTCGAATCGGCGGGCTGGCAGATGGTCGGCCTGGAGCCGTACGGCGGTGCCTGGCTGAACTCCTGGCTCGATCGCGACCTGGGTATCTCCGGCCGGCTCAGCGTGCGCGACGGCAACACCGCCCGCGAAGTGCTGGTCAAGGTGGACGAACCGATCCTGCGAGTTCCACAGCTGGCGATCCACCTGTCCGAGGACCGCAAAGGCGTCACCCTGGACCCGCAGCGACACGTCAATGCCATTTGGGGCGTGGGTAATTCACCGCAGTCGTTCATCGCCTACGTCGCCGACCGCGAAGGCGTCGATCCCGGTTCGGTGCTGGGCTGGGAACTGATGACACACGATCTCGCGCCCAGTGCCGTCGTGGGCGTCGAATCCGAGTTGGTCAGTGCGCCGCGACTGGACAACCAGGGCACCTGTTACGCCGGAACGCAGGCTTTGCTTGCGGCACTGGAGAATCCGACCGACGTCACTCCGGTGCTGGCACTGTTCGACCACGAGGAAGTCGGCAGTATGTCCGACCGCGGCGCGTTCTCGGACCTGCTCAACACCGTGCTCGAACGCATCGTGCTGGGGCGCGGCGGCGGCCGCGAGGAATTCCTGCGCACGATGGCCGGATCCATCTGTGCCTCAGGCGATATGGCGCACGCGACGCATCCGAACTACCCCGATCGTCACGAGCCTGCACATCGCATCGAACTCGGCGGCGGACCGGTACTCAAGGTCAACCAAAACCTGCGCTACGCAACCGATTCCGCCGGTGCCGGTGCATTCGCACTGGCCTGCGAGCAAGCCGACGTACCGTTTCAGCGCTATGTCCATCGCGCGGATCTACCGTGCGGATCGACCATCGGACCGATCACCGCGTCGCGCACCGGGTTGTCGACGGTCGACGTCGGCGCAGCGCAACTCGCCATGCACTCGTCCCGAGAGTTGATGGGAGCCGGCGACGTGAAGGCATACGCCGACGCGTTGGCGGCTTTCCTCGCTCCTGCCTGAGCCCGATCGGCGGCGCAAACGCGCGCGCAGTTGTCAGGTGCGCGCGGATTCGTGCCCGATTCCGGGGCTGTTTCGCTCGCGTTCGGCAAACGCGCGCGCGTTTGCGAAATCCGGGGGGCGGACGTCGAATGTTGGTGAGCCTTGGACCGGGAAGCTCGTGATCATCGTTCGGCAATCGCAAACGCGCGCGCATTCGTCAGGTGCGCGGAGTTTCGTGCCCGATTCCGGGGCAATTCGGCTCGCGTCTGGCAAACGCGAGCGCGTTTGCGAGATCAGGGGGGTGTCCCTATGGTTTCTGTCAAGCGGCTTGTGTCGTGGGCGGTTGGTACAGAGTCTTGGTCTTGAGCATGGCGAACAGGACGTCGCATCG
>NZ_JBFBKN010000020.1:0-86655 GCF_040702225.1 Rhodococcus sp. NPDC080181
CCCACATCTGTGGCTCTACCGGCCAGGACCCACTCCTGTCGGCAACCCACGCTTACATGCGGAGGGGCCCCAGCCAAGACCTCCATACCGTCTACCTCTCGGCCCGCGCCCAGCACGCGATGACACGGAACGATTATCGGTACCGGGTTTCGGCCCAGTGCCCCGCCCACCGCCTGGGCCGCGCCCGGCACCCCGAGTCGACGCGCGATGTCTCCGTACGTCAGCGTTGCGCCCCGGGGAATCGCGCTGCACACGGTGTAGACCGAGGCGTCGAACGCCGAAACCTCGAGCACCAACGGGATCGGGCTCATGTCCACGGCGCGCCCGGCGAGGAGCGCCACGATTCGATCGATCGCGTCCTCGGCGAGAGCGTCGACCGGACCTAGGTCAGCGGCGAAGCCGGCCAGGTAATCGAGCATCGCCTCGTCCGACGGCTCGGGTAGTGCCACGGCCATCACGCCGTCCGCGCTCCAGGCAAGACCGCATCGCCCGATGGCCGTGTCGAAGAGGGTGCTGCTCGGCATGGGTCGAGTATCCACCGGACGCCGACAGGCAGTCCAGTCGAACGCCCAATGGACTTGAAAGTTCGATGCCAGTGGGTGAATATGGGCTGTATGGCCTCCAGAGTGCTCAATGCAACGTCACTGGCACGAGATCTCGGAAGCTGGCGCGGCGACGCGTCGGCCGATGGATCCGGCAGGCGCAAGGCCTCCCGTCCCACGTACAGGGCTCTCGCAGACGGGGTTCGACTGCTCATTCACGACGGCCGCATCCCGTTGGGTGTCGGGTTGCCGAGTGAACGCGATCTGTCCGCTGCTCTCGATCTGAGTCGTACCACGATCACCTCGTCGTATTCGGTGCTGCGTGACGAGGGTTATCTCATCAGCAAGCAGGGATCGCGCAGCACTGTGGCGTTGCCTGCCGCGCCGACCCCCAACGGCATGTTGATTCAGTCGACGTCGCCGTCGGGTCCGGTGGTGGATATGAGCCATGCGGCCATGTCGGCGGCCGACGGAACCATGACGGCAGCGTACGAGTCTGCGCTGCAGGCACTTCCGACGTATCTGCCCACTCACGGTATGGAGCCCATCGGACTCGCAGTGCTGCGGGAGGCCATCGCGCAGCGTTTCGTCGAACGTGGATTGCCCACCACTGCCGACCAGATCATGGTCACTTCGGGTGCGCAGCAGGCGGTTCGGTTGCTACTGGGTACGCTGACCTCGCCCGGTGACCGCGTCCTGATCGATCACCCGACGTATCCCAATGCACTCGAGGCCATCAGGCGCGTCGGTGCCCGGCCGGTGCCGGTGCCGGTCCGTCCCGTCGAAGGGGATTGGGATCTCGACGGAATCCGCAGTGCCGCAAGGCAAACCGCCGCCAAGGTGGCGTACTTGATTCCGGACTTCCACAACCCCACCGGGCAGGTGCTCGACGCGGAGGGGCGCGCCGAGCTCGCGCGCATCACCCGAGACACCCGAATGACGCTCATCGTCGACGAAACCATGGTGGACCTGTGGCTCGATGCGCCACCGCCGCCACCGGTCGCATCGTTCGGACGGGTGTCCGGTTCGGATATCGTCACGATCGGTTCGGCGTCCAAGTCGTTCTGGGGCGGTCTGCGCATCGGGTGGATCAGAGCGCATCCTTCGCTCGTCTCGCAGCTCGCCGGCTCGCGAGCAGCACATGACCTCGGTACCTCGATCGTCGATCAATTGGCGTCGTCGTTCCTGCTGCAGGACGCCGAACCCGCGCTGGAGGTCCGTCGATCCCAACTGCGGGAGCGTCGAGATGTGCTCGAAGATGCCCTGGCCGAACATGTTCCGGAGTGGAAGTACCGGCGCTCGGAGGGCGGGATGTCGCTGTGGCTTCAGCTCCCCGCTCCGGTGTCGAGTGCGCTCGCCGCTACTGCGCCCGCGTTCGGGGCAGTATTGGCCGCAGGTCCGCGGTTCGGGGTCGAGGGTGCGTTCGAGCGTTACCTTCGGCTGCCGTACACCCGTGAGCCGCAGGAGCTTCGGGCTGCGGTTGCGGCCACTGCCGCGGCGTATCGAGCCTTGGCACCGAGCGTCGAATCCGAACAGCCGGCCCTGGTGTTCTGAGCGGCGGTGTTCTGACCGCGAGCTCGAAGTTATGGACGAGAATCAGCCGTAAAGCGTCCATAACTTCGAGTTCGGCGCAAAGAATTACGCCCAGACGGATGCGATGTCGGTGGCGGTGGCGGGCGGTGGCGTCGGGACGCCGTTTTCGGTGCGCGAGAACCGCGGTGCCGGACGGTGCTGCGTCACGCCGCCGATGTCGATGAGCGAGTCTCGGTCCTTCATGTGTGGGTGGTTCGGAGCCTCGGCGAAGGTGAGGACGGGGGAGACGCAGGCGTCGGTGCCGTCGAAGATCGCGGCCCATTCGTCGCGGGTCTTGGTCAGGAATGTCGCGGTGAACGTCTCGCGCAGTTCCGGCCAGCGCGGCTTGTCCATCTGTGACGGTAGGTCTGCATCGGCGAGGCCGAGACCGGTCACGAGCTGGGCGTAGAACTGCGGTTCGAGGGACCCGACCGCCATGTACTTGCCGTCCGATGTCTCGTAGGTGTCGTAGAACGGCGCGCCGGTGTCGAGCAGGTTGACGCCGCGGTCGTCGCTCCATGCTCCGACGCCTCGCCAGGCCCAGATCATGTGCGACAGTGCTGCGGTGCCGTCGACCATGGCCGCGTCGACGACCTGGCCCTGTCCCGAATTCTGTCGTTCGTACAGTGCCGCCATGATGCCGAAGACGAGGAACATCGATCCGCCGCCGAAATCGCCGACCATGTTCATCGGTGGCACCGGTCGTTCGCCGTCGCGGCCGATAGCGTTGAGGACGCCTGTGACGGAGATGTAGTTGATGTCGTGGCCGGCGGTCTGTGCCCAGGGGCCTTCCTGCCCCCAGCCCGTCATGCGGCCGTAGACCAGTCGCGGGTTTCGGGCGAGGGCGTCGTCGGGCCCGAGGCCGAGCCGTTCGGTGACGCCGGGGCGAAAGCCTTCGATGAGGACGTCGGCGCGTTCGATCAGGCCGAGGACCTTCTCGATGTCGGCGGGATCCTTGAGGTTCGCTTCGACGATGGTGCGGCTGCGCAGCTGGTGATCGTGTGGAGAGACCTGTCCGGCGCGCTGGACGCGGACGACGTCTGCGCCGAGGTCGGCGAGCAATAGCGCTGCGTGCGGACCGGGCCCGATCCCGGCGAGTTCGACGACGCGGAGCCCTGCGAGCGGTCCACCAGTGTTAGCCACGTTTGTTGCCTCGTTCCGACTCGTCAGCTGCGATTGTGAATGGAGACTAACTTGTACTAGGGCGTCCAAGTGATGTGGGTGTGGATAATAGGGCTGTGACTGCCCCAGAACCCGTCCGCATCGGTACTCCACTCACGCCCGGTGCCACCCGGGTCATGCTCCTCGGAGCAGGTGAGCTGGGCAAAGAGGTCATCATTGCGTTCCAGCGCCTCGGTGTCGAGGTGATTGCCGTCGACCGTTACGACAACGCCCCGGGCCATCAGGTAGCGCATCACGCGTACACGATCGACATGAGCAATCCCGAAGAGCTGCTGGCGCTGATCGACGCTCAGCAGCCGGACTTCGTCGTCCCGGAGATCGAAGCCATTGCCACCGATGCGCTCGCCAAGGTGGAGGCCAAAAGACGCTCCGTGGTCATTCCGACCGCGCGTGCAACACAATTGACGATGAATCGCGAAGGAATCAGGCGGCTCGCGGCCGAGGAGCTCGGCCTGCCGACCTCGCCGTACGCGTTCGCCGATTCGTTGGACGAGGTGCGACAAGCGTTGTCCCACATCGGCTTCCCTGCTGTCATCAAGCCGGTGATGTCCTCGTCCGGCAAGGGGCAGTCGGTGGTACGGAGCGAAGCCGACGTCGAAACGGCGTGGGACTACGCGTTGAAGGGCGGTCGAGTCGACCTGGGCCGCGTCATCGTCGAGGGATTCGTCGATTTCGATTACGAGATAACACTTCTCACCGTGCGCGCGATAAACGGGACTTCGTTCTGCGAGCCGATTGGCCATCTGCAGGAGTCGGGCGACTACATCGAATCCTGGCAGCCGCAACCGATGTCCGACGCGGCACTCGCGTCGGCGCGCGAAGTGGCCGAGAGAATCACGACGGCGCTCGGTGGTCGGGGACTGTTCGGCGTGGAGCTGTTCGTGCAGGGCGACAACGTGTACTTCTCCGAGGTCAGCCCCCGGCCACACGACACCGGCCTGGTAACGCTTCGTACGCAACGGTTCTCGGAGTTCGAGCTGCATGCCCGCGCCGTTCTCGGGCTACCGATCGACACGACGCTGCTCTCCCCGGGAGCGTCGGCGGTCATCTACGGCGGTGTCGATGCGGACGGAATCTCGTTCGAAGGCGTCGCCGATGCCCTCGCGGTTCCCGAAACCGACCTTCGACTGTTCGGCAAGCCCGCCAGCTTCGTCCGGCGGCGAATGGGTGTTGCGGTGTCGACGGCGTCGGACATCGAGACTGCGCGGGCTCGGGCCCGCGAGGCAGCAGGCAAGGTTCGACCGACCGTCTAGATCGCGCCGTCTAGATTGCGGCCACCACCGCTGCGGTAGCAACGGCGTTGTTCATCGTGTGCAGTGCGATGCCCGGAATCAACGATCGGTGCAGTCGAACCAGCAGGGCCGCAGCAGAGCCGATGCAGACCATGATCAGCGCGATGGCGGGCAGCACGTGGACGGCCCCGAAGCACACCGCGGATCCGAGAACCGCGATCTGCCATCGTGTTCGGGTGTCGAACCACCCGAAGATCACCCGACGGAAGAGGACTTCCTCGAGTACCGGTGCGATCAGCACAGTGCAGACGATGGTGAGGGTTCCGGCGACCACACCCACGTCGAGTGCATCGAGAGTCGACGCGCTTCCGCCGGCATCCGAGGCGGGAGCTATGTCGACAGCGCCGGCGAGTGCAATGCCGACGCCCATGGCGGCGATCCACGCGACGGGTACTTCCCACAGCAGGTGCCACAGCGATCGTGGACCCGACGTGAGCTGCAGATCCTTCCACGTCCAGCCGCGGCGACTCAGCGACTGCCACAAGGTAACTGCGAACACCGCCGTCGCCAGCGGAATGGCGTACCCGAGTACCCAATTCAGGTCGAACACACCGACGAGAAGCACGACCGCGGCCACCACAGCGATGGCACCGATGAGCAGGCAGCCGATGGACAGCAGGGCGTCGCCGCCGGAAACAGGACGTTCGAAAGTCGCGGTTCGGGGCACAGGCGTCAACTTACCGGCGATCGGCGTGCACACTTGACCACCATGAGCGCTCTCGGAGAAATACTGGTCGGCCTGGTGATTCTGGTCGGACTCGTCGGCATCGTCGTGCCCGTCCTGCCGGGCACCATCTTGATCTTCGCGGCTGTTGCGGTGTGGGCGTGGGTTACCGGCGGCACCGCCGCGTGGACGGTGTTCGGCATCGCGACCGTGCTGCTGGTTCTGAGCGGCGTCGTGAAGTACACCTGGCCGGGCCGCCGGATGCGGGAGGCCGGAGTGCCGATGCGGTCGCTGATCGTCGGCGGCCTGCTCGGCATCGTCGGCTTCTTCGTCATCCCGGTCGTCGGGCTCTTCATCGGCTTCATCGCCGGCGTCTACGTGGCCGAACTACCCAGGCACCGCAACCATTCCGAGGCCTGGCGATCGACCGTGCATGCGACCAAGGCGGCCGGGCTGTCCATCCTGGTGGAGCTGTTCGGTGCGTTGCTCGCCTCGGCCGTGTGGCTCGGGGGAGCAGTACTGATCTAGGGGACCCGATACCAGGCCCGGGCATTACCGTCGAGCACAGCGGGGAGGTCGCCGCCGACGGCCCCGGAGATGATGTCGATGTCGGTCTCGGAGAACGGCCGTGGGGCTCGTGTACCGGGCAGGTCGGTGCCGAACAGCAGTGCCTCCGGGTTCACGCGGTGGATCTGCTGCAGGGTATCGACGATGTCGAGGTCCACGCGCCCGAATCCCGTTGCCTTGACGCGTACTCCGCGGTCGACGAGGTTCAACAGATAGGGAAGTCCCTGCGTCGACAGTCCCAGATGGTCGATGCTCACCGCCGGTAGTTTCGCGAGGATCGGCTCGAGCGAGAGCAGCAACGACGCGTCGACGTACAGCTCGGCGTGCCAGCCCACCAGTTCGTGCACGCGTCGGGCCTGCGTGGTGAGCATCTCGACGTCGGTTTCACCGCGTTTGAGGTTGAATCGCATCGCCCGCACGCCTGCCTCGTCGAGGGCGACGATCTCCTCGTCCGTGCACTCCGGATCGAGCTGAGCCACCCCCACCCAGCCGCGTCCGAGCGTCTCCAGTGCGGCCAGCAGATAGCTCTGATCGGTGCCCTGGAACGATGCGGTGACCACGGCACCGCCGGTGATCCCGAGCCCGTCGACGTCGTAGAGATAGTTCGAGACGGTGTACGGATCCGGCGTGTATCCCTGGTTCTCGATCAGCGGAAATCTGGGGTCGATGATGTGTAGGTGGGCGTCGAACACGGGTCCCAGCATGCCAGCTCGCCGATTCGCCGTCGCGGCGACCTGGCTCGGTGTTTGAATGCGAAACATGAAACCGGAGACCACCGTCGTTCTCGACGGATACACGTATTTCGAATGTCCCCGCTGGCACGACGGGAGGATCTGGGTATCGGACTTCTACAGCCATCGCGTCGTATCCGCCCTCGAGGACGGTTCCGATGTGCGAGTCGAGGCCGAGGTGCCCAATCAGCCGTCGGGCCTGGGCTGGTTACCCGACGGGCGGTTGCTGATCGTCTCGATGCGCGATTACAAACTGCTACTACGCGAGCACGATGGTTCGCTGACCGTCCATGCCGATCTGTCGACGTACGTGAAGGCGAACCTCAACGACATGCTCGTCGACGCGCAGGGACGCGCGTACATCGGCAATTTCGGATTCGACCTGATGAACTTCGCGCCCGTCGAGACGGCAGATCTGATTCGCGTCGACCCGGACGGGTCCGCGCACGTCGTGGCCTCGGACCTGTACTTCCCCAACGGAATGGCGTTCACCGATTCCGGTGAACTGCTCGTCGACGAGACGGTCGGGAACCGGGTCAGTGCCTTCGACATCGCCGAGGACGGATCACTGGGGGAGCGGCGTGATTGGGCGACGTTCGGTGAACTGCCGTCGTCGACGGACATGGCAACGGCCATGAGTGAGGTGAAGGTGGCTGCCGACGGCTGCTGCATCGACACCGACGGCACGATGTGGATCGCCGACGCACTCGGTCAGCGCGTGTTGCACGTCGCGCCGGGCGGAGAGGTTCTCGAGCAGCTCGACTTCGACCTCGGCGTGTTCGCGTGTGGACTCGGCGGATCCGACGGCCGCACGCTGTTCGTTTGCGCTGCACCCGATTTCAACGAGCATCAACGCAAGATCGAAACCGAGGGAAAGCTGCTGGCGGTTCGGGTGTAGAGCGCTCCGCGCATGTGAGTGAAAATTCGTAGCGGGCTACGAGGCAGGAGTGGAGCCTGCGGAACGACCCGCAGGCTCCACACTCACATGCGGCGCCAGCCGCTCTAGGCCTTGTCGGGCTCGGAGGCTTTCAGCATGTCTTCGCGCTCGACGACCTTGACGCGCTCGCGGCCTTCTTCTTCGCCGAGGGAGCGTTCGTGGGCGTCGAGGCGGTACCAGCCGTCCCAGGTGGTGAACGGAACCTGCTTGCCTTCGAGGAACGAGGTGACGGCATCGAGGTCCGGCTCGGCCGCACCGGCGAAGCTCGGCGCATCCTCGAGCAGGTTCGCGACTGTTTCGTTGGCGTCGCCCTTGGTGTGACCGATGAGGCCGACGGGTCCGCGCTTGATCCAGCCGGTGACGTACGTGGCGGGAACGGGCGTGGTGGAGTGCGGCGATTCGACGACGCGTCCGGCCTCGTTGGGGATGGTGCCTGCCTGCTCGTCGAACGGGAGCTGGCTGATGTTCTGGCTGAGGTAGCCCACGGCGCGGTAGACGGCCTGGACGTCCCAGTCGTTGTACTTTCCGGTGCCGCGGACGTTGCCGGTGCCGTCGAGTTCGGTGCGTTCGGTACGTAGACCGACGACCTTGCCGTCCTCGCCGAGTACCTCGTGCGGGGACTCGAAGAAGTGCAGGAACAGCTTGTGCGGGCGAGCGCCGACGTCGCGGATGGCCCAGTCCTGCAGGGTGTTGGCGACCATGTCGATCTGCTTGGAGCTGCGGCGAGCCTGCTCGGAGCCTTCGTCGTAGTCGATGTCCTCGGGGGCGACGATGACCTCGATGTTGGGCGAGTGGTCGAGCTCGCGCAGTTCGAGCGGGGTGAACTTGGCCTGAGCCGGGCCGCGACGTCCGAAGACGTGCACTTCGAGTGCCTTGTTGGCCTTGAGGCCTTCGTAGACGTTGGCGGGGATTTCGGTGGGGAGCAGTTCGTCGCCGGTCTTGGCGAGAACGCGTGCGACGTCGAGGGCGACGTTGCCGACGCCGAGGACGGCGACCTTCTCGGCCTCGAGGGGCCAGGTGCGGGGGACGTCGGGGTGGCCGTCGTACCAGGAGACGAAGTCGGCGGCACCGTAGCTGCCGTCGAGGTCGATGCCGGGGATGTTCAGTGCGCGGTCCGCGTTGGCTCCGGTGGAGAAGATGACGGCGTCGTAGAAGCGACGCAGGTCGTCGAGGTTGATGTCGGTGCCGTAGTCGATGTTGCCGAGCAGGCGAACCTGAGGCTTGTCGAGCACCTTGTGCAGGGCGGTGATGATGCCCTTGATGCGTGGGTGGTCAGGGGCAACGCCGTAGCGAATGAGCCCGAACGGGGCCGGCATCCGCTCGAAGAGGTCGATGCTCACGCCCGGTCCGCTGACATTGTGGTCGGACTTCATGAGCGCGTCGGCGGCGTAGATGCCTGCCGGTCCGGCACCGACGATGGCGACGCGGAGTGGACGAGTCTGATCAGTCATGTGCAGCGAGCTACCTTCTTCGAGGGAAGTGCGGACACCCCAGCATAAATTAAGGACAACCTGAGCTGGGGCAGTGGGCAACTTGCCGTATTCCCCGGGTTCCGGTAGGAATTGACCCGTGCAGACGACATACCTGGTCCGACGGTTCACCGTCGACTTCTGTCGCACCTGCACCAACATGTGTTGTCGGTGACCTGACCCGACGCCCAATCCCTGTTCCCCGACGTCGTCGGGACGGGATCCCTCCCTCGACGGCCGTGCCGCGACCAGTAGGCGCACCGCTGTCTCTCGGATTCGAGGACACATGACCACTCTGGAACAGACAGTTTCGCTCACTCTCGACAAGCTCGGCCCGTCGTTCGGTGCCGAAGTCATCGGTCTCGATGTCGCGTCGGCCTCCGATGCGCAGATCCACGCCGTCCGCCGAGCTCTCGTCGAGCACAAGGTTCTCGTGCTCCGAGGTCAGTCGATCGACGACGCAGGCCACATCGAGTTCGGCCGCCGACTCGGTGACCTCACCGCCGGGCACCCCGTGCACGACAGTGGTCACGTCGCCCCCGAGGTCTATGCCCTCGACAGCCAGGACAACGGTTTCGCCGACGTGTGGCACACCGACGTGACATTCATGGAGCGCCCACCGATGGGGTCGATCCTGCGGCCCGTCGTACTACCTCCGCACGGCGGCGACACCAACTGGGCCGACAGTCAACTGGCCTACGAGTCCCTGTCCGCTCCGGTTCGCCGAATGATCGACGGGCTCACCGCAATTCACGACGGCAACCGTGAGTTCGGCTACTACCTCGCGCAGAAGCGCGGCGGCAAGGGCAACGTGTGGGACGGCAAGGAAGTGACCGCGCTGGTTCCCGTCGAACATCCCGTCGTGCGGGTGCATCCGGAAACCGGCCGCAAGGGGCTGTTCGTCAATCCGGGTTTCACCTCCCACATCGTGGGCGTCTCGGAGGCGGAGAGCCGCGGAATCCTGGATCTGCTGTACGCGCACCTCACCAAGCCCGAGCACATCGTCCGCCACCGTTGGCGTCTGGGAGATCTGGTGCTGTGGGACAACCGCAGCACCTCGCACTACGCCAACCGCGATTACGGCACCGAGCACCGCAAGATGCATCGCATCACGTTGAAGGGCGACATCCCCGTCGGGCCCACTCGCTGAAGGACCCACTTACTACAAGGACCCACACACTGCAGGACCCAGCTGAACGCAGACCCGTCGGATCGAGGAAGATTGCCTACATGGCGTCGTGGAGTGAACGTAGGCAGCAGTGGGTCGACAGTCGTGAGGAAGCGCGCAACAACGCTTCCAAAGCGGCCGCCGACTCCGGTGAGCAGCGTCCGCCCACCGCGTGGCCGTTCATCATCGCTGCGGGCATCGTCGTCGTGCTGCTCGTCGGCATCTTTGCGGCGTCCAAGTTCGCCCCCGCGGAGGACAACGTGACACAGGCGCAGTTGCTCACCGACGCCGTCGACGGTTTCCTCGAAGCACAGAACACCGGTGACGCGGATCTGCTGCGCGCGAACACGTGCGCCGATCAGGTCGAGCGCCTGATTCCCGGCGACGACGCCCAGTACCGCACCGACCGCGCAGGCGACGTGGAACGCAACGGCGAGACGTCGATCGACGGAGTGCCCACGGGGTACGAGGTCAACGGCGACCGCGGCGTCGTCACGGTACCGCTGAAGGAAGAGAAATCCGGAGCGCGATCCGACGACGAATGGAAGTTCGTCCGGGTGAACGACACGTGGTTGGTGTGCAATGTCTGATCTCGGTATGTGTGACGTAACAGCAAGTGACGGAAGGCTGATCCAGTGACCTACGCAGGTGACATAACCCCGCAGGCGGCGTGGGAGTTGTTGCAGAGCAACCCCGATGCCGTTCTCGTCGACGTCCGCACGCACGCCGAGTGGCAGTACGTCGGCGTACCCGACACCTCCGGCATCGATCGCCCGACCCACCTGATCGAGTGGGTGAGCTACCCCGACGGCGCTCGCAACACCGGCTTCGTCGACGAGCTGAAAGCCGCAGGCGTGGACGGCGATCGGCCGGTGGTGTTCCTGTGCCGCTCCGGTCAGCGATCCATCGGTGCGGCCGAGGCCGCCACGGCTGCGGGGATCGGCCCGTCCTACAACGTGCTCGACGGTTTCGAAGGTGCCACCGATGCTGACGGCCACCGCGGTGCCGTGGGGTGGCGTGCGGTCGGGTTGCCCTGGAGGCAGTCGTGACGAACATTCCCAGAGGCGGGGGTTTTCAGAAGCCGCTACCCGACGGTGTGGGTCAGGGAACGCTGGGAGTTCGCGGCGGTCTGATGCGATCGGGCTTCGACGAGAACGCCGAAGCGCTGTATCTCACTTCGGGTTTCGTCTACGAGAGTGCCGGTGCCGCCGAGCGGGCGTTCACCGGTGACATCGATCATTTCGTGTACTCGCGCTACGGCAACCCGACGGTCAAGATGTTCGAGGAGCGGTTGCGGCTGATCGAGGGTGCCGAGGCGTGCTTCGGCACGTCGAGTGGAATGTCGGCAGTGTTCACCGCGCTCGGCGCACTGTTGAAGGCCGGCGATCGATTGGTCGCTGCGCGTAGCCTTTTCGGTTCCTGCTTCGTGGTGTGCAACGAGATTCTGCCGCGCTGGGGTGTCGAGACCGTCTTCGTCGACGGCGAGGACCTCGAGCAGTGGGAGCAGGCGCTGTCGGTGCCGACGACCGCGGTGTTCTTCGAGACTCCGTCCAATCCGATGCAGTCGCTCGTCGACGTCAGGCGGGTGTCCGAGATGGCGCACGCCGCCGGCGCAACGGTGGTGTTGGACAACGTGTTCGCGACGCCTCTGCTGCAGCGCAGCCTGGAACTCGGTGCCGACGTGGTGGTGTATTCCGGCACCAAGCACATCGACGGTCAGGGCCGGGTACTCGGCGGTGCGATCCTGGGATCGAAAGAGTACATCGACGGTCCGGTGCAGACGCTGATGCGGCACACCGGCCCGGCGCTGAGCCCGTTCAACGCCTGGACACTGCTCAAGGGCTTGGAGACGATGCCGGTGCGCGTGCGGCATTCGGTGAACTCCGCGCTGCAGATCGCCGAGTTCCTCGAAGGGCATTCGGCGGTGCGGTGGGTCAAATACCCGTTCCTGCCGTCACATCCGCAGTACGAGCTGGCGACGTCGCAGATGTCGGGCGGCGGCACGGTCGTCACGTTCGAGCTCGATGCCCCCGAGGGCGCAGGCAAGCAGCGTGCTTTCGAGTTGCTCGACGGCCTGAAGATCGTGGACATCTCGAACAACCTCGGCGATTCCAAGACGCTGATCACCCACCCGGCCACCACCACGCACCGCGCGATGGGGCCGGAAGGTCGTGCCGCAGTGGGCATCACCGATGGCGTCGTGCGGATCTCCATCGGTCTCGAGGACACCGAGGACCTGATCGGGGATCTGGACCAGGCGCTGAAGTAGCTGGGTCAGAGTGTCACCGGTAGCGGCTTGTCGATGAGGGAGTAGTGTGCGGCATCGCCGGCGACCACTCGGCTCTTCTCTCCGTTGGGGTGCACCGGCACGTCGCCCGCCAGGGTGATGCGTTCGAGGCGGCGGTACTGATCGTCCCAATCTGCGACGGCGTAGTGCTGGGTGGCGCGGTTGTCCCAGATGGCGACGTCGCCGAGGCTCCATGTCCAGCGAACAGTGTTCTCCAGCCTGGTCACTCGATTCTGTAGGAGATCGAACAGCGTCTGCGACTCCTTGGTCGACAACCCGATGAAGTTCTTCACGAAGTGGCCCAGAACCAGAGTCTTCTCACCGGTCTCGGGGTGTACTCGCACCACCGGATGCTCGGTCTCGAAGTAGGTGGACTGGAATTCCTTCCGGTACTCCGCGATCTTCGAGTTCTGAATTTTCTCTGCCGCTGTCGCCGCATAGTCGTAGGTGTTCGAGTGGGTCGCCCAGAGGTTGTCGACCAACGCCTTCAACGAATCCGGAAGCTGCGCGTAGGCGGCAGTCTGTGACGCCCACGTGGTGTTCCCGCCGTATTCCGGGAGGCTGACCGCACGCAGGATCGAGGCCTTCGGGATGCGGTCGACGAAGGTCACATCCGAGTGCCAGCTGTTGGCCTTGCCGTAGTCGGAGTCGATGGACAGCGTTCTGGTGCCGCGAGAAGTGACCGTGGGGTGCGGAGTGGTCGGCGATCCGAGTAGTTCCGCGAACGCGTACTGGCTTTCGTCGTCGAGGTGGTGCTGGCCGCTGAAGAAGATCACCTTGTGTTCGAGCAGAGCGAGCCGAACGAACTCGACGGTGTTCGCATCGAGGTCGCCACCGAGTCGTACTCCCTCGATGCGGGCACCGAGATTGCCGCCGATCTTGATCGCACGCAGAGCTGTGTCGTTCTCGACAAGAGTGTCCACCGACATGTCGGTACCTTTCGCTGGTTGAAGAACTGCCCGAATTGCGCCGGTGCAGTGTGGAATTCAACAAGCTGACCATTGTCGATCGTCGATGTACACAGTTCGATTCACAGTGATCTCAACGCGACGGGCGATCGGTAGCGGTGACCGGAGCGACGTCAGTGCTCGAAAACGCTGAGTACCGTGCGGAACTTGGCCGTGGTCTCGTTCAGTTCGGCATCGGGGTCGGAATCTACGACGATGCCGCCGCCCGCTGTGGCCGTTCCAGAAAGTCCGTCCGCAGCGAGTTCGATGCAGCGGATCGTGACCATCCACTCGCCGTCGCCGCTGCCGTCGGTCCACCCGACGGCTCCGGCGTAGAAGCCGCGGGAGCCCTCGACGTCTGCGATCGCAGCCATGGCCGCGGCTCGGGGAACGCCGGCGACGGCAGCGGTGGGATGTAGTGCCAGCGCGAGATCGAGCGCCGAGGTCGCGGGATCGGCCAAGGTGCCGACGATGGGCGTCGACAGGTGCCACAGCTGTGGAGTGCTGCTGAGTTGTGGTGACGCGGGCACATCGAGCGTCTCGCAATACGGCTCCAACGCAGCACGGATCTCGTCGATGACAAATCGGTGCTCGGCCTGGTCCTTGGCGCTGGCCGCCAACGCCGCGGAGATGCGTGCTTCTTCGTCGGGATCGGTGGAACGCGCAGCCGTTCCGGCGAACGGATGGCAGGTGACGATATTGCCGCGCTTGCGAACCAACAGTTCCGGGCTCGCGCCGACGATGCGCCCACCCAAGTCGCCAGTGGGAGAAAGGTCCGCCAAAAAGCCGTTGCCCATCGGATCGCGGGAAACCAGCGCGCTCAACATCGAGGCGGGATCGATCGGTGAATCCGCGCTCAATTCGATGGCCCGTGCGAGCACGATCTTCTCGGCAACACCGGATTTCAGCTGCTCGACGACATCGCGCACTCGCTGCACATGAACTTCCGGATCGGGAATCTGTCGCGCGACGGTGACCGCCGGTAGCGGCGGCAGTTCGTCCGACGTCGACCAGGGTCCGTCGAGTCGGTAGAACTCCTCCGGTTCGATCAGCGCGGTGGCGTCGGACATATCGAAAGGAATTGCGCCGACGACGTTTCGGCCCTCCCGCACCGCGGCCACCGCGTCGGCGACATCGGGAAAAGTGTGCCGGACGCCCAGTCCGACGACGTGGTGATCCTGCCGGGACAGTACGAATTCGAGTGTCATCAGAACGGGTTCTGAGTGCGGCCCACCAGGTCTGCGACCGAATCGAGGACCTTGGTCGGTCGATACGGATATTGCTCGACGGATTGGACCGTCGAGATTCCGGTGAGGACCAGGATGGTCTGCAGCCCGGCTTCGAGACCGGAGAGCACGTCGGTGTCCATCCGGTCGCCGATCATCAGCGTGTTCTCGGAATGCCCGCCGATCGCACGCAGCGCCGACCGCATCATCAACGCGTTGGGCTTGCCCACGTAGTACGGCTCCTTGCCGGTGGCCTTGGTGATGAGCGCGGCGACCGAACCGGTCGCGGGCAGCGAACCCTCGCGCGACGGACCGGTCGCGTCGGGGTTGGTGGCGATGAAGCGCGAACCCTTCTCGACGAGACGAATGGCGGTGGTGATGGCCTCGAACGAGTACGTTCGGGTCTCCCCGAGCACCACGTAGTCGGGGCTGGAGTCGGTGAGGGTGTAACCGATGTCGTGCAGCGCGGTGGTCAGGCCGGACTCGCCGACGACATACGCGCTGCCGCCGGGCCGCTGATTACCGAGGAAGGTGGCGGTGGCGAGAGCAGAGGTCCAGATCGACTTCTCCGGAATGTCCAAGCCGGTGAATGCGAGACGTGCGCGCAGGTCACGTGGGGTGCGGATCGAATTGTTCGTCAACACGATGAACGGGATCTCGTTGGCCTGCAGCTCGGCGAGGAACGTGTCGGCACCGGGGATCAGGTGATCCTCGTGGACCAGAACTCCGTCCATGTCCATCAGGTACGTCCACGGCAGGGGCTTCTCGATATCGGTCACCCCTCCATTGTGGACCATCCGGCGAGCTGCGGACCATCTTCTCGACGCGGCCTAACTCGCCCGCCGCTCGTGGTCGCGTCGCGAGTTGGCCCGATGCACCAGCCGTTCGCGGGCCGTCATGCCGCCCCACACTCCGAACGGTTCGTTGGCTGCCAACGCGAACCGCTTGCAGGCGTCGAGCACTCCGCAGCCGGCGCACACCTGCTTGGCGCGATCCTCGCGTTGGCGACGCGCGGTTCGCCCCTCACCCGAGGGGGAGAAGAAGATCTCCGAGTCCTGACCCCGGCACAGTGCGTCGAGCTGCCAGTCCCAGGATTCGGCGGCAGACGAGGAAATCCTGCGTTCGATCATGGCAATTGCGGTGTTCTTCGACGGGGCAAATTCGTTCGGCATCGTGGCGACCCATTCCTTTCGTCGACGCTGTCGCTAGGAACCCTTGCCGTGTCGAAGGCGCGAGGCAATGGTTGAAATCAGGGTGATTCGAGACCGCGGTTCAGGACACGACGGGGGTGTACCGATAGAGGGCGTTCACTCGGTCGTCCAGCATGAACAGCGGAAGGATCACAGTCTGGATCGCGGCGATCACAGCAGGGAGATAGTCGCCTGCGACGACATACATGAGACTGCCGAGACCGAACAGAATCAGTGTCGTACGGGGAAGGAGCCACGTCGGATTTCGGTCAGTTCGCCTGAGCGCGTACAGAATTGCGGCTGCGATCGCCACGAGGATGGCGCTGTGAGTGGCCAGACGTATCGAATCGGACGTGTCGGCCGCCTGGAACGTGCCGATCACGACCAGCGAACCGAGAAAGACAACACTCGCTGCGTTCAGCTGCCGATAGCGCGGCGTTCTTCGAAAGCCATCGTCACCGATCCTGGCTTTCCGCACGTGCATGGGTCGAATTCTCGCACGAGGGTGGTGGAGTTCGTCGACCCTCCACAGATCCAACCCGGGGGCGGTTGCGCCGGTGGCAAGGGTTGAAATCATCGTGATTGTAACCGAATGCGCACCTGCACTTGACATTTCGATAAATTGTTCTGTACGTTCCTGTCACCATCCAGAGCGACCGAGAGACCTTGGTTCGATGACGTCGCAGCAACCCCGCCCTTACGGCGTGTGGGTGCTACCGCCAGGACCGATGGAGGCACGACCGATGAACATCTGCATCTGTACGCACGCTTGACCGATCGGCGTACTCACAGCACGAAATCTTCGAAAGGCAACCCAGCGATGATCGCTGCCCATCCGACCCGGCGGTTCCGGTGACTCAACTCGACTCTCGACCCGTTGCGGATACGACGGACGACATTCCCGACGAACAGCTCGTCGTTGCACGCACGTGGCACCCGTTGCGCTGGGTGATCGCGGTCGCAACGCTGATCGTGGTCGGTCAGTTCCTGCACGGCTTCGTCACCAACCCCGGCTGGGATTGGGGCACCTTTGCGCAGTACTTCACTGCAGCATCGGTGATGTCGGCGCTGTGGTTGACCATCCAGCTCACCTTCTGGGGAACGCTGATCGGTTTCGCCATCGGTATCGGCCTGGCGGTGGCCCGGCTGTCCGACAATCCTGTGCTGCAGGTTATTTCCTGGTTCTACATCTGGGCCTTCCGTTCCATCCCGTTGATCGTGCAGCTTCTGTTCTGGTTCAATATTGCGTACCTGTACCAGACTCTGTCGTTGGGAATTCCGTTCGGTCCCAGCTTCTTTCAATTCGACGTCAACAACGTCATCAGTGGATCGACGGCGGCCATCATCGGGCTGGCCCTGCACCAAGCGGCCTACTCCGCCGAGATCGTTCGGGCCGGCATCATCTCGGTGGACCAGGGGCAACTCGAAGCTGCAGCAGCGCTGGGTATTCCGAAGAGGCGGGAGTTCTTCAAGATCGTTCTGCCGCAGGCGATGCGAGGGATTCTCCCCAACGCAGCCAACGAGGTGATCAGTCTGTTCAAAGGCACGTCGATCGTGTCGGTGATGGCCATTGCCGAATTGTTCTATCAGGTGCAGGTCATATACGGACGCAACGGGCGCGTGGTTCCGCTGCTCATGGTCGCGACCGTCTGGTACATCATTCTGACGTCGGTGCTGTCGATCGTGCAGTTCTACGTCGAGCGGCACTACGCCAAGGGCGCGGTACGCAACATTCCGCTGACGCCGATCCAGCAGATTCGCCACAAGCTCTCCAACGTCACCTTCGCGCCGAGAGGGGCAACCCGATGACCACTCTCGATGCCTCCACATCCACATCCACTGCCGCAACGAGATACGCGGTCGAGGTGCGCGGCGTCCACAAGTCCTACGGCGGGCTCGAGGTGCTCAAAGGCGTCGACCTCCTCGTACGTCCCGGTGAGGTGACCGCGATTATCGGCCCCTCGGGTTCGGGCAAGTCGACCCTGCTGCGCGCTCTGAACCATCTGGAGAAGGTGGATCAGGGCACGGTCCGGATCGGCGGTGATCTGGTGGGATATCGGCGCAAAGGCAACAAACTGCACGAACTCAGCAACAAGGAGATTCTGCGGCAGCGTTCCCAGATCGGTTTCGTGTTCCAGAACTTCAATCTGTTTCCTCACCTGACGGTCCTCGAGAATGTCATCGAAGCCCCGATCTCTGCGCAGAAGCGCACGCGTTCCGACGTCGAACCCGAGGCGCTGGCTCTCCTCGAACGAGTCGGGGTGCACGCGAAAGCCCACGATTATCCGCGACGACTCTCCGGCGGACAACAGCAGCGGGTCGCCATCGCGCGTGCACTTGCCCTGCGTCCCACAGTCATTCTGTTCGACGAGCCGACGTCAGCGCTCGACCCCGAATTGGTGGGAGAGGTTCTCGAGGTCATCCGCGGCCTGGCACGCGATGGTGCCACCCTGGTGATCGTCACGCACGAGGTCGGGTTCGCCCGCGAGATCGCCGACACCGTCGTCTTCATGAATGGCGGCGTCATCGTCGAACAAGGCTCTCCTGCAGAGCTTCTCGATTCACCCCAGGAGGAACGCACCAAGTCGTTCCTCGCTCACGTTCTATAGCTGTCACTCACACTTCACCTGCACCCACGAACGGGGAAAGTCATGTCCGGATCATCTCGTAGGCTCGCGGTAGTAGCGTCCGCATTCGCTGTCCTGGCACTCACTGCGACAGCATGCAGCGAGCCCACTGCCGAATCTCAGGTCGTCACCGAGGACGGCGGATCGTTCGATCTTTCACCCGAGCAGGCCGACCGCGTTCGCGCCCAGAAGGTCGACGAGATCGCAGCCGAAGTGCCGCAAGCGATTCGCGATCGCGGCACCCTGATCGTCACCGGGGCGGGCGGTACCGCGCCACCGCTGCGTTTCTACGCGACCGACGACACCACCATCGTGGGGTCCGAGGTGGACTTCTCGTACCTGATCGCCGACATTCTCGGTCTCGACGTCGATCTTCAGGTCGCAGATTGGTCGCAGAACTTCGTAAAGATCGACTCCGGCGAGAACGACGTGTTCATCTCCAATGTCACCGTCACCGAGGAGCGCAAGGACAAGTACGACTTCGCGACCTATCGACTGGACAACCTCGCTTTCGAGGCGCAGAAGGACACCGATTGGACAGTCGAGAAGCGTCAGGACAGCGCAGGCAAGAAGATCGGTGTCGGCTCCGGTACCAACCAAGAGCAGTTGCTGGTCGACTGGAACGAGCAGAACGTAGCCGAGGGTCTGGCTCCAGCCGAGATCGCTTATTACCAGAACACCTCCGATTACTACCTGGCGCTCGGGTCAGGCCGTATCGACGGGTACCTGGGACCCAATCCGTCCGCGGTTTATCACGCGGTAACCGGTGGTGAAACCAAGATCATCGGCACGTTCTCGGGTGCCGGAGATGCGCTGCAGGGTGAAATAGCAGTACTGACCAAGAAGGACAATGGGCTCATCGACGCCGTGCAGGACGCAGTGAACCACGCCATCGAGGACGGCAGCTATCAGAAGGTGATCGATCGTTGGGGCCTGCTGTCCGAGGCAGTGACCGAGTCCGTCATCAACCCGCCCGGGCTACCCCGCAAGGAAGGTTAGACAACTGAGCAGAGTTGACGTCGGCCGGGAAGCTGGTCGCTGATCTGGTCGACAGTTAATCGAGACAGGAAACACATGAGCGCGACGTTCGATGTCATCATTCGCACTGGTGACACGGGTCCAGGACGCGTGGACTTCGTCGAGGTCGATCAGCACGATCGGCTGGCGACGCCCCTGCTGCAAGAACTGGCGATCGAATATTCGTCCCGGTACGGCCGGAGCCCCGGTGTCCAATACGAGGAACTGAAGTCCTATCCCGCCCGGGAGTTCGCACCGCCGGGTGGTGTGTTGGTAATTGCCTTGGCCGATGGCGTTCCTGTTGCCGGAGGTGCGTACCGGAAATACGACTCGGAAACCGCAGAGCTGAAACGTATTTGGACATCGAAAGTGCACCGCGGCAGGGGATTCGGCAGACTCGTCGTGGCCGAGCTGGAACGCAGCGCACGTGATCGCGGATATCGCAGGGTCTACCTGACGACCGGCTGGAATCAGCCCGAGGCCGTTGCGCTGTACCTGGCAGCTGGATACACCCCGCTCTACGACCGAATTTTGCCGTCCAGAACAGTCGGATCGCACCCCTTCGAGAAGAGTCTCGAATGAGCCCGGTTCAGTGATGCCCCACTACGGCCCGAGTGGGGTGCGGTATCGCCGAGCAATGTTTGTCAGCCCGACGTGTCGGCGTGGTGTTCCAGAGCTGCACCGACCCAGAACTGCAGTGCCTGTTCGCTCGTCAGCGCTTCTGCATCGACGGTGATCCAGCCTTCACCCATCGACCGCCCCTTGCCCATGACGGCATGGTGGGCCCCATCGAGCTGGAGGTATTCGGGTTCGCGTACCCCGTCCACGCGAACGAGCAAGGCACGGTTTTCGGTGCCGACACACACCACCATTCTGTCTCGCACCATGAACGCCAGACCGCCGAACATCATCTGCTCACGCAGACTCTCCTGGTCCCAGAGAGCGTCGCGGATGCGGTCCGCAAGAAGCTCGTCGTACGCCATGAGCTCGTATTCCTCCTGTGATGGTTGTATCGATGGAACCCCCTGGTCGTATCGAGCGCAACTGTGGGTCGACGCAATGGGGGATTCGGTATCTGCGTTGCAGTCCTGCCGGAGGCAGGGCTGTGTCGATGGCCGGGTGGTGCGGCTGACAGGGCTGTGCCGTGGTGGTGGTGTGGGTCGTCAGGCGGGTTGTCGTGGTTCTTCGTCGCCGGTGTCGCCTGTGTCGCTGTGGTGGTCGGGTGGGTAGAGGACTTCTTCGGGGTGGTGTGCGTGGTTGATCAGCCCACGGCGTGTGGGGTCCATCCCTGTTGGTGGGTGCCACAGGGTGCGGCCCGGGTAGCGATGTGCGGCTGTGGTTTTGGTGGTGGCCCACTTTCCGGGTTCGGTGCCGACGAGTGCGTGGTGCATGTCGCAGGCGAAGGTGAGGGAGTCGATGTCGGTGGGTCCGCCCTCGACCCAGTCGTCGACGTGATGTGACTGGCACCAGGTCGCCGGGCGGGTGCAGGAGGGGAAGCTGCAGCCGCGGTCGCGGGCGATGAGGACGATGCGTTGGTCGGCGGAGGCGATGCGTTTGGATCGGCCCAAGTACAGGGCTCTGCCGTTGTCGTCGAAGACGGTGAGGTAGTGGTGGGCGTGCGAAGCCATGCGGATGGCGTCGCGGATCGAGACGCGGGATCCGGTGGCGGTCATGGCGTAGCCGCAGGCGGCGTCGAGGTCTTTGAGGGTCATGGTGACGATGGCGGTGACGGGTAGGCCGCGGTGGGTGCCGAGGGTGCCGGAGGCGAGGGTGTGCCGGAGCGCCATTTTCAGGGCGTCGTGGCGGCGTTCGTTCTGGGTGCGTAGATCCCGCGCGGCGGCAGCGTCGCGAGCAGCGGTGTCCGATGCGTCGGCGTCGGCGTGGCCGCCGGGTTCAGCAGCGCTGCCGGAGCCGGCATCGTCGTTGGTGTCCTTGGGTGCCGCTGCGTCCTTGGCTGCAGCTGTGCCGTTAAACCCTGTGCCGCAACCACAGTCGTCACCGTCGCACTCGCCGCAGTCGCCTTCGCAGCAGTCCTCGTCACCGCAGTCGTCGTCACTGCAGTCACTGTCCCCGTTGCGGGTCGTCCCATCCCACAGGCCTGCATCGCTCGACCCGGCATCACCGGACGACGGCTCGGACGTCGGCTCGGGCTGCTCTGCAGTGGACTTGCTGTCAGCTTCATCCTCGTGGACGACCGATGTCGGGTCGGCAGGATTGTTCACACCGGGTTTCGCGGCTTTCGAGAACAAGGCTTCGAGGTAGGCGCGTAGTTCGGAGTCGACGCAGAACTTTCCTTCTGACATGCCGTCGGAACCCTGCTCACCGAGGTAGAAGAACGCATCCCGTTTCCGTGGCCTCGGGTTCGCGTTCTTGTCTTCGTCTTCGTTCTCGTCGAAGTCGCCGTCGGGGTCGAGGATCGAGTCCAGGTGCGCCACCAGCGGTGCGAAGTCGTCGGGCCGTCTGGTCGAGGCGAGACCCACCAACTGCTGTTCGGCGCGATCGCGGGTCTGCGGATCGACACTCGACGGTAGGTGCCGGAAGAACTCACGAATCATCTGCACGTGCTTGGCGTCGAGCAACCCTGCCCGCACCGCTGCAGCGGTGTGTGGCAGCAAAGGCGGTAGCGGTTCGCCGGACAGTGCGGTGCGGTCACCCAACTCTGCGGCCAGACGTACTCGCGCACCGGCTGTTCGTGGGGTGATTCGCAGCATCCATGCCACCGAGCACGGCACCGACCCCGGATACACGTCGAGGCCGTGTTGTGAGATCAGCTCGTTGAGCCAGGTGTGCGAGTAGGCGGTCACCGATCTGGTGAGCGCTTCCATGCGTTGGATCACCGCACGCCGGTCGGCGTTCGACCACGCCACCGACCCTTGCCCCGCCAACTCGGCAACCGCCGACTCCACCGCCTCGACCAACCCCGCCAAGACAGGGTCGGACACGACGGGGGCAGGAGGCACCGTTTCGATGCCGTCCACCCCTGATCCGCCGTCCCCCGAAAGCATGAACAGAATCTACCGCGACCCACCGACAAGTATTCGAACGTTTGTTCCCGCATCATTTGGCTGTCGCTGCGGCCCAGCTGGAGTCGGAGCCCGGCACTATGCGGCCAATTACATATGGACCAAAAGTGTGACGTTGTCGGTTTTGTACAACCACGAGTCGCAAAGATGCTGGTGGCGGCGTTCAATATCTCCCAAGGCGGACGTAACGACCACAGCAGCGTTGCTTGCATCGGTGACGAAAGCCACTGCTCGACGGTATCTCCGAACGCGACTGTCGAGCCGGTGTCCAATGTTGTGTGTTGACCCAGTGGGGATGATCGACATGAACGACTCGTGTGGCTCCGCGCTTTCGTGCAGTTCGCCCAAGGACATGATCACCCGTCTCCAGTTCGGCACCGCCGACCTGTGGCCAGAGGACGCGGCGCTTCCTGCCCGCTGGCGCTACATGGCCGATCTGGTCGACTCCGATCGCGGTATTCTCGCTGAGCTCCACGGTTCGGTGTCGACGCAGGTGGCGGATGCTCTCGCTGCGGCTGCGGAACTGTGCAGACAATCGGCCGATGAGCCTGTGACCGCCGGAGACTGGGCGCTACTCGGACGAGCGCTGGCGTGGCTCGGCCCCGGCGGTTCCGATATCGATCGCGCGTTGCTTGCTGTGGGAGAAGAGTTGACACTGATCGGTCTCGACGGTGCGGAGCATGACTTCTCGGTCGCGACCTGGCTCTGCATGGACGTCCTCGTCCGATTCGCTCATGCCGGCGAAGCGATCGACTGCTGGGTGCACCTCGTAAATGCGCCAGAGTTGAACAAGGTTGCCTCGCATGATGATTCGAGATCTTGCGCGAGTGGGAGCGCTGGACTGGCGCTGGCCGTCTGAACGGTAGGCGTCGGTCCGACCGCGCTTCTCGCGTCTGTTATCGGCGGGTTTTCCTACCCCGGTTGGCAACCGGGGCGATGCTCTCGTAGTATCGGAAACTGTAGGACCATCCAGAGCGACCGAGAGACCTGGCTCTATGACGTCGCAGCAACCCCCCGCTCGTCGGGTGAGGGTGCTACCGCCGGGACCGATGGAGGATTGCACGTGAACACCCGAGTTGCCGCAGGCTTCGTCAACGGTTGCCGCCGTCTCCATGTCGATCTGTGCCGCCTCAACGGTTCGACCTGTCGCAGCTGACATTTCGTCACAACTCGTACTTCACACCTCACCTCATCATCTGCGCGCACTCCTTCCTGGGCACACCCAGCTCGGATGCGGATCGTGCGCGCGATCGACCAGATATCGGAGACACCTACGTGTCCACTCGTCCTGCATTCCTGGTGGCCGGCCTGATCGCCACTACGGCCACAGTCCTCGCCGGATGCGCCGGTGGTGCCGCCACCACGGCCGCCGACGCCGGTCCGGCCCAGCCCGGCGGAACTCTGCGTTACGGCTTGTCCGGGGCCCCGACCTGCTCGGATCCCGCCCAGTCCGGCACCAACCAGACCATCTACGTCACCCGTCAGGTCGTCGATTCACTCACCGATCAGAACCCCGAAACCGGTGAGATCGAACCGTGGCTGGCCGAGCGGTGGGACGTGGGTGCCGATGCGAAATCCTTCACATTCACGCTGAAGGACGGCGTCACCTTCAGTGACGGCACGGTGCTCGACGCGGCGGCGGTGAAGGCGAATTTCGACGCGATCATCGGCCTCGGCGCAGCGAAGGCACCGTTGGCGGCGAGCTATCTGACCGGTTATCAGAGCGCCACGGTGGTCGACCCCTCGACGGTGCGCATCGACTTCGCAGCACCGAATGCGCAGTTCCTGCAGGCGAGTTCGACACCTCAGCTCGGAGTTCAATCTATCGCGACCTCGGCGCAGTCGGCCGAGTCGCGGTGCTTGGGTACCAATATCGGATCGGGACCGTTCACCTACGCGGATTACCAGCAGGACCGTTCAGTCATTCTGGCCAAGCGAAGCGGATACAACTGGGGTTCAGCGGTATTCGGTCACACCGGCGAGGCCTATCTCGATCGCATCGAATTCACCATCGTGCCCGAGTCGGGCGTTCGCACAGGAAGCTTGTCCTCCGATCAGCTCGACGCCGTCAGCGACGCGTTGCCGCAGGACGCTCCGCAGATCGAAGCGACCGGCGGCCGAATTCTGACCACCTCGAACCCGGGAGTCCCGTTCGGCATTCAGCCCAACGTAACTCGCGGTGCGCTACAAGACCCCGCCGTCCGGACGGCCCTGGTACCGGCGATCAACCGTCAGGAACTCGTCGATACCGTCCTCGGGCCCGACTTCCGCACGGCGACAAGCACGTTGGCCAGCGCCACCCCAGGTTACGTCGAACTCGCCGATGTCACCTACGATCCCGAGAAGTCGAAATCGCTGCTCGACGACGCCGGCTGGGTTCCCGGTGCCGACGGAATCCGTGAAAAGGACGGGCAGAGGCTGAGTTTCGAGGTCATGTACTCCGCAGTGTTCGCTGGCAACCAGGCGATCCTGGAGTTGACGCAGCAGCAGCTACGTGCGGTGGGCGTCGACCTGCAGCTCGAGTTGGTCTCGACGTCCGAGGCGACAGCACGTCAGGGCACCAAGGACTACGACTCCACGTACTACAACAGCACCCGCGCCGACGGCGACATTCTGCGCACCACGTTCGCCGCCGACGGACGTAACCTGAACGCGCGCAACCCAATTCCCGATCTGGATGCTTCGCTGACCGATCAGCTCTCGACCACCGATGCAACGGCGCGCAACGACATCCTCGCCACCGCTCAGCAGCAGGTGCTCGACAACGGACTGTGGATCCCCACCATCGAGCTGTCGCAGGCCGTCGGCGCGGCGTCGAAAGTGCAGGACCTGAAGTTCGAGGCCTCCGCTCGACTGCAGTTCTTCGATACCTGGCTGAGCGCATGATCCGGTACCTCGGGCAGCGCGTACTGCAGGCAGTGGCAGTGCTGTGGGCCGCGTTCACCATCTCGTTCGGCGTGCTGTTCCTGCTGCCCTCGGACCCGGTCAGTCTCGCTGTCGACTCTGCCGGTTCGGGCACACCGGTCGACGCGGCGGCCGTCGCAGAATTGCAGGCCCGCTACGGTTTGGACCAGCCGGTGTGGGTGCAGTATTGGCATTCGCTGACCGGGGCTGTGCAGGGCGATTTCGGATTGTCCATCGCCACCGGACAGCCGGTGACGACGGCGATCCTCGATGCCGTGCCGAGCACGCTCGGCCTCGCAGGCACCGCACTGGTATTGGCGGTCGTGTTCGGGTCGGCACTGGCGTACGCCGCGACGTACACCCGAACGCCGTGGCTGAAAAATCTGTTGTTCGCACTCCCGCCGCTCGGGGTGGCTGTACCGACCTTCTGGGTGGGACTGCTGTTATTGCAACTGTTCTCGTTCCAGTTGAGGTGGTTCCCGGCCTTCGGTGACGCCGGAGCGGCTGCACTGGTGTTGCCTGCGGTCACGTTGGCATTGCCGACCGGTGCGGTCATCGCTCAGGTGTTGGCCACCAGCATGTCGACTACCTGGAAGCAGCCGTTCGTCGATGTTGCTCGCGCCAAGGGCGTCTCGCGGCTACGGGTGCAAACGCGGCATATAGCGCGGCTGTCGTCCATCCCGGCTTTCACGATCGCGGGTGTGTTGGTGGGGACGCTGCTCGCCGGATCGGTCGTCGTCGAGACGGTCTTCTCGCGGGCCGGAGTGGGACGGCTGACCCAGACCTCGGTATTGGCCCAGGACATTCCGGTGGTACAGGGCATCGTGGTGCTGACCTCGCTGGTGTTCGTTGTGGTGAACCTGGCCGTGGACCTGCTGTATCCGCTGATAGACCCGCGCATCGTGCGCGAGTACAAGCCTGCGCGCGCGGTCGCGGAACCGGAGAAAGCTCATGTCTGACAATCTGATTCGTGACCGCGAGGTTCGGGCAGCGGCGTTGCTCGAGGCAGAGCCGGTGCCGTCGACAGCTCGGCGTCGCCGGGTTCTGACGGACGCCCTGAAGCACCTGTGGCTTGCCTTGTCCGCGCTCGTGCTGCTGCTCGCGCTGGGATTCGCACTCTTCCCCTCCGTGTTCGCGAGCGGAGACCCGTTGGTGGGCGTGCCCGCCGACAAGCTCCAGGCCCCCAGTACGGCACATTGGTTCGGCACCGACAACATCGGCCGTGACGTCTTCACCCGCGTGGTGCACGGCTCCGGCCTGTCGTTGACCGCGACACTGCTCGCCGTCGGGATCGCACTGGTCGTCGGATCGATCGTCGGCCTGATCTCCGGGGCAGTCGGGGGCCTCGTCGACGCCGTGCTGATGCGCATTGTCGATGTGCTGCTCTCGATTCCGACGCTGTTGCTGTCGCTGGCCCTGGTCACAGCGCTCGGCTTCGGAACCGTCAACGTCGCCATCGCCGTGGGGGTCACCCTCATCGCCAACTTCGCCCGGGTCATGCGGTCGGAGGTGTTGCGTGTGCGTCGATCGCTGTATGTCGAGGCGGCGTACGCCTCGGGTGTGCGATGGTTCGACGTCTTTCGCCGACACATCCTCCGCAACTCGTACGGTCCCGTGATTGCCCTCGCAGCAGTCGAATTCGGTATGGCGGTCCTGGCGGTCTCGGCGTTGAGCTTCCTGGGATTCGGCGCTGTTCCGCCTACACCGGAGTGGGGATCGCTGATCTCCGAGGGTCGGAACTTCCTCGCCACCGCTTGGTGGATGACCACCTTACCGGGCCTGGTGATCGTGGCAGTCGTGCTGTCCGCGCACCGTCTCGGGCACGCACTCGAGAGGCGATCCGAATGAGCCCCATCCTCGAAGTCGACAACCTCTCGGTCGGCTACGGCACGACGACGGCCGTGCGCGGAATTTCGTTCACCGTCGAACGCGGCGAGGTACTGGCCGTCGTAGGCGAATCCGGTTCGGGAAAATCCACCACGGCCCACGCGGTCATCGGCTTGCTGGCCGGCAACGGTCGGATCCGAAGTGGCTCGGTGACCTTCGACGGCCGGCGCCTGGACACCGCGTCGGACAAGACACTGAATCGCTTGCGCGGTCGGCATATCGGGCTCGTCCCGCAGGATCCGACCACCTCACTGAACCCCGTCGTACGCGTCGGAGACCAGGTGGCCGAGGTGCTGCGTGTGCACGGGTTGGCAGATCGGCGTACCGCGAAGCTCGAGGCGATCCGCATTCTCACCGACGCGGGCCTCGACAACCCCGAGGTGCGGGCACGCCAGTACCCGCAGGACCTGTCCGGTGGGCAGCGGCAGCGGGTACTGATCGGTATCGCTCTCGCGTGCCGCCCCGAACTGGTGATCGCCGACGAACCGACCAGCGCCCTTGACGTCACCGTGCAACGACGCATCCTCGACCATCTGGACGCCCGAATTGCCGAGACGGGTGCCGCAGTTCTGTTGATCACGCACGATCTGGGCGTTGCGGCCGATCGCGCCGACCGGCTGGTCGTCATGAGTGGTGGTGAGATCGTCGAAACCGGTCCGACTGCAGAGGTGTTGGCGAACCCCACCCATCCCTACACACAGAAGCTGCTCGCGGCCGCGCCGTCTCTGAACTCGACGCTCCGTCCGGCCAGGACGGGTGCGGGCGATCCAATTCTGTCCGTCTCGTCGGTGTCGAAGCGTTTCGCCATCGGACGAGGCGTTCACCTGGATGCGGTGCGAGACGCCACGATCACGGTCGAGCGGGGTCGAACCGTCTCTGTCGTCGGCGAATCCGGTTCGGGGAAGTCCACCCTGGCGCGTATCGCGATCGGCCTGGAAACACCCTCCGCGGGCACGGTCACGTTCGACGGAATCGATGTCACCGGCCTTCGTGGCACGGCGAGGCGGGAGCTGCGGCGTCGAGTCCAGATCGTCTATCAGAACCCGTACGCATCACTGAACCCGAAGTTGCGCGTCGGCGAGATCGTGCGAGAACCGCTGGACGCGTTCAAGATCGGGACGTCCCGAGACCGCTCGGCGCGTGCCGCGGAACTGCTCGACCAAGTGGCTCTGAGCAGTGACCACCTGGCGCGTCGCCCGGCCGAGTTGTCGGGTGGTCAACGTCAACGTGTCGCAATCGCTCGGGCACTGGCGTTGGCACCGGAGGTGGTGGTGCTCGACGAGCCCGTATCGGCCTTGGACGTGTCGGTGCAGGCACAAATTCTTTCGCTGCTCGGCGATCTGCAATCCGAGTTCGGTCTGAGCTATCTGTTCATCTCGCACGACCTGGCCGTGGTTCGCCAGATCAGCGACACCGTGGCTGTGATGCAGTCGGGTGTGATCGTCGAATATGGCAGCACTGCTTCGATATTCGACAAACCCCAGCAGGAATACACCCGCGAGTTGCTCGCGGCCATCCCAGGAACAGCGACACAGAGAGTGGGTACCGGTGTCTGACAAGCTTTTCGTCACGGCAATCGAACCGAGGGGAACCGGCGCACATCCACAGGCGTGGCGGCGACAGGATTCTCGCGCCGAGGAAGTGTTCACCGCGGCATTCTGGATCGAACAACTCCGCGCGGCCGACCGGGCCGGGATCGATCTGGTCTTCCTCGCAGACTCCTTCGCTTCCCGGACCCTCGAGGCGGTTGCCGTGGCAGCCCGGGCTGCTGCGCTCACCGAACGCATCGGTTTGATCCCGACGGTCACCGTCACCCACACCGAGCCGTTCCATATCTCGAAGCAGATCGCGAGTCTGGACTTCGCCTCACACGGTCGCGCAGGTTGGCAGGTCGAGGTGTCCGGCGGCGCGGAGCAGGCAGCACTGTTCGGGCGTAAGGGCGAGCAGAACGAAGAGAGCCTGTGGCAGGAGGCCGACGAGGCCATCGAGGTCGTCACTCGGCTGTGGGACAGCTGGGAGGACGACGCCGAGATTCGAGACGCTGCGACGGGTCGGTTCGTCGACCGAGACAAGTTGCACTACATCGACTTCCAAGGTGAGCACTTCTCGGTGAAAGGGCCGTCCATCACGCCGAGGTCACCTCAAGGACAGCCACTGGTAGCAGTGCGCGCCCACTCCGCCGAATCCACCGCGGTAGCGGCCGCCAGAGCGGACATCGTGCGGATTGCTGCAGACTCGATCGAGGGCGCAGCTGCCCTCGCGGCGCGTGTTCGACGGGCCGTCGTGGCCGAGGGCCGCGACCCGGTGGACGTGTTCGTGCTACTCGACGTCGAGACCTTGGTGTCGGAGACCGCGGCCGAAGAATTGGCGCAGCTCGACAACTGGGCAGGCCGGGTACGTACGCCGCAATCGCTGCAGTACGTGGGCGACGTCGCCGGGCTGAACTTGCTACTCGGAGCGGCCGAATCCGCGGGACTGGACGGGGTCACCCTCGTGCCGCTCGCGCTTCCGTCGGGAGTGAAGACACTCCCGGCCACGGACAGCAGAACCGGAGCGACGGTGCGCGAGCGCCTCGGCCTGGCTCGTCCGACAAATCGTTTTGCAGCACCCGAAAGGAACAGTCGGTGACGATCTCGAAGCGGACCAAGAAGCAGATCCACCTCGGCGCGCATTTCCCTGGCGTCAACAACACCACCGTCTGGACCGACCCGGCGTCGAAGAGCCAGATCGAATTCGATTCGTTCGTCCACCTGGCCGAGTCCGCAGAGCGTGGGCTGTTCGACTTCTTCTTCCTCGCCGAAGGTCTGCGATTACGCGAGCATCGCAACAAGATTCACGATCTCGACGTCGTCGGCCGTCCGGACACGCTCACGGTGTTGAACGCGTTGGCATCGGTGACGACGAAGCTCGGACTCGCCGGGACGATCAACACCACGTTCAACGAGCCCTTCGAGCTCGCCAAGCAGTTCTCTTCGCTGGACCACCTGTCCGACGGGCGCGCGGCGTGGAACATGGTGACCTCGTCCGACGCGTTCACCGGAGAGAACTTCCGACGCGGTGGCTACCTCGACCGGGCCGACCGCTACGTGCGAGCGAACGAGATCATCGACGTCGCCCGAGAGTTCTGGGATTCGTGGCAGTCCGATGCGTTCGTCGTCGACCGGGATCGAGGTGTCTTCGGCCGAGAATCCGAGATCCGCACGGTCTCGCATTCGGGTCCTCAATTCGATGTGACGGGCCGCTTCACGTTGCCGCGCAGTCCGCAGGGACACCCGGTGTTGTTGCAGGCCGGCGATTCCGACGAAGGTCGTGAGTTCGGTGCGGCCAAGGCGGATGCGATCTTCACCATCCACGGGACGCTGGAGGACGGGCAGAAGTTCTACACCGACGTCAAGGGAAGGTTGGCCAAATACGGCCGCGAGCACGCCGACCTGAAGGTGCTGCCCGCCGCGACGTTCGTCCTCGGGGACTCGGCCCAGGATGCAGCCGAGAAGGCCGACCATATTCGGCACCAGCAGGTCAGCGGCAAGACTGCTATCTCGTTTCTGGAGCAGGTGTGGGGACGAGACCTGTCCGAGTACGACCCGGACGGACCGTTGCCCGACGTCGAGCCGAGTGGTGACGTGAGCATCACCCGTGGTCGCGCTCGCCACGGTGACCCGAGAACCCTTGCGCAGCAGTACCGTGAGCGTGCCGAGGCCGAGAACCTGAGCATCCGGGAGCTCATCATCGCGGTGACGACCCGGCAGCAGTTCGTCGGAACGCCGGCACAGGTAGCTGAGGACATCGACAGCTACGTCCAGAACGATGCGTGCGACGGGTTCATCCTCGTCCCGCACATCACGCCGGCCGGGCTCGACGAGTTCGTCGACAAAGTCGTCCCACAGCTGCAGGATCGCGGTAGTTTCCGTACCGAGTACACCGGGAACACGCTGCGTGATCACCTCGGTCTGCGTCACCCGTACCAACAGCGTGAAGGAGTGCGAGCATCGTGAGCGAATTCGAGCAGGACTGGAAGCAGTGGCACGCGGACCGGGAAGCGTCCTACGGCGATCCACTGGGATGGTTGTCGCTGACCGGATTGTATTGGCTGACCGACGAGTTCGAGATCGTTGCCGATCTGCCCGGCCGATGGCGGGCCGATGCGGACTCGGTGACCGTCGAGGGAGTGGACGGGGTGACGACTCTGAATCCGGTGGAGGGTGCGCCCGGGATCCTCGTCGGCGACGGTGAACGCCGTATCGAGGTCATCCGCCGCACCGGCGCGGTGGCGCTACGGGTCCACGATCCTAAAGCTTCGACCCTGCAGTCCTACAACGGAATACCGGCCTTCGAGCCCAGTGAGGAGTTCGTGGCCCGCGCCACGTTCACGCCCTACGACGCCCCGGTCACCGTGACGACAGGTGCCGTGGTCGAGGGTCTCGAACACCACCACACTGCGGTGGGCACCCTCGATTTCGAGCTGGCCGGTACAGCCCAGCAGTTGGTTGCGTTCGGCGGCAACGACACTGGTTTGAAGGTTCTGTTCACCGATGCCACGAGCGGGGTCACCACGTACCCGGCAGCGCGGATCCTTGCTGTGGCGGAACCCGAGGATGGCTCCGTGACACTCGATTTCAACCGAGCGGCGAACCTGCCGTGCGCGTTCACCGACTACGCGACGTGCCCGGTCGCGCCGGCGGAGAACCGGCTGACGGTGGCTGTCGAAGCAGGGGAGAAGACGCCCGGATGACGCGCGTGCCGCTGTCCGTTCTCGACCTGGCACCGATCAGCGCTGGGTCGAGCACTGCTCAGGCGCTCCGGAATTCGCTCGATCTGGCACGACAGGCCGAAGAGTGGGGCTACGAGCGCTACTGGGTTGCCGAGCATCACTTCGTCGCTGCGGCCAGTTCTGCGCCTGCCGTACTGGTGGGTTTGATTGCGGCTGCCACCAATCGCATTCGTGTCGGATCGGCTGCGGTCCAGCTCGGTTTCACGACAGCTGCTGCCGTAGTGGAGTCCTTCGGAACGGTGGACGCGCTGTATCCGGGTCGTATCGATCTTGGTGTGGGTCGATCCGGGCAGCGCAGAGCAGCAGCCCTGACCGGTGCACAGCAGGCTGCGCCCGAGCACGCGGTGTCATCGGAACACGGTGGACTGTTCCCAGTGGCGCCCGCTGCGGCGACCCCGCGAACGACCCCGCTGCTGGCTGCGTCTCTGGCTGCGCTGCAGCAGCCGCACGCTGAGGTCTCGGAATTCGTCGATCAACTCGACGACCTTGTTGCGCTGCTTGCCGGTAGCTACGAGCGCGACGGGGTGCCGTTGACGGCACGCCCGGGTGTCGGGGCCGATGTGGCGCTGTGGCTGTTCGGCAGCAGCGCTGGGCCGACTGCCCGTGAGGCCGGTGCCCGCGGTCTGCCGTTCGCGGCGAGTTATCACTTCAGCCCGGGGACGACTCTCGAGGCGATCGACGAGTATCGCCGTGCTTTCGTGCCGTCGGCCCGGTTGTCCTCGCCGTACGTGGCGGTGTCGGCCGATGTGGTTGTTGCAGAAACGGATTCGCAGGCCCGTGAGCTGGCAGTGTCTTTCCCGCAATGGGTGCACAGCATTCGCAGCGGTCGAGGTGCGATCGAGTACCCGGATCCGAAGAACGTGGCACCGCTGACCGGCGAGCAATACGAGCTCGTCGCTGATCGAGTGGACACTCAGATCGTCGGATCTGCGGCGACGGTCGCGGTGAAGCTCGACGCCCTGCAGGAAGCGACCGATGCGGACGAACTCGTGCTCACCTCGGTCACATACGACCATGCGGACCGGCTGCGCTCGTACGAATTGCTCGGTAGGGAATGGGGACTGCCGCGCCTGCGGATCTGAGCGGAACATTTGCGTCGTGGTGACCGTTGTACCGCGCATGACACGAGTTGCAGTTGCAGCGTCCTACGGTGGACCGGACGTCATCGAGATCGTCGAACGAGAGCTGCCTGAACCATCCGAGGGCCAGGTTCTGGTCGAGGTCAAGGCGATCGGCGTCAACCCCTTCGACTACAAGAGCTACAGCGGCGCCTTCGGTACCGACGGGTCGAAGCTTCCGATTGCGTTGGGCAGCGAGGCGTCGGGCATCGTGGTGGCGGTCGGAGGAACCGTCGAGGGCCCGGTCGGTCCTGTCGCCGTCGGCGACGCGGTGGTTGTCTCCGGCCAGAACGGTACGTACGCCGAGAGGATTCTGGTTCCTGCGCGGTTCGTGTTCCAGAAGCCGGAAGCGTTGGACTGGAACGTTGCTGCGGGAGTACTCGCCGTGGCTGGAACGGCCTACGACGCACTCGAATCCGTCGATGTCACGAGCGGAGACACTGTTCTCGTGCACGGGGCGGCGGGCGGCGTCGGGTCCGTGGTGGTTCAGCTCGCTCTGGAGCGCGGGGCCACCGTCATCGGGACTGCGCGCCAACAGAACCACGACGCGCTCCGGTCCTACGGTGTCGAGCCCGTCGAATACGGCGACGGACTGATCGACCGGGTACGAGCAGCCGCACCGAATGGGGTGGATGCGGCAATCGACACGGTGGGCACCGAGGAGGCCGTCGACGTCTCTCTCGAATTACTACCGGACAGAGCGAGATTGGTCAGCACGGCCGCCTTCGGGCGAGCTTCGGCAGACGGGTTCCTCACCGTCGGTGGGCCGGTCAGTATGGAGCGTCGACGCCTCGCATCCCCGGTGCTGTTGGAGCAGGCGGGTGCAGGCGTATTCGAGGTCACGGTTGCCAAGACGTTTCCCCTCGCCGATGCGGCGAGAGCACACGCCGAGCTGCAGTCGACGCACCCGCGCGGCAAGTTCATCCTGATTCCTTGACGAGTACCGGGGGCTCAGAACGCTTCACGAGCTCGTACTCGGACCGATGAACTCCTCGGTCACTCTCTGCGCGATGCCGTCGGGATAGGGGCCGGGGAGGATGAGAACGACATGATCGAATCCGGCGGCCACCGCGTCGCCGATGTCGTTTCTCAACCTCTCGGGTTCTTCGAACGACACCCCGAGAGCGATCGATCGGGTGATCGCCCCTGGATCGCGCCCGATCTCGGCGCAGTACCGGTCGAGTAGTCTGCCTCTGTCCAGTGCGTCGGCCAGGTCCCCACCGGGAATGTTCCATACGTCGGCGTGTTCGGCGACGAGGCGCAGCACTCCTGCCGCCCGGCCGCCGATCACGATCGGCGGGCCCGGTCGCTGAATCGGTTTCGGATTCTGGAACGCCCCGACGAGGTCGACGTGGCTGCCGTGAAAGTCGAAGGGTTCGCTCTCGGTCCAGAGCCTACGAATCACCGTGAGCGATTCACCCAGTCGCGCAACAGCGTTCGCAGCGTCGCTGTAGGGCAGCCCGCTCCCGTCGTACTCCCGTCTCGCCATCGGCACGCTCGGCCGTGATCCGGCACCGATGCCGAAGTCCAGCCGCCCGTCCGAGACCGTGTCGACCGTGACGGCGATCTTCGCGAGAATCGCGGGTGGACGAATGCGGTTGCTGGTGACCATGATTCCCAATCGCAACCGCTCGGTGCGAGCGGCCAATGCGGACAGCATGGTCCAGCCTTCGAAGATCGGGCCGTCGAGGTCACCGCCGATGGGCATGAGGTGATCGAACAGCCACGCGTGCTCGATTTCCGGAATGCCGTCTGCCTCGCGCCACACCCGGAGCAGGTCGGCGTAGGAGACGTTCTGGGGAGGGGTCATGATCCCGTAGCTGACCATGTCAGCGTCTCCGCAGGGAGGCTTCGAGCAGTGCCGGCGGGGTGTCGAACTTGTCGTCCGGCGCGAGATCGACTCCCGGAGCTACGATCTCGTCGATTCTGTCGAGGACATCGGCCGGGAGGACGGTGTCGGCGGCAGCGAGCTGCGAGTGTAGGTGCTCGACGGTACGCGGCCCGACTATCGCGCTGGTGACTCCCGGATGAGCCGTCACGAAACCGAGTGCGAGTTGGATCAGTGTCAGTCCGGCTTCGTCGGCAACGCCGACCAGTTTCTCGACGGCGTCGAGTTTGGCCCGTCCCGTGGGAGTGTCCGTGCCGAATCGCTCGGGCATCATCGCCGCGCGGTTGGTGGTGGCCTCGCGCCCGGCCCGGATGGCTCCGGAGAGGAAGCCGCCCGCCAGGGGACTCCACGCGAGAACGCCCATTCCGTACTCCTGCGCGACCGGAAGGACGTGGGATTCGATGCCGCGCTGCAGGATCGAGTACGGCGGCTGCTCGGTGACGAACCGCCCAAGACGGTGCTCCCGTGCGGTCCACTGCGATTGCACGATTCGGTAAGCCGGGTAGGTGGAGGAGCCGAAGTATCGAATCTTCCCGGCACGCTGCAGATCTGTCAGCGCCGAGAGGGTTTCCTCGTCGCTCGTGGTGGAGTCCCAGCGGTGTATCTGGTAGACGTCGACGTGATCGGTACCGAGTCGGCGCAGACTGTTCTCCAGTTCGGTGACGATCCAGCGGCGGGAGCTGCCCTGATGATTGCGTTCGTCGCCCATGGGGTTGAACACTTTGGTGGCCAGCACGATGTTCTCGCGCCGACCTTCGATCGCCTTGCCGACCATTTCCTCGGATTGTCCCTGGCTGTACATGTCCGCGGTGTCGATGAGGTTGATACCGCCGTCGAGTGCGGCGTCGACGATCGCGGTTGCCTCGTCTTGCGTGGTGCGTCCGATGGCACCGAAGTTCATCGCGCCGAGCGAGAGAGTGCTGACCTGGACGCCGGTGCGTCCCAGTGTGCGGTATTGCATGGGGAACTCCTTGTGGCCTCTGGAGGGGTTACTCTGCGAGTAAGCGGAACAACGTTCCGTAAACAAACATACGGAACGTTGTTCCGTTTGTCGATGGCTGGAGGAACAGTGACCGAGGCCGAAGCCGAGCAGCCCAGAAAGCGGGCGGATGCGAGGCGCAACGAAGCGACCCTGCTCGACGCGGCGGCGGCTGCGTTCGTCGAGTCGGGAGTAGAAGTGCCGGTGCGCGATATCGCCAGGCGGGCCGGCGTCGGCGTGGGAACCATCTACCGGCACTTCCCGACGCGGGGCGACCTCGTCGTCGCCGTCTTCCGACATCAGGTGGAGGCCTGCGCCGTCGCCGGTCAGGAGCTTCTCGCCGGCCGCGAATCACCGCACGCGGCGTTGGTGCTCTGGATCGATCGGTTCGTCGACTTCCTGGTCACCAAACACGGTCTGGCCGAGGCCATGCAGTCGGACAGCGCCGGATTCGAGACCTTGCACAGCTACTTCCTGAACCGGCTGGTTCCGGTGTGCGAGTCATTGCTCGACGCCGCTGTGGACTCGGGGGAGATCGCCCCGGGGCAGACCGCATTGGAGTTGATGCGGGCGGTCGGCAACCTGTGCATCGGTGCCACGGACAGCCGCTACGACCCGCGCAAGATGGCGCGGGTGCTGATCGCCGGACTGCGCATCGCGCCGTGATCCGGTCCGTTGTTCGGCCGACCGACGGTTCAGCGGCTGTGCCGCAGTAGTTCTGCCGCGAGCTGGTCGTTGTGTCGGAAGAAGCCGGCGTTGGTCCTCGGCCGCGGAAAGGCGCTCGACCACGTGTGTCCGGCGACCCACGGACCCACCGCGTAGCGGTTCTCGGCAACCTCTCCCGACGCGGTGATCAATCGAGAGCGCCCGTCGACTGCTACTTTCGCTGCGCTGTGCTCGGTGGCGCGGATGTCGGTGATGTCGCCGCGCGCATGGAGGGTGCGTAGCAATTCGTCACCGGCGGCGGCGATCGATGCGACGGGTAAGCGCGCGTCGATCAGAGTGTCGGCGTGCACCACCACATCGTGTGCAGAGCTACGGGCGACGAACGACCCGTTCTCCGGGGAGAAGGTGACATCGGGGCCGAGGAAGTGAACGATGTTCGCCCGGCTGAGGGCCAGGAGTTGTTCGAGTCGTTCCGGTGGCGGACCGCTCGCGATGAAACTGAAGAACGAGTGCAGCCACCCTTCCACATCGCCGGCGACCGACTGCGCCCGAATGCGCCCGCGTCGCAACAACTCTCCGATGGTCATGTACACCGAGAGCAGCGCCGAGAAGACGGCGGCATCCGAGCTGTAGTAGGGATCTGCTCGACGACGAAGGTCCGTCTCGATGTAGGTCTGCAGCTCGGTACGTACCTCGTCGAGTCCATCGAAACGCCGTCCGGCAAAGGGTTTGTCGAGCCGTGCCAGATCGATGCGGTCCTCGTCCTTCGGAACGAATTGCTCCACGAAGACGGTGAGTTCTGGGGAGTTCCAGATGATTTCACTGAATCCGATCTCGAACTCCGGCCAGGAGCCGACTGTTCGCTCGGGGTGGGCCGTGAACAACTCGTAGTAATGAGCCCAGGCCAGTTCTTTGGATGCGAGCGGCCAGATTTCGTCGCGGAAGTGCAGGGGGCCGTGGCCGGGGAAGGCGTCGGCGGTGAAGAACTTCGGGAGGGGCGGGCGCGCCGCGGCGATGTCGTAGGAGATCTTCGCGTGGTACGGAACTCCGCGCCGCGAACCCGCATAGAGAATCGGTTCGCGGCCGGAGGCGGTGTACTCGAGCACGCCGTCCGCGTTGCGGGCGAACGATCCACCGCGAGTTTCCGCGAGCAACACCATCCAGTCGATGAATGCCAATCCGAGCCCGGCAATCAGCACCGGTTCTCCCGCAGGCACTCGGCTGGGATCCAGATCTGCGGTGTATCCGGGGCCGATGTACGTCAGCCCATGGGTTCGGGAGAACTCATCGAGCTGTGATTCACGGTGCGATGCAAGCGCATCCGGATGTCCCTGTGCCAAGAGCACGGCATCGGCGCGGATGGTCGATCCGTCGTCGAGTAGCAGTACCTGGTCGGCGGTCAGGTCCGTCACCCGTGCTCGATGAACGTGAACGTGCGTGTCGGTGTCGGCAACGGCGTGCTCGAACACCCAGCTGAGGTAGCGACTCTGTAGAGTCCGCGACGCGAAGGAATGCGGACCGAAATCGCGCAGTTCGTCGCGCAATTCGGGGTCCTGGCGCAGGGTGTGGGCATGTTCCAGAACCCACTGCGCCAGCGTCGGACCGGGGCGGATCGGACCGTCGACGACGGTGGTGTCGTCGGTGAACATGGTGACGTCAGCGGCCACCGAATTCATCCACAGCAACGGTGGTTGACTGCTACGCCAGATGCGACCGGCCCCCGGAGGGAACGGATCGACGACGTGGATGTGCAGCTCCGCATCGGACCGGCGCGCCAGCAATCGTTCGAGTACACCGGTGCCGCGCGGACCCGCACCCACAATGGCGATAGTGAACGATTTCACCGGCGGCCCTCCATCTGACACTGTCCCGCTACGACAAGTATGCACACGCCGAAAGTCGTTGCTGCAGCGGCAAAAAATCACGATGAGCGAATGTCTTGCGTCCTGGCGGTCGGCTACCCTTGCTCCATGAACTCGTCCGCGGACCACTTGGTCGAGCAGTACCTCGATGCACTTCGACGGGCCGACGTCGATGCGGTCCTGACTCTGTTCGCACCCGGTGCGGTTGTGCACTCGCCGCTGTACGGACCGACGCCCGCATCCGACTTCTATCGCGCGCTTTTCGCGGACACCTCGGGTGCGACGCTGACCTCGAAGGGCGTCGCCGAAGGTCGTACGTCCGAAGGCGCTCGACTCGTCACGTTCTGGTTCCATTTCGACTGGAGACTGCCCTCGGGTGTGGCGGCCCCGTTCGACGTGGTCGACGTCGCCGAACTCGACGAGAACGGACGCATCTCTGCACTGTCCATCGTCTACGACACCGTGAATGTGCGTCCGGTCTTCGAGCGCGAAACCGGGTCCTCGTGGAGGTCGACGTAGGTCGCACGACCTGATCGGGGACAGTAGAGAGGTGGTCCGGGCCCGCAAAAGCGGTGACCTCGTGCTGACACTGCGCGTCTACGTACCGGCATCTACGTCGTTCGAATCAGCGTGATCGCAACGGGTGTGCTCTACAGCTGATGAACCTAGGGTCCACGTATGACCTGGCTGAAAGCACTGGCAGCGGCGTTGATCGATCGACTCGGAGCTCACCCTGCCTGCACCGCCGCGGCGCTGGACTTCGGAACTCGTGGTTGAGCCGTCCGGTGAAGATCGTCGGTACAGGAAGCAGGACCACGATGAGCGCGAAGGGCTGAACCGAGGATGACCGAGACGTTGTACTTCGCCGTCGAACTCGACGGGTTCGACGAGACACCCGCGCTCCTGAAGGAGAACGCGGCCGACGCCGAACGCGCCGGCTTCACCCTCGTCACCTTCGGTGACTCGCTGATCTCGTCACGAGAGCGACTCGACGCCGGTACCAGAGCGGCATTCGTCGCCTCCACCACGTCCACCCTCGGCCTGGCTCCCACGGTCCACACTCTGACGACCGAACCGTTCTTTCTCGCAACACAACTCGCGAGTGTGGACCACGCATCGCACGGCCGCGGGGCCTGGGTGGTCGGCACCGACAACAGCGCGGACACTCACGCGGCTGTCGGATCCGAGGTCCGCTCCGAGACCACCGCCGAAGTGCGTGACGTCATCGACGTGGCTCGGCGGCTGTGGGATTCGTGGGAAGACGACGCCGTCGTTCGAGACGCGGAGTCCGGCCGGTATCTCGATCCCGCGCGAGTGCATCACGTGCGTTTCGAGGGCGAATTCTTCGACGTCGTAGGGCCACTGATCACTCCTCGTCCGCCGCAGGGGCAGGTGGTCGTCATCGGCGACGCCGACCTGGGAGTCACCGATCTGCTCGATGTCGCACTCGTACGCGGCGACGGTATCGGCGAGCAGGCCGACGCCGCTCGCCGCGACGGGGCCGCGCTGGTGTTCGCCGATATCGACCACCTGTCGAAGGCCGAGGCCCTCGCCGGTGTCGTCGACGGCGTCCGGCTGCACCTCGGTGGTGCGGCGTTGAAAGAGCTTGCGGTACCGGCACATCTGATTCGTCGACCGACGCCGGGACTGTCGCTGCGGGAGAACCTGGGGTTGCCGCGTCCGGTCAACCGCTACGCCGCGGCTGCGCACGAGTAGAGAAGAGCTGTCATGGGCATCATCGACCATCACCCGGACACCGGCGCACCGTTCGACCCGAACGCGCAGATTCATCTGGGCGTGTTCTATCCAGGGATCGGCGCGCAGACGGTCTGGGAGGATCCGAACGCCCCCGATCAAGTGGCCACCGACACGTTCGTCGAGGTCGCCGTCACACTCGAACGCGGTTTGTTCGACGCGTTCTTTCTCGGGGACGGTCAACGCGTGCGAGAGAACCGTGGCGACATTCTCTCCACCGACATCGCCGGCAGGCCCGACGCCATCACGCAACTGGCGGCTCTGGCGTCGGTGACCGAGCGCATCGGACTTGTCGCGACCCAGAACACCACGTACAGCATCCCGGTGGAGTTGGCTCGTCGTTTGGCCAGCCTGGACGCGCTGTCGGACGGGCGCGCCGGATGGAACATCGTCACCACCGACAACGCCTGGACGGGTGAAAACTTCAGGCGCGGAGGGTGGTTGGAGCACGAACGCCGTTACGAGCGCGCCACCCAGGTGGTCGAACTGGCGAAGCAGTACTGGGCAGGTTCCCCTGTGGAGTCCCACACCGATCTGCTCGAAGCGGTTGCGGCACCCAACGTTCGGTCCAGTGGGCAAGGTAGGCCGGTGCTGTTCCAGGCCGGCGATTCGCCGGGAGGACGGGACCTCGCAGCCCGGCACGCCGACGTCGTCTTCTCGGCCAACAACGCCTACGACGCAGCGGTGGCCTACGCCAAAGATCTTCGTGCCCGGACGGTCGCCTACGGCCGACCCGCCGATGCCGTGAAGATCTTGCCCGGGGTGACCGTCGTACTCGGTGATACCGAAGCCGAGGCCGAAGAAAAGGTTCGGTGGCTTCGATCCAACGCGCACAACGGTGTTCGAGCCATCGCCTTTCTCGAGCACTATTGGGGCAAGGACCTCTCGGCGTACGACCCGGAGGGCCCACTACCCGACATCGATCCGGTGGACGCCGAGCTGGATCCGTCACGCGGCACGCTGTCCATCGACGCTCGGACCGGCAAACTGACTCAGATCGCGCAATGGCGAGCCCTCTCGGAAGAGAAAGGGCTGTCCATCCGAGAGTTGGTGCTCGAAGTGTCGCCGGCGTCGCGCTTCCACTCGGGAACCCCTGCGGCAGTGGCAGACCACTGGGCAGCCCTCGTGCGTCACCGTGTGGTCGACGGCTTCAACATCAACCCGTACCACTTGCGCGACGCCATCGGCGATCTGGTCGACAAATTGGTCCCGGCATTGCAGGAGCGAGGGGTGTTCCGTACCGAATACACCTCGACGACGTTGCGGGGACACCTGGGCCTCGACGGTGACGCTGCTTCCGACCGTGCACGGGCGTCGTGAAAATACGTCACGCGACGGACGGGAAGCGGTAGCTTGATCAGGTGCTGGTTCTGGGAGCGCCCGATACGGCGGGGCAGAAGCGGGAAGTGACGCGATTGCTGTCCCTCGGTGCGACTACCGTCGAGTGGCGGTATCCGGATGGCGCCGATTTCGTCGTACTGGCGGATACGGAAGGCAACCGCTTCTGTGTCATCGACAACGCGAGAGCTCCCGAGGGCTTTCGATTGGACTTCGACCGCATCTCCGGTCGAAGCTAACGATCAGGTCTCGGGTCGGGTCCGATGGGAACGTGAACGCTCTACCATGGGCCTATGACTGCTGACCCGACCACGCCTGCACCGTCGACCAGCTCGGCGAATTGGAAGCGGCGCGGCATCCTGCTCGGTGCCGGCGTCGTTCTTCTGTTGATCGCTTACTTCGTTCTGGCGGCGTTCCTGCCGCGGTGGTGGAGCCTGCGCGTCGAGAGCCTGGCGGATCGCACGTTCACCAAGGGAATTCTGTGGGGCCTGCTGTTCGGAATCGTCTGCACGTTCGCGCCACTGATGTTCTTCTGGAGTGCGTGGTCGGTCCGAAAGGGAAGGGCGGGAAAGCAGTTGGCGATCGGATCGGTGATTCTCGCAGTCGTCACCGCCATCCCGAACCTGCTGACTCTGACCATCGTTCTGGGTACCAGCAATGCCGCCCACGCCGGCGAACGCACCCTCGATACCAGCGCACCCGGCTTCCGCGGCGCGACGGCACTGGGCGCGATCATCGCGGTGGTTCTGGTCGCGTTGCTCGTGTTCGTGGTGGTACGTCGGAACCGTCGACGTCGAACAGCAGCACTGACGCGGTAGTCGTGTAACTGATCTCAGGCGCTGCGCAGCACCGACGGCTCGGTGATGACGCGGATTCCGGGCTCGGGGTCGAATCGGTAGCCGGTGCCGCGGACCGTCGTGATCAGTCGGCCGTACTGCCCGAGTTTGGTTCGCACCCTGGAGAGATGGACGTCGACACTGCGGCCGCCGTTCGAGTCACTCAGCTCGGATCTGTTCACCACGACACGAGGATGCTGGGCGAGATAGGCGAAGATCTCGAACTCGGTGTGGCTGAACCGAACGCTCTTGCCGGCGAGAACCACATCGCGCGCGGGTAGGTCGATGACAAGGGGAGCGTTGAGTTCGTTCACCCGGACGTCGAAACGCGTCAGGATCTTGGCATGTGGTGCATAGCTTTTGGCGGCGACGCGGAGAGCATCGGCGAGGGCGTGCAACTGCGGTCGGGTCAATCCCTGCAAGGATGACGTCCCGGAATCGGAGATGCGAAGAACGACGGTCGCTTCGGTGCTCATGGCTGTGGCTCCTGTGACAAGTGTCGACTGTGACAAGTGCTGTCGACGGTGGGTAGGTCGGATGGTCAGCGTGGGCAGCGACAGTTCGTGTTCACGCTGTCACAGTGCACGACGACGACTGATCGCACCAGCAATAAACTCACCGTGATTGCAGCGGTTGACGGCGGCCCGTAACGCGTGGTCCGATCGAGCGTGACCGATGTAGCGCAGTCCCGAACAGACCTCGTCACCCGCGCCGTCGACTGGAACCATCCCGACGCCGAATCGCTCCGTGCAGCAATGGCATCGGAGGTGGGTCCCCGATACGCGGACCGAGCGGCCTTGATGGCGAAGACGCAGGCCAATGCCGTGAACGAAGGCGACGTGCATCGCACGTTCGTCGTCTATCGGTGCGATGCGCAGAACGTCGAGCAGGCCGTCGGGCATGCCGCTCTGCGGTGGAACGGCCCCGACCTCGAACTGAAGCGAATGTTCGTTCATCCTGATCACCGTGGGTCGGGAGTCTCCACCGCGCTGCTGCAGGCGTCCGAGAATGCGGCCCGCGACCAGGGATTGCGGCGTTTGATTCTGCAGACCGGTGATCGTCAGCCCGACGCGGTGCGGCTGTACGAGAAGAGCGGCTACACCCGCATCCCGGTGTTTTCGCCGTACGAACTGCTGCCGTTCTCCAACACTTTCGAGAAGCGTTTGTGACTCACTACCGACGCAGAATCACGAACGTAGGGTCATGATTTCGGCCCCGCTGTCGGTGATGACGACGGTGTGTTCGCTGTGCGCGGTGCGGCAACCGGTGGTGCTGCGCAACGTCCACCCGTCGGGGTCGGTGACCAGCTCATCGGTATCCGCCATCACCCAGGGCTCGAGCGCCAACATCAGGCCGGGGCGAAGGCCGTAGCCGCGGCCGGGCCTGCCGGTATTGGATACGTGCGGATCCTGATGCATGGTCGATCCGATTCCGTGACCACCGAACTGAACGTTGATGGGAAAGCCGGCTTCACGAAGAACCGTCCCAATGGCGTGGGAGATATCGCCGATCTTGTTGCCCGGACGTGCCGCGGCGATACCCGCGGCCAACGCTCGTTCGGTGGCATCGATCATCGCCAGGCTCTCTGCCGGCTTGTTCTCGCCGACGACGAAACTGATGGCCGAGTCCGATGCCACGCCGCCGAGGATCACGGCAAGATCGAGGGTCAGCAGATCGCCGTCGGCCAGGTTGTAGTCGTGCGGCAAACCGTGCAGCACAGCGTCGTTGACCGACGTGCAGATGTAGTGGCCGAACGGTCCGCGCCCGAAGGACGGCGCGTAATCGACGTAGCACGACGTCGCCCCCGCCCCGAGGATGATGTCCTTGGTCCATTCGTCGATCTCGAGCAGGTTGGTGCCGACGGTCGCGCGTTCGCGGACGGTCTCGAGAATTTCGGCGACGAGTGCACCGGTTTCACGGGCAAGGGGAATCTTGCTCGGGGGCAGGATTTCGATCACGGAATGCCTTTCGGTTCGATGCGAATAACTATACCGGTATAAGTATTGGTGACGGAGTGGGTCGTGAGCAACTGACCGAGCCCGACATGGGACGCTGACCGACGTGTCTGTTCACCCTCTCGACGATCCCATTCGTACCTCCCTCGGTGGTCCGCTGTCGCGGTTTGCGATCACGCGCGGCCGAGTGATTCGCGCTGATCCCCAGGTCTCGCCCTTTCTGGCGCATCCCGACGTTCTGCAGCCACGGGATTGGGACGACATCGCAGTGCTGTTCGGGCCGCGGAGCATCGTGGGATTGCGGGGGCCGGTGCTGGATGTGCCCGAGGGGTGGTCCGTGGTCGACAGCTTCGGGATCGTTCAACTCGTGGGCACCGAACTCGAGACTCGGCCGTTGGCCGAGGCGGTAGAACTGACAGCCGACGACGTGCCCGAGATGCTCGATCTCGTGCGACGCACCGAGCCGGGCCCGTTCCTTCCTCGCACCCGCGAACTCGGCACGTATCTCGGTATCCGACGAGGCGGCGCTCTGATCGCGATGGCAGGGGAGCGCATGCGTCCGCCGGGGTGGACCGAGATCAGCGCAGTGTGTACCGACCCGGCTCATCGCGGACAGGGCTTGGCCACCGAGCTGGTCCGCGCGGTCGGTCACGGCATCAGGGCCCGAGGCGACGAGCCTTTCCTGCATGCCGCCGCGACGAACATCCGCGCTATCGAGCTGTACCTCTCCATCGGATTCTCTCTGCGCCAGACCTCGCAGCTGACGCTGGTGAGAACGCCGGAACGAGCGGCCGACGTCTGAGGTCAGAATGGCGGCTCCTCGTCTTCTTCGTTGGTCGGTTCTGGCTCGGGGGTCGGGTTGTCGGGGTAGGCGATGACGCCTGATCGTCTGGGTTTGGTGGGGATGTACGGCCGGAGGTCGTTGCCGATGATGGGTACGGCTGTTCCGTTGGCTGGCAGGGTGATTCGGGTGGTCTTCGAGGTGGAGGTCCACAGGATGGCGCCGCCGGGGAGTATGACGGCGGTCCAGTAGCCTGCGGTTTTGACGCTGTGGTGGTATTCGCAGAGGCATTGGAGGTTGTTGACGGTGGTCCAGCCGCCGCCGAGGGGATTGGCGTGGTCGAACGGGTTGACGTGGTCGAGTTGGCAGCGTGTGGCGGGTCGGTGGCAGCCGGGGAAGCGGCAGTGGCGATCGCGTAGTCGTACGGCGGCGGTGGTGAGGGCGTCGGGTCTGTAGATCAGGGCTCGGTCGGTGAGTGGGTCGCGCGGGGGAGGTCGATGTCACCGGCCTCGAATGCGGCTTTCAGCAGAGGAAGCCGGGTATGCAGGGCCACGCCGACGGACACGTACGCTTCGGCGACGGTGGCGGAGCAGCTCAACGCGAGTGCCATTTCGGTGCGTCCGTACCGGCTGTACTGCCGATGCTTCGCATCCTGCGCGATGCAGGTGAGGTGGAAGTCGTAGCAGGCAGCGATCTTTCGGGCCGCATGCCGATTCTCTTCCCGCGCGGCACTGGTGCAGCCATTTTTCACCCCCCGGTGACCCCCAGTTCAGAACGTGCGTTCGAACCGAAGAAAGAGTATCTCGACCCACCGACAGGTTTCGAGATCACGGTTGCGAGAGCGTCCCGAGCAGGCCTACCGTTAACTATGCGAACAACATCCACGGCCCACTACGACGACGGTCTCGTGCGCGTGGACGATAGCGGGGTCACGTTGCGGCACTACTACTTTCCGTTCGGGATCGAGAAGTTCGTCCCCTACTGCGACATTCGCGCCGTCGACACCGCCGTGCTGGGCAACTGGAACGGACGTTGGCGGCTGTGGGGCGCGTCGACAACCGACCAGTGGCTCCCGCTGGACGTCATGCGTCCGAAGAAGGACACTGCAGTGGTGCTCACCATCCGCCGCGTCTCGCCGGTCTTCACCCCCGACGATCCTGAACTCGTTGCCCGACTCATCCGCGAACGCATCACCGCTCCAGCGTGACGCGCCCCGACGAGCGGTTCACCCTCGCCAGTGAACGCACCTTTCTTGCCTGGCTCAGAACATCGCTCGGGTTGCTCGCCGGCGGGATCGCAATCGTTCACCTGGTTCCCGGATTCAGCACCGGCTGGGTTCGCACTGCACTAGGTCTGATTCTCATCGGCCTCGCGGCCGCCGCACCCGTCATCGGACTACGGCGATGGATGCGTGTACGTGCCGCCCTCGAGAGCGGAGCGCCCATGCCCGAGTCCCGGGACCTGTGGATCTTCGCGGTCGGCATTGGCGCAGTAGCAGTATTGGCTGCGGTGGTCACTGTTCTGGGGATCCAGTAGCACACCGCCAATCGCCACAGGTGCACAATCGAAGTACTAGACGACCAACGACAGGAGTTCGGCGTGGCGCAGGGTCTCAAGCTCGGGTACAAGGCATCGGCGGAGCAGTTCGGGCCGCGGGAGCTCGTCGAACTCGGTGTTCTCGCCGAGCAACACGGTATGGACTCCGCGACTGTCAGTGACCACTTTCAACCGTGGCGTCACGAGGGCGGTCACGCCCCGTTCTCGCTGGCCTGGATGACGGCCGTCGGCGAGCGCACGAAGACGATCCAGCTCGGTACCTCGGTGCTCACGCCGACGTTCCGTTACAACCCGTCGGTCATCGCGCAGGCGTTCGCCACGATGGGCTGCCTCTACCCCGGACGCATCATGCTCGGAGTGGGAACCGGTGAGGCGCTCAACGAGATCGCCACCGGGTTCACCGGCGAGTGGCCGGAGTTCAAGGAGCGTTTCGCACGACTGCGTGAGTCGGTTCGCTTGATGCGCGAGCTGTGGCTCGGCGATCGCGTCGACTTCGAGGGCGAGTACTACACGACCAAGGGCGCGTCGATCTACGACGTCCCCGAGGGCGGCATCCCCGTCTACATCGCGGCCGGCGGACCCGTCGTCGCGCGGTATGCAGGACGCGCGGGTGACGGCTTCATCTGTACGTCGGGCAAGGGCATGGAGCTCTACACCGAAAAGCTCCTCCCGGCCGTCGAAGAGGGTGCAGGCAAGGCAGAGCGTGACGCCGGCGAGATCGACAAGATGATCGAGATCAAGATCAGCTACGACACCGATCCCGAACTGGCACTGGAGAATTGTCGCTTCTGGGCTCCGCTGTCTCTGACGCCGGAGCAGAAGCATTCCATCGACGACCCGATGGAGATGGAGAAGGCTGCCGACGAGCTGCCGATCGAGCAGGTCGCCAAGCGTTGGATCGTGGCGTCGGACCCGGACGAGGCCGTCGAGAAGGTCAAGCAGTACACCGACGCGGGCCTGAACCACCTCGTGTTCCACGCGCCCGGACACGACCAGAAGCGCTTCCTCGAGCTGTTCGAGAAGGATCTGGCACCGCGCCTGCGCAAGCTCGGCTAGTTACGTCGAAGTGCGGGGATCGGCCGAGAGTGCGAACAATCGCATGTCTCGGTCGGTCCTGGTTTCGTACTCGCCGTAAACCTCGACCATCGCGTCGAACTGTCGGTAGATACGCGCCTTCTCGTCGCCGGTGATTCGGGTGGCCGTCACCGGTATTTTCCTGCCGCCGATGGCCACCACGGCCTTCGGATCGGCCAGAAGATTCGACGTCCATGCCGGATGGTGTTGTTGGCCGAAATTGGATCCGACGACGAAAATCCGATCACCCTCCCGGTAGTACAACAGCGGACTCGTCCTCGGCTTACCGGATTTGCGTCCGGTGGTGGTCAACAACACCACCGGGGCAGCGATCGGCCCGAGGACGGTGAATCGGCCGTTCGACTTGGTCAACAACCAGCGGTCGACGCCTGCGAGGTTTCTGATCACCCACGAACCGGGCTTGGTCGACGCGAACTTGACGGCGGGCTTGCGGATGAACGATGTCTCGCTGCCCCAACGAACATCCGGAAACGGTGATTCGGCCATGGCTCATGGGACAACCCGACTGTGCTCGGTGTCAACACCCCAACCATTAAGCTGGCGGCCATGGCTGAGTCCACCGGCGCCGAGACGGCTGACATGTATCCCTCGAGTATTTATGTCGCGTCACCGGAAGGCGACTCCGGCAAGTCCACGATTGCGTTGGGTGTGCTGCAGATGCTCGCCGCGACGACGGCCCGGGTCGGTGTGTTTCGGCCTATCGCTCGCTCGACGGAGGAGCCGGATTACATTCTCGAATTGCTCGTCGAGCACACGACCGCCGATCTGAGTTACGAGCAGTCTCTGGGGGTCACTTACGAGCAGGTGCATTCCGATCAGGATGCGGCGCTGAGCGAGATCGTCAGTCGGTATCACGAGGTGGCTGCGCAGTGCGACGCCGTGGTGATCGTGGGTAGCGATTACACCGACGTCGGCAGCCCGAGTGAACTCGGCTTCAATGCGCGCATCGCGGTCAATCTCGGTGCCCCCGTGCTCCTCGCGCTGCGTGGCTCCGATCGAACCCCCGACGAGATTGCTCAGTTGGCGGCGCTGTGCCAGGCCGAACTGCGGCAGCACCACGCCCATCTCGCCGCGATCGTGGCGAACCGGTGCGATCCGGATCAGTTGGACGCCGTCACCGACGCATTGGCGTCGGTCGACGTTCCTGCGTGGAGCCTTCCCGAGATCCCGTTGCTCGTCGCGCCGACCATGGCGGAGTTGCTCGACGCGGTGGACGGAACGCTCTACAGCGGCGACTCGTCGTTGCTGCAGCGAGAAGCGATGCGGGTGATGGTCGGCGGTATGACGGCCGAGCACATTCTGGAGCGGCTCACCGAAGGTGTCGTCGTCATCGCGCCGGCAGACCGGTCCGACGTACTTCTCGCACTCGTCAATGCTCATGAGGCGGAGGGTTTTCCGTCCCTCGCCGGCATCATCATGAACGGCGGCATCGAACCGCACCCGGCAATCGCACGACTGGTCGCCGGTCTCGGTCCGAGACTGCCGATTCTGACCACCGAGCTCGGAACCTTCGACACCGCATCGGCTGCGGCGCAGACCCGTGGCCGTGTTGCCGTCGGTTCTCAGCGCAAGGTCGACACCGCGCTGGGCCTGATGGAGCAGCGGGTGGACGCCAAAACCCTTCTGGGACGGCTCGATATCGCCATCCCGACCATCACGACGCCGCAGATGTTCGAATACCAGCTGATCCATCGAGCGCGTGCCGATCGCAAGCACATCGTGCTCCCCGAGGGCGGCGACGACCGGATTCTGCGGGCCGCCGGAAGGCTGTTGCAACGCCAGGTCGCGGACCTCACGATCCTCGGCGAAGAAGGCCCGATTCGACGTCGTGCATCGGAACTGGGAGTGGATCTGGATTCGGCGACCATCCTCGACCCCAAGAACTGTGACTACGCCGAGGAATTCGCGCAGGAGTACACGGAACTGCGCAAGCACAAGGGGATGACGATCGAGCGTGCCCGCGAGATCATGGCCGACATCTCCTACTTCGGAACCATGATGGTGCACAAGGGCATTGCCGATGGCATGGTGTCGGGAGCGGCGCACACGACCGCGCACACCATCAAGCCGTCGTTCGAGATCATCAAGACCACCGAGGGCGTGTCGACGGTCTCGTCGATCTTCCTGATGTGCCTGTCCGATCGCGTACTGGCCTACGGCGACTGCGCCGTCGTGCCGGACCCGACGGCCGAGCAATTGGCCGACATCGCCATCTCCTCGGCGCAGACCTCGGCCCAGTTCGGTATCGAACCGCGAGTGGCGATGTTGTCGTACTCCACCGGCGAATCCGGCTCGGGAGCCGACGTCGACAAGGTGCGGCAAGCGACGGCCATCGTGCGCGAACGTAACCCGGAACTGTTGGTGGAGGGCCCCATTCAATACGACGCGGCCATCGAGCCGTCGGTCGCGAAATCGAAGCTGCCGGATTCCGACGTGGCAGGCCGCGCGACGGTGTTCATCTTCCCCGACCTCAACACCGGCAACAACACCTACAAGGCCGTTCAGCGCAGCGCCGGTGCCGTCGCTGTCGGGCCGGTACTGCAGGGCCTGCGCAAGCCCGTGAACGACCTCTCGCGTGGGGCACTGGTCGAGGACATCGTCAACACCGTCGCCATCACCGCCATTCAGGCGCAGGGTATCTCCCAGCAGGAGGCACAGGCGTGAGCATCCTCGTCGTCAACTCGGGTTCCTCCTCGGTCAAATTTCAACTGGTCGATCCCGATTCGGGCGAATCGCTGGCCAGTGGGCTCGTCGAGCGCATCGGTGAATCCGACGGCCGCGTCGAACTCGACCATCGCGGCGAGAGCGTCGAGCGTACCCAGCACATCGAGGATCACGGTGCCGGTCTGGCGCTGGCGTTCGAGATGCTCGCGGACGCGGGAATCGAACTGGGCTCAGACGTCACCGCCGTCGGGCACCGAGTCGTCCACGGAGGAACGGTGTTCTACCGTCCGACGATCATCGACGACGCCGTTGTGCAGCAGATCTCGGACCTGAGCAGTCTTGCACCGCTTCATAATCCGCCGAACGTACTCGGCATCGAGGTTGCCAGGAAGCAGCTGCCGGACGTCCCGCACGTGGCGGTGTTCGACACGGCCTTCTTCCACTCGCTGCCCGACGCAGCCGCGACCTATGCCATCGACGCGACCGTCGCCGCCGAGCACGACATCAGGCGCTACGGCTTTCACGGCACCTCGCACCACTACGTCTCGGACCAGGTGTCGCAGTTCTTGGGACGCGATCTCGCAGACCTGAACCAGATCGTCCTGCACCTGGGCAACGGAGCCTCGGCATCGGCGGTCTCCGGGGGCAAGGCAGTCGACACCTCGATGGGCCTGACCCCGCTCGAAGGACTCGTCATGGGTACTCGCAGCGGCGACATCGACCCCGGCGTCATCATGCATCTGCGCCGCAGCGCAGGTATGAGCGTCGACGACATCGATGCCTTGCTGAACCGGCGGTCCGGACTGATCGGACTGTCCGGGGTCAACGACTTCCGGCAACTACAACAACGGATCGACGACGACGACGCCTCCGCGCGGCTGGCGTACGACGTCTACATTCACCGACTGCGCAAGTACATCGGCGCGTACATGCTCGGACTCGGCCGGCTCGACGTCATCACGTTCACCGCGGGTGTCGGCGAGAACGCGTCCGCCGTGCGTGCCGACGCCCTGGCGAACCTCGAGGGATTCGGCATCGAGATCGACCCGGAGCGTAATGCAGTGCGCAGCAAGCAGGCTCGGGTCATCTCGACCGACTCGTCGACCGTGACCGTGTTGGTGGTGCCGACCAACGAGGAGCTGGCGATCGCTCGGGCGACGGACGATCTGGTTCGTGACGGCGACTAGAACAGTGAACGGGGCCGGATAGCGTTCGCCAGGTCCACCAGTGAGAAGCGATGCGCGCGATCGGTGGCGTTGCGGGCCAACGCCCGCAGCCCCTTCTCGGTGCCACGCCGCAATCCGTCCTCGGTGAACGGGACGCTGAGAATCGGCTCCCGTTCGGCCGTGGCGGCGTGGCCGGAGACGATCCAGTCCAAGGCCATCGCGAGCACCAGCGTCCGCATCTGCAGTGCTCGGCTCTCCGCCTTGGGGAGCAGCGCCACTCGCCGTGCGGCAGAGCGGAAATCGGCCTCGGACAGCTCGGCGCGCGAGCGATCCATCAGCAAGGTCAGCACACTGGTCATCCGTGCCATCGAGTAGTGCCGCGAGCTGATCGGCACCTGGTCCAGTGCCGCGATGGCACCGGTCTGATCACCGCGGCGCTGCAGCTGCCGGGCCAGACCGAACGCCGAGCTGACGATGCCCCTGTTGGTGCGCCACACAGCGCGGTACAGGCCCTCGGCTCTGGCCCGCCATTTCTCGGCGTCCTCGTCGTTGCCGAGCGCGACATGCCCCAACAATTCCGACGTGGCACCGAGCGCGAGTTTGGGCGCGAGCTCGCCGGGCATCGCTCCGAGCACGTTGTCGAAACTCGTGAACGCAGAATCGTATTCGTGGTGCAGCAAGGCGATCAATCCGGCGTACCACTGCACCCGCCACGGATCGGCGGCATGATCCTCGGATTGCACCTTCGACAGGATGTCGGTGGCCTCCACGACGTGCCCCAGATCGAGGTGCGCCTTGACCTCGGCGAGGGTGATCTCCAGGCTCGCTCCCGCGGGCGCGGAACCGGTGGCACCTGACGTACCGGCCGACACCCGCTCGATGCCGTTCCGCTTGGCATGCTGGAGCGAGTCCAGAGTCTGCTGAGCTTCGACGTGCACGGCGGCAGCCAGCAGGGGAGCGCTCGGATCGTTGGGATCTACCAGGGGAACCGGCAGTGCGGCAACCACTTCGGCTGCCGTCATGCGCTCGTGGCGTACTTTGCCGTCGACGTAGGTATCGGTACGACCCACCGACTGCTCCGTACCGAACGTCGTACGCGGCGGGCTGAACACCGCGGACAGGCCGGGCCGCTCGACGCCCGTCCGGATCGCCAGGATCTCGCGCAGTACGCCGGTCGCCTGCCCCGCGAACTCGTCCGCGGACCGGAACCGCCGCGTCGGGTCTGCGTTGGTGGCTCGAAGCAGCAGGCGATGCAGCGACGGGAACTGCTGCAGCACTTCCGATTCTGCGACGGAGGGCAGGCCGTCGAGGTACTTGCCGTTCTTCGACGGCATGTCCAGCGTCAGCACCGCGAGGGTGCGGCCGACGGTGTAGATGTCCGACGCCACCGTCGGCCCGGTCTTCACGATCTCCGGTGCCTGGTACCCCACCGTGCCGTACAGGTAGCCGTAATCCTCGATGCCCGCGACCGCGCCGAGGTCGATCAACTTGATCTGGTCCTCGGAGACCATGATGTTCTCGGGCTTGAGATCGTTGTAGACGAGCCCGATCGAATGTAGATAACCCAGTGCCGGAAGCACTTCGAGAACATAGGCGAGCGCCTGCTCGACCGGCATGCGGGCGTCGTCACCGCATGCGGTCAGGATGTCGCGCAGCGAACGACCACCCACGTACTCCATGACGATGAAGCCGACGGAAGTGCCGTCGCCGCGGGGTTGTTCGACGAAGTTGTAGATCTTGACGACGCCGGGATGCGCTACCTCGGCCAGGAATTGACGCTCCGCGACCGCGACCGCATGGGCTTCCTCGTCGCCGAAATGCAGTAGGCCTTTGAGCACCACCCAGCGGTCGCTGACGTTACGGTCGATGGCCAGGTAGATCCACCCCAGACCGCCGTGCGCGATGCAGCCCTGAACGTCGTACTGGCCCACCACCCGATCACCCGGCTCGAGCAGCGGCGTGAAATCGAAGGTGGTGCCGCAGTGCGGGCACACGCCCACCGAGATGTCGGGCTCGCCCGGTTCGCTGCGCCCGACCTTGGCGTTGCACTTCCAGCAGAACCGTTTGTGCTGCGGCACCGTAGGGTCCGACATCACCGCGGTCGCCGGATCGATCGGCTCCACCCGCGGAACCTCCACCAGGCCGCCGCCCAGACGACGCCGAATACCGGTGCTGCGGGAACGACCGGACCGAGATCGACCGGTTCTGGCCCGAGTGGACGCGCTCTGCGACATGCCGGATTTGGCGGCTGTGGATTTGGCAACCGCGGATTTCGAGTTGTCCTCACCTACCGGCGAATTCGGCCCCGGAGTCGGTGCGGTCCGGTCGTCGATCGGCGACCGGGACACCGCCTGCGTGCGTTCGACGCCGTCGGTCGACGTCGCTTCCGGTCGCGCTACCGCCTGTGTGCGTTCGACGCCGTCCGTCGATGTGAGCTGATCCCGTGACACCGCCTGCGTGCGTTGCGCGGGAGCGGTGGGTTGCTGTTCGTCCTCGTCCATGACGTGCGCCTCTAATCGCTGTACGACGCGGTGGGTGGACCGGGGGAGGGGCCGAGGACCGTCAGCCACTTGTTGTAGATGCGGTTCCAGGTGCCGTCGGACCTGATGCGTGCCAACGTTCCGTTGACGAATCGTACGAGATCCTCGTTCTTCTTGTTGATGCCCACGCCGTACGGTTCCGGGCTCAGACTGTCGCCGACGATCTCGAGGTACGGGTCCTGTGCGGCAAGCCCGGCCAGGATGGCGTCGTCGGTGCTGATGGCGTCGACCTGTCGTTGTTGCAGTACCACCAGGCAATCCGACCACATCGGCACCGTCACCACGGTCGCGGCCGGCTGCACCCGCTGCAGGCGACGCAGCGACGTGGTGCCCTCCACCGCACACACCCGCTTGCCCGCCAGATCCCCGACCCCACGGATACCCGAGCCCTGCACCACCAGAACTCGGTGCTGCGCTTGGAAGTACACGGTGGAGAACTGGACGTCCTTACGCCGGGCGCACGTGATCGTCATGGTTTTCACCACGATGTCCACCGTCGAGTCCTGCAAAGCTTCGAGGCGCTGTGCGGACGTCAGAATTCGGAAGTCCAACCGGTTCGGGTCTCCGAACAGGTCGCGTGAGATCTCCCGAGCGATGTCGACGTCGAACCCGACCAGCTGCCCGGTCATGGGGTCGCGAAAGCTGAAAAGGTTACTGCCCGTGTCGAGGCCGACGACGAGGCGACCCTTGGCTCGGAGTGCATCGATGGTCGGCTGCGGAGGCAGTGGCGCGTCGGTGCCGGTCGGTAGCGGCCGCAGACTGGCCGTGGGGCGGGCGCACTCGTCGTCCGCCGGTGTTTCGGTGGGCCGAGCCGCGACGGTTGCTCCGTCGGGCAGAGGCGGTTCGGTGAACATCGTATCGCTCTGTGCCGCAATTCTTTCCGGCGGCGAGCATCCGACGAGCAGGGCGGTCGCGACGAGGCCGGCGGCGAGTAGGCGTCTCACAGGTATTCACGCAGCCTCGGGAACAGGCCGACTCCGAACGCCACCGAGGCCACCACCGTGAGCACGTACGCGCCGTTGGACAAGCCCGACAGGACCCAGACCGATCGATCGATATTGGAGCGTAGTTCGCTTCGGGCACTGTCGATCCCGTCGACCAGCACACTGTCGAGAGCGTTGAACGCAGCCGCCGAATCCGAATCACCCGATCCGGTCGCTATCGACACCGCACCGTTGAAGTCGCCCACCTCGAGCGCCGAATCGATGCGCGCATGCGAGGCCGACCAGTTGTTCAGGGCCTCGGTCACCTCGGGGTCGCCCTCGAACATGTCCGCGAGCCGAGAGACGTTGCCGGCGAACGACTGTCCGTAATCCTGACTGCCACCGCGGCGGGCCAGGTCGAGTGTCTCGTCCGCCCTGGCCTGCTGGGCCAGAATGAACCCCGTCGTGTAGGACTTCAGCGGCGCCACCCCGCGGTCGATAGCGCGGTCGGTGGCGATCGACGAGATCAACCCCACCACCAACATCCACCCGAGCAAGCCGGCCAGCGCGGCCGTGGCACCGAGAAAACCGACATTCAGTGTGCGACGCGTCGTCCGGGACAGATACCACTGGGCGAGACCGGTCATCAGCAACAGGAACACCACCGACCCGATCGCGAAGTACGGGGGACTGGTGAACCTCTCCTGATCGGCCGAGACGCGGGAGGCCTGCTCGGTGTACAACTTCTCGGCCAGCGGCAACAGGCTGGACTGCATCATCGTCGACGCCTCGCCGAGATATGCCGCACCCACCGGGTTCCCGCTGCGATTGTTCGCTCGCGCCGTCTCGACCAGCCCGCTGTACACCGGCAACCCGGTAGCGATCTGCGTCAGCACCGCGCTGGTGGCCTCGTCCTTGTCGGTGACCCCGGCGGACGCGGCGATCAATTCCGACGACGCCTCACCCAACGCCTGCGAGTACCGGTCACGTACTTCGGGTTGCTCGAGCCCACCGGCGATGAAGGCCGACGCGGCCGCCGCGTCGGCCACCGATAGGGCACCGTAGAGATTCTGAGCCGAGTTGGCGAACGGCTCGGTGCGCACCAGCAGTGTCCCGAGAGTGTCGACTCGATCGGTCACCGCCGTGGACGCGAGATTTCCGACCGTCAGCGCCAGGACGACCAGCGCGGTACCCATCGCGACCAACCGCGCAGGCGTCGAACGCATCGTGTATCGAACCGGTGGCTTGCCTGCAGCGGCACCGACGTGGGGTGCCGTTGTCGGGGGGACGGCAGCAGAGGGAGTAATGCCGGCCGCGATCACGCATCGAGCATATAAGCAGGCGGACCGCACTGCAGCCACTACAGCACAGACACTGCGGCGAGGCGGTTCACCTAGGGTGGGGAGCATGCGCGGTGACGGGGACGGTTGGGTGATCGGTGAGAACGGTTCTCGGCACTGGGGCAAGCACGGTGCCGCCGGTCTGCTGCTCCGTGCGCCTTCCGATGCGGGCGAACCGATGGTGTTGCTGCAGCACCGCGCCTTGTGGAGTCATCAGGGCGGAACGTGGGCCCTGCCGGGCGGGGCTCGCGATTCGCACGAGAGCACCGAGCACGCCGCGGTCCGCGAGGCGCACGAGGAAGCCGGTATCTCGGCCGAGCAGTTGAGCGTGCGCAGCGAGCGTGTCACCGCCGCAGTCCCGAGCGGTTGGTCGTACACCACGGTCATCGCCGACACCGATCACCCGCTGGCCACCGTCCCGAACGGCGAGAGCACGGAACTGCGGTGGGTGCCGGAGTCCATCGTCGGCGAGCTGCCACTGCATCCGGGTTTCGCGTCGAGCTGGCCGTCGTTGCGTACCGAGCCGCTGCGCGTGCTGCTCGACACCGCCAACGTCCTCGGCTCCCGGCCCGACGGCTGGTGGAAGGACCGCGCCGGCTCGACCGGCGCACTGTTGACGTCGCTGGCCGCGACACTGCCGCGCACGGTGGAACTACCCAGCGGCCAGTACGGCTGGCTCACCCGCATCGAGGCCGTGCTCGAGGGGCAAGCGCGCGACGCCGTTGTCGACGATCCGCGCATCCCGGTAATCCTCGCGGACGGCAGCGGCGATGACACCCTCACCGATCAGGCCCACCGATCGACAGACCTGACCGCGTTGGTCACCGCCGACCGCGGACTCCAGAATCGACTGCCCGGCGCGGTGCACGTGCTCTCGCCGTCCGCCGTGCTCGCCTGGCTGTGACGTCAGTTCTGTAGAGCTTGTACCAGCGCGCGCGCAGCAGCCTGCGGATCACGTGCTTCGGTGATCGCCCGAACGACCACGATGCGCTCGGCTCCCGCCGCTCGAACCTGATCCACATTGGTCGCGTCGACGCCGCCGATGGCGAACCACGGGCGCTCCGGCAACGCATCTGCGGTGGCCCGCAGAGTTTCCAGCCCGGCGGCCGAGCGGTTGGGCTTGGTGGGCGTCGGCCACACCGGACCGACGGCGAAGTAGTCGACGCCGTCCTCGATCGCGGCGAGCGAGGACTGCGCGCGGTTCTGCGTCGAGCGTCCGATCACCACATCCGGGCCGAGGATCTGGCGCGCATAGTGCACCGGCAGGTCGCCCTGGCCCAGATGCAGGACGTCCGCACCGGACGCCAGCGCCAGATCCGCGCGGTCGTTTACGGCCAGCAAGGCGCCGTGGCGTTTGGTGGCAGCGAGCAGAATCGCCAGCGCAGCGAGCTCGTCCTTGGCCTCGAGCGGGCCGAACTGGCGCTCACCGGCGGAGTTCTTGTCGCGCAGCTGGATGATGTCGACGCCACCGGACAACGCGGCCTCGGCGAACTGCGCGAGATCGCCCTTGTCGCGTCTGGCATCGGTACACAGGTAGAGGCGAGCGGACGCAAGACGCTCGCGAGGAGTCTGGTTGCGGACGGTCTGAGTTGGGTGCACGAAACGAACTGTATTCTCATGGCAGCCGCGACCGACGACGGAGTGGCCGACATATCGCGGGAGTCCCGAGGATCGTGGGGCTGAGAGTGGGTTCGCCGCCCTTACCGTCAATACCTGAACCCGATCATGCGGGCGCAGGGAGTGAGGACGTGAATCGCGTGCATATCGTCGTTATCGGCGGAGGCGTCATCGGGCTGTCGACGGCGCTACGACTGGCGGAGGACGGCCACCGGGTGGTGGTGCACGATCCTGCGCTGGGTCGAGGCGCGTCGTGGGTCGCCGGCGGCATGCTGGCCCCGCTGTCCGAGGGGTGGCCCGGTGAACACGAACTTCTACGGCTCGGTGCCGCGTCGCTCGCACGGTGGCCGGACTTCGCCGGACGCCTTCCCGGCCCGTCGGTGTTCTCGGCCACCGGATCGATGACGGTTGCCCTCGACTCCGCCGACGCCACCGACCTGCGCACGATCGCCGAATGGGTGGGCGAGCAGGGACACGAGCTCGAGATTCTCGGCCGCGCGCAGGTGCGTGAACTCGAACCTGCATTGGCGCAGAACATTCGGCTCGCGTTGTTGGCACCGACCGAGCTGTCCGTCGACAATCGGGCCCTGGTTGCCGCGCTCGAGCAGGGATGTCTCGACGCCGGAGTGGAGTTCGTGGCAACCTCGGTCGACGCAATTCCCGACGCCGATCAGGTGGTCCTGGCCGCCGGTTCTCGCTGCGCCGCACTGTGGCCGACACTGCCCGTCCGGCCGGTGAAAGGCGAGATCCTGCGGCTGCGTCGCCGACCCAGCGCCGCACCGCCACCGCACCGCACCATCCGCGGAACCGTGCACGGCCGACCCGTGTACCTGGTGCCACGCGGTGACGGATTGGTCGTCGGCGCAACACAATACGAATCCGGTGAGGACACCCAGGTCACCGTGGCGGGGGTACGAGACCTGATCGCCGACGCCGAACGGCTCATGCCGAGCATCGGCGAGTACGAACTGTACGAAACCGCTGCAGGATTACGGCCGATGAGCCCCGACGGACTGCCGTTGATCGGCAGACTCGCCGACGACGTGATCGTCGCTACCGGGCACGGCCGCAACGGCATTCTGCTCGCGCCGATCACCGCCGACGCCGTCGCCGCTCTGGTATCGGGCGAGACGCTGCCCGAGGCCAAAGCCGCCACACCCGAACGCTTTTCACAGATCGAAAGGACACCATGACCCAGGTTGCCATCGGGATCACCGTCAACGGCGAGGATCACCTGCTCACCGAGGACATGACCATGCGTCGGTTGCTCGAATTCCTGGGCCTGCCCGAGAAAGGTATAGCCGTCGCCGTCGACGGAACCGTGATGCCCAAGAGCCGATGGGACACCACCGACGTCCAAAAGGGTTGGACCATCGACGTTCTCACGGCGGTTCAGGGTGGCTAGCGCACTCACCATCGCCGATCGCACCTTCACCTCGCGGCTCATCACCGGCACCGGGGGAGCGGCCAACCTCGCCGTCCTCGAGGAAGCCCTCGTCGCGTCGGGCACCGAACTGACCACCGTCGCGATGCGCCGCGTCGACGCCGCGGGTGGAACGGGAGTGCTCGATCTGCTGCGGCGGTTGAACATCGCCCCGCTGCCGAACACCGCGGGGTGTCGAGGATCGGCCGAGGCCGTGCTCACCGCGCAGCTCGGCCGCGAGGCGCTCGAGACCGACTGGGTGAAACTCGAAGTGATCGCCGACGAGCGAACCCTGCTGCCCGACGCCATCGAATTGGTCAAGGCCGCAGAGCAACTCGTCGACGACGGCTTCCAGGTGCTGCCGTACACCACCGACGACCCGGTACTGGCCAAGCGGCTCGAAGACATCGGCTGCGTTGCCGTCATGCCGCTCGGCTCACCCATCGGCACCGGCCTCGGCATCGCCAACCCACACAACATCGAGATGATCGTCGAGGCCGCAGGGGTGCCCGTGATCCTCGACGCGGGCATCGGCACCGCCAGCGACGCAACCCTCGCGATGGAACTCGGCTGCGACGCAGTGCTGCTCGCCACCGCGGTGACCCGCGCGAAGGACCCGGCGCTGATGGCGTCGGCGATGAGACATGCGGTGGCGGCGGGTTACCAGGCCCGACATGCAGGCCGCATCCCGAAACGATTCTGGGCGCAGGCAAGCTCACCGATGTAGCGGCTGCATTCACATGAGCGGCTGCGTCGGCGGCGCAGCCCTTTGTGTGGTGCTGCGTATTTCGCAAACGCGAGCGCGTTTGCGAAACGCGCGCAGAATAGTGGCGAAAATGAGGGCGAATCCCCGCGCATCTGGCAGACGCGCGCGCATTTGCGGCCGCGCTCAGGCGACCGCGTGCCCCAGCCAGGCCTCGGCTGTCTCAGGGTCTGTGTCATCCAAAAGGATGATGCAAGTCGCGACTGTGGGGCGATGTGGACACGCCGTCGATCGGGGACAGTTGTCCCATGATCGAAGTGACAGGACTGACCAAGCAGTACGGAGCGGTGACGGCGGTCGACAACCTCACCTTCACCATCAAACCCGGCATCGTGACCGGCTTTCTCGGACCGAACGGTGCGGGTAAGTCCACCACGATGCGAATGATTCTCGGGCTCGACCGCCCCACCTCGGGGACGGCGACCATCGAGGGCAAGAGCTACAGCCACCTGAAGCAGCCACTGCGTACCGTCGGCGCTCTGCTCGACGCCAAGTGGGTGCACCCCAACCGATCTGCGCGTGCGCACCTGGAATGGATGGCCGCGTCCAACGGCATCCCCAAGTCCCGCGTCGACGAGGTGCTGCGGCTGGTGGGCCTGTCCGAGGTAGCGAAGAAGAATGCGGGCGGATTCTCGCTCGGCATGTCGCAGCGGCTCGGTCTCGCCGGCGCTCTTCTCGGTGACCCCAAGGTGTTGTTGTTCGACGAGCCGGTCAACGGACTCGATCCCGAGGGCATCGTCTGGATCCGAAAGTTCATGCAGCGCTTGGCAGCCGAGGGCCGCACGGTCCTGGTGTCGAGCCACCTGCTCTCGGAGATGGCGCAGACGGCCGAACACCTCATCGTCATCGGACGCGGCAAGCTGATCTCGGATTCCTCGGTGCAGGAATTCATCGACCATGCCTCCGAGGCCTCGGTACGCGTGCGCAGCCCACAACTCGACGGCCTACGTCAGGTGCTGACCACCGCCGGCCTCACGGTGCGTGAGCCGGACAAGTCCGACGAACTGCAGCCCTCGCTCGTCGTGCTGAACTCCACCACCGACGCGATCGGCGACCTCGCCGGCCGGGCCGGAATCACATTGCACGAGTTGGCCTCTCAGCGCGGCTCGCTCGAGGAAGCATTCATGAAACTCACCGGAGACACAGTGCAATATCACGGCTCGGGAGCCGAAGACCAGAACACTCAGCAAGCAATGGGCGGTGCACTCTGATGGGCGTCTTGGCAGCAGAAAGAATCAAGTTCACCTCGACCAAGTCGCCGTGGTGGTGCAGCGCGATCGTGGTGGTCTTCGGCCTCGGGTTCGGAGCCATCCTGGGTTGGGCCGCAAAGACCGCCGTCGGCCCGGATGCGCCGGAAGGTCTGCCACCGACCACCGCATACGACGTCGTCGGCAGCGGCGTCGGCGGACTCGGCATCATGGTGCTGATGATCCTCGGTGCACTCACCGTCACCAGCGAATACCGCTTCGGCCTGATCCGAACCACGTTCCAGGCGATCACCAACCGGGCCTCGGTGCTCGGTGCGAAGGCACTGATCGTCGGCGTGTACGGGGCAGTGCTGTCGTTGGTTCTCGCCTTCGGCGCGTTGTTCCTGGCCAAATCCATCGCCGGTGAGGAAGCCGGCGCATTGCTGAGCTTCGACGTCGACGGCACCTGGCGCGTCGTCTACGGCACCGCAATTCTGGCGTTCGTGCAGATCGTTCTGGCCGTTGCCGTGGGTGCGCTGATTCGCCAGTCCGCCGGTGCCATCGCCGTGTTGTTGTTGTGGCCGTTGCTCATCGAGAACCTCGTCGGGATCATCCCGAAGGTCGGCGAGAAGATTCAGCCGTTCCTGCCGTTCAAGAACGCCGACCATTTCCTCGGCGGATCCGCGGGAACGGACTTCCACTGGGGACCCGTCGGCAGCCTGATCTACTTCGTCGTCTTCACCGCGGTGATCTTCGGAGTGGCAGTGTTCGTCGTCAATCGCCGGGACGCCTGACACCTGCCTGGGTAGGGTGTCCGCTATGCGGATTTCCTTGCTTGCAGGTAGCGCCGTCACTGTCCTGATTCTGGCCGGTTGCTCGTCCTCCTCCGGTACGGGGGACGAGGAACCGGCCAGAGTTTTCGCGACACCCGACGGGGCCGGACTGTCGGAAGCGGTCACCGAGGATGCCCTCGTCGGGCACCTGCAGGAATTAGAGGACATCGCCGCCGCGCACGACGGTAACCGCGCGGCCGGGACTGCCGGATACGACGCGAGTGTCGATTACGTTGTCTCCCAACTGGAATCGGCCGGATTCGACGTCACCACTCCCGAATTCGATTTCGACACCTTCGAGGCGCAGACGCAAACCCTCTCGCTCGCGGGCACCGAGATTCCGGTGTTCGCGCTCAGCTACTCGCCCACCACGTCCGCCGAGGGGATCACCGCACGCGTCGTCGGCGCTCCCGCCGGGGCAGACGGGTGCGAGGCAACCGATTACGCCGGTCTCGACCTGACGGGAGCGGTGGCAGTCGTGCCGCGAGGGGTGTGCCCGTTCGGTGCGAAGCAGACCGTCGCCGCCGAATTGGGTGCGGCAGCAGCGATCATCGTCAACAACGAACCCGGACCACTGGATTCGGGAACGCTCGGTGATTCCGAGACCGCGAAGATTCCGACCGGCGGTGTCAGCCAGGAGGACGGGGCAGCGGTCCTCGCGGCCCCCGATGTCACGTTGACGCTCGTCACGACGACCGAGTCGACCACGAGCCGCAACATCATCGCGCAGACCACCACCGGCTCGACCGAGAACGTGGTGGTCGCGGGCGCCCACCTCGACAGCGTCCCAGAGGGCCCGGGCATCAACGACAACGGCACCGGCACCTCCGCCGTGCTCGAGACTGCTCTGCAGATGGGCAGTGCGCCCGAGGTGACCAACGCGGTCCGGTTCGCATTCTGGGGTGCCGAGGAGAACGGGCTCGTCGGTTCGACCAAGTACGTCGAGGGCCTGTCCGACGAGGACAAGCGAAACATCGCGCTGTACTTGAACTTCGACATGATCGGCTCGCACAACCCCGGCTACCTCGCCTACGACGGCGACGACTCCGACCAGGTCGGTGAGCCCGCGGGACCGGCCGGATCCGACGCCATCGAGCGCACGTTCGTCGAGCATTTGGCGGCCGACGGTATCGCCGTCGACGGTACGGATTTCGACGGTCGATCCGACTACGGGCCGTTCATCGAGGTCGGCATCCCCGCAGGCGGCGTCTTCAGCGGCGCGGACGAGAACAAGACCGCCGAGCAGGCCGCGAAGTGGGGTGGCACGGCCGATCAGACGTTCGACGAGAATTACCACACCGATCAGGACACCCTGGCGAACGTCGACCGCGCGGCGCTGGCGAAGAACGGTGCCGCCGTGGCATACGGCATCGGTGTCTACGCGCAGTCGGTGGAAGGCCCCAACGGAGTACCGGTCGGGGCTGCGCGCGAGGCCGCACGCGCCGAAGGGTAGGGGAAGTATGTGTAACCGTGAGTTACGCTCGATGCTGTGAACGCAGTCGTCTCCTCGGTGGTGGAGTGGGTCCGCACCACCAACCGAGCGCCCACCGTCGTCGGGGCGGTTCGGCGTGTGCGTCGCGCATTACCCGGTGACCCCACGTTCGGTGATCCGCTGTCGATCGACGGTCCGGGACGCGCACTGGCCGTCGCGCGCGTGGCGGATCGGTTCCTGGCAGCGAACGGACTCGACGACGAACCGGGTGCCTCCCGCGAACTCGGCCTCGGTGCCCTGCAGGTGTGGCAGGCCATCCTCGAGCGAGCCGGCCGGGGCCGCGGCGACGAGGACGTCACGATCGTCTTCACCGATCTCGTCGGATTCTCGTCGTGGTCACTGCGCGCCGGCGATACCGCCACATTGACGTTGCTCCGCAAAGTCTCCAAAGCCGTCGAACCCGAGGTCGTGTTCCGCGGCGGGCACGTCGTGAAACGGCTGGGCGACGGCATCATGGCCGTGTTCGCCGATGCGGGCAAAGCCGTGGACGCCGTGTTCGCGGCGCGCGAGGCCCTCACCAGCGTGAACGTCGACGGCTACACCCCGACGATGCGCGTCGGGATCCACACCGGAAGCCCGCGTCAGGTCGGTTCCGACTGGCTCGGTGTCGACGTCACCGTCGCAGCGCGGGTCATGCAGACCGGCGGAAACGGCAACACCATGATCTCGGCCGCCGCACTCGACGCCGTGTCACCGGAGGTGCTCGACGCGTTGCACGTGGTCGCCAAGCCTTATCGGCGCAGCTTCTTCGCTCCGAAGATCAAGGGCGCACCCGACGACCTACGCATTCTCCGACTCGTGCAGTCGCCACAGCGGTGACACCGGGCCGTGGCCCGCACCGAGGTCGTAGGACGCGGCGAGGCAACGGGTGACCCATTCCTTGCCGAACGCCACCGCGTCGGGCATCGAGTATCCGTGGGCCAGCGCCGACGCGATCGAGGCCGCGAGGGTGTCGCCGCCGCCGTGATCGTTGCCGGTGTCGATGCGTTCGCTGGTGAATTCGAGGAAGGTGTCGCCGTCGAACAGTAGATCGGTGCTGTGGGTCGAGGTGCGGAGGTGACCGCCCTTGACCAGGGCCCATTGCGCGCCCAATCCGTGCAGCGCCTCGGCGGCGCGACGCGCGCCGGCGTCATCGACGACATCGATGCCGGTGATCAACCGAACCTCGTCGAGGTTGGGAGTCACCAGCGAGGCGATGGGAAACAGCGTGTGCCGGATGGCGTCGAGCGCCTCGGCGTGCAGTAGGGGGTCACCGTGCATGGACGCGCACACCGGGTCGACGACGAGCGGAACCGGGTGGTCGCGGCCGATACCCACCTCGGTGCACACGGCCGTGACCGCCTCGATGATCGCGGTGGACGCCAGCATCCCGGTCTTCGCTGCGCCGACGCCGATGTCCGATACCACTGAGCGAACCTGAGCCGCGACGATCTCCGGCGGGATCTCGTGGAAGCCCGTGACGCCGACGGTGTTCTGGACCGTCACCGCCGCGACGGCAACACATGCGTGCACGCCCAACATGGCCATCGTGCGACTGTCCGCCTGGATTCCGGCACCGCCGCCGGAGTCGGTTCCGGCGATCGTCAGCGCGCGGACGGGAGTCTCGCCGTTGGGCGTGAGCGGTAGGAACTTCACGAGAGACGACAGTACCGGCGGGCCGCGATCGGCAGGGTCTCGGCAGGCGAGACGCGGGAGGTGAATGTTGGTGAAAACATGGTGACACTTTGAATGTTGTTGTATCACAACGGCGCACGGGGACACTTATGAGCTGTACCAGCATCCGGTTCGGGATCGATGGACAAACCTACGCATCCGAAGGTTTGTTGGTAGAAAAGGTGACAGACCCACCTCGCGCATGTTTAATAGTGGTGCACGTCACATACCGTCTCGGTTCCGAAGTTCCTCCACCACTCCACACCCAGCAAAGGAGGCGTCCATGCTTGCGAGTTCTCCCAGTGCTGATGTCTCGATCAACAAAGACCAGAATCGCTTCGAGCTTCGACTGAACGGCGACCTCGTCGGCATCGTCGGATTCTTCGAAGTCGAAGGAAACGGAGCCCGTGCGACACGCACGCATGTCGTCTCCTTCATGCACACCGTCGTCACCGAGGACTTCGGTCATCAAGGCTTGGCCGGCATTCTGGTTCGCCGCGCCCTCGACAGCGCGCGGTCCTACGGCTGGAAGGTCAAGCCGGTCTGCACCTACGTGCAGCGCTTCGCGGCAGCCAACCCCGAGTACAACGACATGCTCGTCGCTCTCTGAGTACTCGCACTGCCCGGCCGGTCACGCCACGGCTGGTTACGTAAAGGACTCGACTCGGCGTCGATCGGTGCACATTCCCCGCGACACTCGAGCAACTCTGGTCTCATAAGTGACATGAGTCACATCATTCACCGCCGCTCCGACGCGGCGATTCCGGTCGAGCGCCCCTCGGTCCGCATCGAGGACAACGCCGATCACAACAGATTCGATCTGTTCGTCGACGACGATCTCGTCGGCATCCTCGGCTATCGGTTCGGCGATGGCGACGACGCAGCCGGCGACGAATCGGTTGTCGCGCTGATGCACACGGTCGTCAAAGAGGAATACGGCGACCGCGGCTGGGCAGGGGTGCTCGTTCGCGCATCGCTGAACACCGCGCGCGACCGTGACTGGCGCATCGTGCCGATCTGCACCTACGTCCGTCGCTACCTGGCGCAGCACCCGGAGTTCTTGGACCTGGTCGTCGAATAGCAGAGACGACCGCGGCTCAGCCGATCTCCACGATCACCGGAGCATGATCGCTGGCACCCTTGCCCTTGCGCTCCTCGCGATCGATCGATGCGCCGGTCACGCGAGCCGTCAGAGCAGGTGAGGTCAACGCCATGTCGATGCGCAGACCTTGTTTCTTCGGAAATCTCAGCTGGGTGTAGTCCCAGTACGTGAACGTCCTGGGCTCGGGAGTGAACTGCCGCGTCACCTCGGTGAAACCGGCCTCGGAAAATGCCGCGAAGGCATCACGCTCCGGCTGCGAGGTGTGAGTCTTGCCCTCGAACAGGGCGGGATCCCACACGTCGTCGTCGGTGGGAGCGATGTTCCAGTCGCCGACGAGCGCGATCTGCGCCTGCGGGTCCGCCGCCACCCACGCCTGCGCGTCGGTCTTCAGTGCCGCGAGCCACTCGAGCTTGTAGGTGTAGTGCGGGTCGGCAAGCTCGCGGCCGTTCGGCACGTACAGGCTCCAGATACGCACCCCGTTGCAGGTCGCTCCGATGGCGCGGGCCTCGTCTGCGGCCTCGACCTCGGGATCCTTGCTGAACCCGGGCTGGTCCTCGAAGCCGACCTGCACGTCGTCCAAGCCGACGCGCGACGCGATCGCCACGCCGTTCCACTGACTGAGCCCGACGTGGGCAACCTCGTAGCCGATCTCGGTGAACCGCTCGTACGGAAACTGTGCGTCCTTGCACTTGGTTTCCTGCATCGCCAGCACATCGACGTCGGATCGCTGCAACCAATCGACGATTCGATCCTGCCGAGAGCGGACGGAGTTCACATTCCAGGTAGCAAAGCGCACGGGAAGGAACCCTATCGAACGCGTCCGACAGGTTCGCGGGCGATCGCGTCGTCCGGGCGCGCGTAGCGATAGCGGTGATGCTCGCCGAATCCCAGATCGCGGTAGAGCGCCTGGGCATCGGTATTGTCGACGGCCACCTGAAGGTATGCGTGCGTGGCGCCGTTCTCGCGTCCCCATCGCACCAGCTCGCCGCAGATCAGCGTGCCGAGACCGTTGCGGCGATGCTCGGGGGACACCCAGAGCGAGGTCAAGCCAACCCACGACCGACCGTCCGGGGCCGCGGTGACGGCCGCTCGGCCCACTGCGATCGATCCGACTCCTGCGTTCCCGATCGCGCCGAAACCGAGGGTTCCGTTGCGCACCGCCGAGACCACCTCGGCAGCACCCGTCGTCGCCTCTCGGCCTTGGTAGCGCAGAGAACTCAACCAGTCGGCGGTCGGTTCGGGAGTGACGGTGACAGGCGAGTCGCCCTCGCGTAGAGCCAGATTCGAGATATCCGCCGCCATGACGACGGTCTCGTTGAACGTCGACCAACCGGCCGGTGCGGTCGCGAGACGGTCGGGGAGGGCGAGGATCGGCGTCAGTCCTCGTGCGTCGTATCGGGCGGAGATCGCGGCCACCGTCTCGGAATCTGCTGCTGCGCCGGGCTCGAGAGGCACCGCCGAATTGGCGCGCCCGGTGAAGCCGTGCCCGAAACGCAACTGCCAGCCGGTGATCCACTCCTGTTCGACACCCGGCCACCCGTCGGCCGCGGCCGCCTCGAGAGCCCGAATCTCCGAGGTGCGAACAGGTTTGGGGCCCAACGGCTTCAAGGCCACTATGCGATCGGCGGCCACCTGCACCAGAGCGCCGTCCTTGGCGCGGACCGACACCGCGACCGCGTCGGCCGACACCAATTCCCCGATGACGTCCGTCATCGGATGGGTGTGGCCGGGTGGCAGTCGGTACCGCAGCATCACCCGCGTCCCCGGCGGAACGGTCACGGCAGCGATCAGTCCTCGTCCTCGTCGTCGTGGCCGAAGGGGTCGTCGACGGTGCCCGGCACCCAGCTGAGGCCGGGGACGCCCCACCCGGAGCGCTTGATCGCCTTCTTCGCCGCTCGCGCGTGGCGACCGATGAGCACATCGGTGTAGAGGAAGCCGTCGAGGTGACCCACCTCGTGCTGCAACATCCGGGCGAAGAACCCGCGGCCCTCGATGTCCACCGGATCGCCGTTGGCGTCGGTACCGGTCACTCGCGCCCAGTCGGCCCGACCGGTGGGGTACTGCTCACCGGGGACCGAGAGGCACCCCTCGTCGTCATCGTCGGGGTCGGGCATCGTCTCGGGAATTTCGGACGTCTCGAGCACCGGGTTGACGACCTCTCCGCGGCGGCGGAAAACCTTGCCGTCCGCGCCCTGGTCGGGGCAGTCGTAGATGAACAGACGCTTACCGACGCCCACCTGGTTCGCCGCCAGTCCGACGCCGTTGGCAGCCGCCAACGTCTCGTACATGTCGGCGATCAGCTCGGCGAGCTCGGCCGGCGACTCGGTGACGGGATCGGTCGCAGTGTGGAGCACCGGATCGCCGACGATCCGGATGGGAAGAATTGCCATGGTCGACAAGGATAGTGGGTGACGCCCGGCCCACCCACCGGCCCGTCGGGAGCGGAGCCGGTGGACGAGTGTCGCACCGACGGTTCGGTCGTCGACGAACACGCCACGCGCGAGTACCTCGCGGGAGCCGGGTCCGGGCGGTCGAACGTGGTTGAATGATCCCCGAAGTACAACTGTGTAATTCGCTCGAAGTTCGGTCGGTACTCGTACGGGTGCCGGCAGCACTGGGGGAAGCAGATTTCCTCGGGGTCGGTTGTCGCACGGGCCCAGGGGAGTCGAGAAGTCGAGGAGTGGGATGGACGGCGCAGCAGCGCGTGACTCGAACCAGTCTCAGCAACCGGGATCGGACGGCTCTCACGATCCGAACGAAGTCGGTGCGGACGGCTTGAGCCGACGAGAGCACGACATCCTGTCCTTCGAGCGCCAGTGGTGGAAGTACGCCGGGGCCAAGGAAGAGGCGATCAAGGAACTCTTCTCCATGTCGGCAACCCGCTACTACCAGATCCTCAACGCGTTGGTGGATCGTCCCGAAGCCCTTGCCGCAGACCCGATGCTGGTCAAGCGACTGCGCCGTTTGCGTGCGAGCAGGCAGAAGGCCCGCGCCGCACGTCGGCTCGGTTTCGACGTCTGATCCCCCGCGCCGGGTTTCGACTCTGCCGAGAGATGTTGCTCCCTGGGGAAGGTGCAAGCTCCGTTGAAAAGGTCTCGATCGACGGTCGGCTAGGGTCGAGTACGTGAGCAGCCCCAACCCGGAACAGACCGGGCCACCCCTCCGTGCCCTGGCCATGGTGCTGATCTCGCTCGCGATCCTGTTCGCAGCGGTCGGTGCACTGTCTCTGACCGGCTCCGATTCCGAGGATGCCGCCGCAGAGGCGCCCGCTGCCGCGACGACGACGGCTGCCGCTCCGGTGGCGCAAGCTCCCGGTACCCAAGCTCCCGCCGCGCAGGCTCCTGCCGCGTCGTCGACCACGTCCTCCGCAGCAACCACCTCTCGCGCCGCCGCCGATGTCGAGGTGCGCGTGCTCAACAACTCCAACGTCTCCGGGCTCGCCGCCGGCACTGCGAGCACACTCACCGCCGAGGGCTGGACGGTCGCCGAGACCGGCAACTTCAGCGAAGCCCAGTTCGCCCAGACCGCGGTGTACTACGGCACCGACACCGGTGAGCAGCAGGCAGCGCAGACGATCGCCACCCAACTCGGCATTCCGGCCGAGCCCAAACCAAGTTCACTCGAATCCACCGCGGGTGTCGTCGTCATCGTGACGCAGTAACTCGCCGGCATGACAACCTGTCCGGTTCGGCCGAATCGGTCGGCACGTTATGATTTTGCAAGCCCTTCACCCTGCCCGAAAGAGGAGCACTCTTCGATGGACCTGTTCAAGCGACGCACTGCTGCGACCCGCTCTTTGCGTTACGTGGCCCCGGTCCTCGCGATCGCCGCTCTCGGGCTCTCCGCCTGCAGCAACGGCGAGGTCGCGTCCGACACACCCGGCACGGTGCCGCCGGTGTGGACCGGTGAAGCAGACCCGTCCGCGGCCGCAGTCGCCGGTGACGGTCGGGCAGAGAGTGGCTCGGAAGGCAGCTCCGAGAACATGATCGAGGGCGTGCTCCGCAACGCGTCCGGTGCCGAGGTGGGCACCGTGTCGTTCGCGTCGGAGGGCGAGAAGCTCACCGTCACGGCCGAGGTCGAGAACATGACGCCGGGCTTCCACGGCTTCCACGTCCACACCGTCGGGGCCTGCGAGCCCAACTCGGTGGCACCTACCGGCGGTGAGCCGGGCAACTTCCTCTCTGCGGGTGGTCACCTGCAGGTCGACGGACGCACCGAACACCCCTCCAGCGGCGACCTGTCGTCGATCCAGGTGGGCGAGGACGGCACGGGCCGCCTGGTCACCACCACCGATGCGATCACGCTGGACGACCTGCGCGCCGGTGGTGCCGGAACGTCGGTCATCGTGCACGAGGGCGCAGACAACTTCGCCAACATCCCGCCGCGGTACACGTTGCCCGACGGTGCTGCGGTACCCGACATGGCGACCCTGATGACCGGTGATGCCGGTGCTCGGGCGGCGTGCGCGGTACTGAAGTAGTTTGAACGCTCCCCGGATCGACTTCGCGAGTTCTCCGCGACCCACGCTCGGCGTGGAGTGGGAAATTGCGCTGGTCGACAAGAGCACGCGGGATCTCGTCAACTCCGCCGAGGCAGTCATGGACGGCGTTCGTGACCTCGCCGGAGACACGCCTCGGGTGACGAAGGAACTGCTGCGCAACACCGTCGAACTCGTCACCGGAGTGTGCGAGAACGTCGGGGAGGCCATGGAGGACCTCGGCGGCTCGTTGGACCTGGTGCGCCGAGCCGCGGATCCTCTGGGGATCGATCTGTTCTCGGCCGGGACGCACCCGTTCGCGGAATGGTCGACGCAGCAGCTGACCAGCTCCCCGAGCTACGACGAGCTCATCGCGCGTACCCAGTGGTGGGGCCGACAGATGCTCATCTGGGGCGTGCACGTCCACGTCGGGGTGTCCTCTCCCGACAAGGTCTTTCCCATCCTCAACTCGTTGCTGCTGCAATACCCGCATCTGTTGGCACTGTCGGCGTCGTCGCCGATCTGGGCGGGCAACGACACCGGATACGCCAGCAACCGAGCACTGATGTTTCAACAGTTGCCGACGGCCGGTCTGCCGTTTCAGTTCGACGACTGGTCGCAGTTCGAGGGATTCGTTCGTGATCAGCTCAAGACCGGCGTCATCGAGCAGCTCGGGGGCATGCACTGGGACATCCGCCCGGCTCCGAAGTGGGGAACCATCGAGGTTCGGGTGTGCGACGGCGCATCGACCAAGCGTGAACTCGCGGCCCTCGTCGCGTTGACGCACTGCCTGATCGTGCATCTCGACGAACGACTCGAAGCAGGCGAGACCCTGCCGACGATCCCGCCGTGGCACGTCCAGGAGAACAAGTGGCGAGCTGCCCGGTACGGCCTCGACGCCGAGATCATTCTCGACGCCGACAGCAACGAGCGGCTGGTCACCGATGATCTGCACGACTTACTGGAGAAGTTGACTCCGACGGCGGTCCGGTTGAATTGCGTCGACGAGCTTGCCGCGGTGGCCGACATTCCCCGCCTCGGTGCCTCGTATCAACGCCAGCGTGCAGTGGCCGCGAAATCCGGCGGCGATCTACGTGCCGTCGTGGAGTCGTTGGTCACCGATCTCCAATCGTGACCCTCTGTATTTAATTTTGTGTTCACTCAGCGTTTACGATCAACGGCGTGCTGCAGGGGGACGTCGAGAGCGTCGAGGTCGATGCGACACGTGAGGACTCTGTTCGTCCTCTGATCGTCGGTGCGGTCCTTGTCGCAGCGTTTCTGCTGACGCTGCAGGTCGTCGCGTGGAAATGGAACTTCCCCGGCCCGTTGCCGAGCATGTGGAACGACATGTTCGGAACACCGAAGTCGATGTCGCTGCCGTGGGCGGCGCTCGTCCTGGCCACGGTAGGTCTGAACAGCTCGTCCCGCCTGCGCGTACTGGCCGTCGCTGCCGCGCTCGATGCCGTCGTACTGGGCGGCCGGTATCTGTTGGATGTGCCACCGACCGTCGGGAACGGGCCGTCGCTGGTGCTGGTCGCGCTCGCGTTCCATGTCGTCCGGCGGCATGACGCTCGGGCGATGCGCGGCGTCGCCCTCGGCGCACTGTTGCTGCTCGCGACCAAGGCCGGCGATGCCTGGTTGCACATCACGACCTTGGTCCGGCCCTACGTTCTCGACGAATACGCATACGCCGCCGATCATGCGCTGGGAAATCCGTCCTGGGTGCTCGGCAGCATTCTGGACCGACTCGGCCCGGTCGCCGAGGGAACGCTGCACTGGATCTACATTCAGCTCCCCGTCGCGGCGATCATCGTTGCGCTGTACCAACTGCGTGGGGTCGCCGCGGGCTCAGCGTGGCCGAGACACTTCCTGTTCCGCACGTTCCTGCTCATCGGACTCGTCGGACCGGTGTTCTACCTGCTGTTCCCGGTGGTGGGCCCGATGTTCGCGTTCGAGTCGTGGCCGACGCAGTCGGTTTCGCTCTCGGGCAGCCTCGGCGAGATCCCGTTCGACTCGCAGACGCCGCGCAACTGCATGCCGAGCCTGCACACCGCGTGGGCTCTGAGCATCTTCATCCATTCCCGACGCGGCCCCTGGTGGCTGCGCACCGGCGGCACACTGTGGCTGTTGGGAACACTGGCTGCGACGCTCGGATTCGGTTACCACTACGGCGTCGACCTGGTGGCGGGCGCGGTCCTGTGCCTCACCATCGAATCTTTGCTGCGCGACCCGGAACGGGGATGGGACCGCGACCGGATCACGCTGGTGACCTACGGTTGCGTCGCGATGGCCGCCCTACTGCTGAGCTACCGCTACCTCGCCGAGGAATTCGCCGCGAACCCACTGGTGTTCGGTCCGCTCGTGCTCGGAATCCTGATCGGTATGGCGTTCGGATTCCATACCGCGTTCTTCGCCGATCGCTCGCGCTTCACTGATCGGGTTCGTTCGGTTCCATCTCGTTGACGATGAGCAGGCCGTCGCGCCCGCGCTGTTCCCGGTAGGCGACGCGTCCCACGGTGTGCGCAATCACCGGAGCAGTGACGAGAGTGAAGATGCCGACCAGCACCAGCATCCAGATGTCGACATTGCCGCGCAGGCTGATGATCGCGCCGACCAACACCATGATCAACCCGACCACCTGCGGCTTGGTGGCCGCGTGCATGCGCGAGAGCGTGTCGGGGAAACGCACGATGCCCACGGCGGCCGTGAAGGCCAGCAGAGCCCCCAACAGGATGAAGGTCGAGGCAATGACCTGGGCAATCGTGCTCATTCGTCCCTCACCCGGAATCGTGCGATGCTGACCGACCCGACGAAGCTGACCAGCGACAGCGCGACGATGGCTGGCACCAGCGTGGTGTCGCGGCTGTAGACGGCCCACACACCGAGCCCACACATCGACACGGCAAGGATCGTGTCCATCGCGACCAACCGATCCAAGGTGCTCGGGCCGTCGAGCAGTCGGAATGCGGTGAGGATCGCGGCGGCGAGCAGTAGCGCGCCCGCGATCGTCAGTACGACGGTCACGACCAGTCCCCCTTCCTCTTGTCGTCGGTCATCTTGTCGTCGCGCGGGGTATCGAGATCGCCCGATTCGGGATCGTCACCGAGCACCCCGTGGTACCGCTCGTACTCCTGGTAGTGCAGGGGGCTGGGCTTCCAGTCGGAATCACGCTCGAAGCCGGCGATGAACAGCTTCTCCAGATGCCGGACGTAGGCGTAGAAGCCGTCGACTGCCTTCTGGGTACCCATGTCCAGCACGTGCACGTACAACAGGCGTCGGGTTCGATCGATCTCGAGCACCATCGTGCCGGGCACCAGGTTCATCGCATCGACGAACAGCGTGAGCACCAGATCGGACTTGATCGCGATGCGGCAGCGCAGCACTCCGGTGACCGGCGGGGCCTTGGGCCTGATCGCCAACCAGGCGACACTGACGCTGGATTCGATTGCGTAGTAAAGGAATACGACGGCGAGCTTGACGAGCGAGAACACGTGGATGCGGCCCTCGACCGGAACCCGCGGCAACGGCAGCAGCACCATGATCAGCAGTCCCACCGCGATACCGCCGAGAATGTTCGCGGCAGAAACGTTGCCCCACAACAGAACCCAGATAGCCGTCAACCAGGCGAGGGTCCACAGACGCAGCAGAATCGAGCGGTCCATCTTCATCTTCATCGGGTGCCCTCCTCGTCTGCACGAGCCTGCTCGTAGGCCTGATCGCCGACGAATTCCGCACCGCGCACCGCGTCGATGTACACCGAGCGATCGCGGAGGTCCGCTGCGGCGCGGTCGCTGATGTCTATGATGCGGCCGGCGAACACCGTCATCGCCAAGCCGACGACGACGAGGCCGATCGTCGGGATCAACATGAACGCCGGCATCTTGCCGACGTCCTCGCGGTCACCGAACTGAATGTCCGACGAGTCGTCGAGTAGAGCGGACGGACTGTTGTCCGCCAGATCGCCCTCGGGGGCGTCGGCGCGAGCCCGCCAGAACGCCTTGGTCCACACGCGCGCCACCACGTACAGCGTCAGCAGGCTGGTGACGGTGCCGCCGGCGACGAGCAGCCAGGCCAACACGCTGCCCTGTTCGCTGCCGGCCTGCAGCAGTGCAACCTTGCCGATGAAGCCCGAGAACGGTGGAATGCCACCGAGATTGAGGGCCGGCACCAGGAAGACGATTGCCAGCACGGGGCTGGCCGCGGCCAAACCGCCGAGCCGGCGCAGCGACGACGAACCGGCCTGACGCTCGATCAGACCGACGACGAGGAACAGCGTCGTCTGCACCAGAATGTGGTGCGCGACGTAGTAGATGGAGCCGGACAATCCCGATTGAGTCGACAGTGCGACACCGAAGATCATGTAGCCGATGTGGCTGACGAGGGTGAACGAGAGCAGTCGTTTGATGTCGCTCTGCGCGATGGAACCGAGGATGCCGACGAGCATCGTCAGCAGACCGCAGACCATCAGCACGTTGTCGAGTGAGCCGTCCGGGAACAGCAGGGTATGTGCGCGAATGATCGCGTACACACCGACTTTGGTGAGCAAACCGGCGAACACCGCGGTGACCGGGGCCGGTGCGGTGGGGTAGGAGTCGGGAAGCCACGTCGACAGCGGGAACACCGCGGCCTTGATGCCGAACGCAACCAGCAGCACGGCGAAGATCGCGGTTCTCGTGCCCGACGGAATGTCGTCCATCCGCACCGCGATATGGGCCAGGTTCAGCGTTCCGGTGGCGCCATAGACCAGCGCGATACCGATCAGGAAGATCAGCGACGACACCATCGACACCATCACGTACGACACGCCTGCACGCACGCGGTCGGCACTGGCTCCCAGAGTGAGGAGCACGAACGAGGCCGCCAGCAGGACCTCGAAGCCGACGAACAGATTGAACAGGTCGCCGGCCAGGAACGCGTTGCACACACCTGCGGTCAACGCGAGATACGTCGGCAGGAAGATCGAGACCGGCTGATTCTCACTGCCGTCGCGGATACCCTGACCGATCGAGTACACCATGACCGCGAGTAACACGACCGAGGAGACGACGAGCATCATCGCCGAAAGTCGGTCCACCACAAGCGAAATGCCGAGCGGTGAATCCCAACCGCCGACCTGAAGCGCGCTGGTGCCGTCGCGATCGGCGAGGTAGAGCATCATCGACGAGATCGCGACCACGGCGGTCAGCGCGACGATGGTGATGAATCGTTGAGCCCGCGGTTTGCGGCCCAGCACCAGTGTCAGAGCTGCAGCGAGCATCGGAATGAGCACGGGCAGGGGCGTCAGGGCATCGATCACGCCCGGGGAGATCGTCACTTGTCGTCTCCCTTCGTGTCGTCGGAGCTGGAGTCGTCGGTGCTGGAGTCGTCGGTGCTGGGGTGCTCCGGTCGGCTGTCGTCTTTCTCGGCCGTGTCGAGTCCGTCGAGACCGCGGAGCTGGGGGTTGTCGTCGTCGTTGTCGAAGTCGCCGTCGTGCAGATCCTCGTAGCACTCCAGGTCTTCGAGGTTCCTGATCTGCTCGAGCGGGATCGGATTGCCCTTCGAGTCGAAAGCGTCGCCGCCGAAGCTCGGCTCACCGGTGACCGGGTCGTCGGAACGGTCGCGGTCCGGTGCTTCGGCCATCGAACGGCGCTGGGAGACCTTGGTGTCCTCGGGGTCGTTCTCGAGGTCGTCCTTGGTGTTGAGCGTGAACGATCGATACGCCAGCGCGAGCACGAAGGCGGCGATACCCATGGTGATGACGATCGCCGTCAGGATCATGGCCTGAGCCAGCGGATCGGCCATGTTCTGGTGCAGCGAGTTGTCTCGACCGACGATAGGCGGGGTACCTGCCGGGCCGCCGACGGTGAGCAACAGCAGATTGACGCCGTTGCCGAACAGCAACAGGCCGAGCAGCATCTTGGTGATGCTTCGTTCGAGAAGCAGGTAGACACCGGCGGCGACGAGGACGCCGACGATGACGAGCATGCCGAGATCAGCGGTCATGGGGCGCTCACTCGGCCTTGGCTCTGCATTTCCACCTGTGCGTCGAGACGTGCGCCGAGACTGCGGAGCACGTCGAGTACCAACCCGACCACGATGAGATACACACCGAGGTCGAAGAACAATGCGGTGACGAGCTTGATGTCACCGAGAATCGGCAGCGTCACTTCGAGCGTCGCCGAGGACAGCGCCGGTGCGCCGAGGAACATCGACGCCACCGCCGTGCCGGCCGCGAAGATCAACCCGAGACCGAGGATCTTTCCGGCGTCGATCGGCACCGCCTCGCCGAGCTCGTAGCGGCCACCCGCGAGATACCGCAGTACCAACGCCAAGCCGGCCGTCAGACCACCGGCGAAACCGCCGCCGGGGGCGTTGTGGCCGGAGAAGAAGAAGTAGATCGAGAGCACCATGATCGTCGGGAAGATCAACCGCGTGGTGACCTCGAGAATCAACGAACGGTGTCGTGGATCGATCAGATCGCCGCCGAGGAGCCACGTCGTCTCCGCCGTGTCGTTCGCATCCGAGCTCGATGCGGGGGCGTCGGACACCCGCGGAGCGCTGCCGAACCGCCGGTTGCGGAAGACCAGGCTGGCCACGCCCGTTGCGGCCACGAGCAGGACACAGATTTCGCCGAGGGTGTCCCAGGCACGGATGTCGACGAGGATCACGTTGACGATGTTCTTCCCGTCGCCCAGCTCGTAGGCGGCCTCGGGGAACTGCAGGGATACCGGAGCTGCGCTGCGCGCGTTCATCGCGAATGCGCCGAGCACACTGACGGTGGCACCGACGGCGACGGCGAGCGCGGCACGCGGTCCGCGAGATCCGGCCGAGCCCCGGTCGTCGACCTCGGCCGGTAGTTTGCGCAGCACCAGCACGAAGACCACCAGGGTCAGGGTTTCGACGAGGAACTGAGTCAGGGCGAGGTCGGGAGCACCGTGGATGGCGAAGATGACGCCACAGCCGTAGCCGGTGAGTCCGACGAGGATGACGCTGGCCAGGCGGTTGCGCATGACGGTTGCGCCGAGGCCGCCGGCGATCATGATCACTCCGATGACCAGCTGCAGCGGGGTGTTCCACAGGGTGTAGTCCAGACCCGGTTCCTGCCCGACGATCAACACGATGATCGGCAGGAGAACCAGGGTCAGCAAGATGGTGCCCTGGGTGAGGGGAAGTGAACCGCGCTGGGTGGTGCCGGTGAGCCGGATGGACAGGGTGTCCATGAACTTGAGGACGTTGTCGTAGATGCGGTCGGCGTTACCGAGCGGTGGGTGCTCGAACTTGAGTCGGTTGACCACGCGATGTGCGCCGAACAGTCCGACGCCGCCGGTGACGACGACGACGGTCAACGCCAGCGGCAGGTTGAACCCGTGCCAGAGCGCCAGGTGGTACGGCTCCTGCCCGTACGACGGCAGGGTGCGTGCGTAGGGGCTGACGATGCGGTCGACGACCGATGAGGCGAAGCCGGCGACCACACCGAGGACGGCCAGAAATGCCGGCGCGGCCAGGAACAGTGCGGACGGTGCGTGCATGTTCTTCACCGATGGGCTCGGTCGTTTGAGCTGCTTGCGGCCGAACGCGCCCCACACGAATCGGATGCTGTAGGTGACCGTGAGGATCGACCCGATGACCAACCCGGCGACGACGACGGCGGCGACCGTGGGATTCAGCGTCGGAGTGCTGATCACCGCGGACAGGGCTGTTTCCTTGCCGACGAAACCGATCATCGGCGGTAAGCCAGCCATGCTGGCGGCGGCGAGCGCTGCGACGGCGGCGAGCCACGGTGCCTTCTTGCCCAGGTGAGCGAGCCTGCGGATGTCGCGCGTACCAGTGGTGTGATCGACGATGCCCACGACCATGAACAGCGTTGCCTTGAACATCGCGTGCGCGATCACCATCGTCAGGCCCGCCAGCATGGCTTTTTCGGAGCCGATGCCGACCAACACCATCAGGAAGCCGAGCTGGCTGACGGTGCCGAACGCCAGGATGAGCTTGAGGTCGAAGGCTCGGAGTGCTCGCCACCCGGCCAGGATCATCGACAGCAGTCCCAAGCTGATGATGGTCGCGCGCCACGGGCCCGAGTCTGCGAAACCCGGTGCGAGGCGAGCCACCAGGTAGATGCCGGCCTTCACCATGGCCGCCGCGTGTAGATAGCCACTGACCGGTGTGGGGGCGGCCATCGCACCCGGGAGCCAGAAGTGCATCGGCACGATCGCCGATTTGCTCAGTGCGCCGATCAGAATGAGCACGATCGCCACGCCGGGGAGCCAGCCGCCGGGGGCGTTCGTGACGACCTCGGACAGGTTGTACGTCCCGGCGGCCTGGCCGAGGACGATGATGCCGACCAGCATCGCCAATCCGCCTGCGGTGGTGACGAGCAGAGCCTGGGTGGCCGCGCGCCTGCTCGACGCCCGTTCGGCGTAGTGACCGACGAGCAGGAACGACAGGACGGTAGTGATTTCCCAGAAGATGTAGAGCACCAGCATGTTGTCGCTGGTGATCAGGCCGAACATGGCCCCGGAGAATGCGACCATCTCGGCGGCGAACAGGCCGAGCCGTGGCTCGTCGTCCTCGAAGTAGCGGGCGCAGTACAGCAGAATCAACGCGCCTATGCCCAGCACCAGCAACGACATGATGGCGGCGAGTGAGTCGAAGCGCATATCGATGTTCATGGACAGGCCGGGAACCCACTCGATGCTGAGCTTCTGCTCTGTGTTCCAGTTGCTGAACACCCAGATCAGACTCAGCAGGGGAACGAGTGCGAGCGGGAAGAACGCACTGCGACCCCACCACCGGACGAGAAGCGGCGCAAGCAGCGCGGCTGCGGTGTGCGCAAGAAGAATAGAGAGCAAAAATCACTCCGTCGTCTCGGTCGCCTCGGCTTTCGGGCCGGGGCGGTGGTCGTAGGGCGGCGATGAGTAGGGTCGTGAAATTGTGTGTGAAATCGACCTGGGTCTCCGAAGACTCGGTCTTTGAGAAATAGCGGACCGACCACCGAACGGTGGCGGGCACGTTTGTCGGTTTCCATCCTACTTTGCGTGGTCGACGGCGTGCCATGCGGTACAAACCGGACGTTTCCGATAGAGAGAGTCGATCGTCGATGAGTAATTCGAGACCCATTCGCACCGCCGGTCTTGCCTACGTTCGCCACCGCCGCATGCTTCAGACGCGGTCGACGGGCAAATCTGCCTTCTACATGGCCGGCGGCAAGATCGATCCCGGCGAGTCGCCCGAGCAGGCGCTGCACCGCGAGATCAGGGAAGAACTCGACGCCGCGGTCATCGACGTTCGGCTGCTCGGAGTATTCGAGTGCCAGGCCTGGGGCCATCCGATGGGCACCCCGCTCGAGATCACGTGTTTTCTCGCCGATCTTGCCGACGAGCCGACGCCGACCAGCGAGATCGCCGAGATTCGGTACTTCACTCGCGACGAGTACGCCGCCATGCCCGATGTCGCCCCGGGGTCGTTGATGGTGTTCGACCGAATGAAGGCCCTCGATTTGATCGACTGAAGCGCGTATGTTGGACGTGGGAGAACGTACGTTCTCCACAACCGCCGCGAAGGAGTCTCCATGACCGACCTGTCCCAGAAGGCCACCACCCTGCTCGAGCTGCACCAGCCGGGCAACCCGGTCGTCCTGCCGACCGTATGGGACGCCTGGTCCGCCAACCTCGCCGTGTCCGCCGGCTTCACTGCACTGACCGTCGGCAGCCACCCCGTCTCCGACTCGATCGGCAAGCCGGACAACGAGGGCATCACCTTCGACGAACTGCTCACCCGCATCTCCCAGATCTCCGCCGCCGTGGACGCACCGCTCTCGGTCGACATCGAGTCCGGCTACGGAGAAGACCCCAAGCGCCTGATCGACGGACTGATCTCCGCCGGAGCCGTCGGCCTCAACATCGAGGACACCGTCCACAGCGAGGGCGGCCGACTTCGTGAAGCACAGGAACACGCCGACTTCGTCGGAGCCCTCCGCGCGGCATCCGACGCCACCGACGTCCACGTCGTCATCAACGCTCGCACCGACCTGTTCGTCAAGCAGATCGGTGACGAGAACGATCGCGTCGACCGCGCCATCGCACGCCTGAAACTGGCCGCCGCTGCCGGTGCCGACTCGCTCTACCCCGTCGGCTTCCACAACGACGACGACTACAAGCGTCTCGCCGAAGAACTCCCGCTGCCCATCAACGCCATCGCCAACCCCGCCGAGGGCGACCTCTCGCACTTCGCTTCCCTCGGCGTCGGTCGCATCAGCTTCGGCCCGATCTTCCAGATGGTGCTCGCCAAGCGCGCCGAAGAAGTTCTGGCCCGCTGGAAGTGAGAGCGGCTGCGCCGCATGTGAGTGAAACTTCGTAGCCTGCTACGAGTTTCCGCTCACGACCCGTAGGCCCGCAGATGCGCCACCTGCTCGGGATCGAGTGACGGTTTGACCGTCGCCCGAGCGGTGGCGACATCGTCGGCGGTGACGTCCGCTGCGTCCATCGACCGACGCATCGCCGTCAGTGCGGCCTCGCGCAGCAGGGCCGCGCAGTCCGCGGCGGAGTAGCCGTCGAGATCGCGTGCGAGGGCTTCGAGATCGACATCCTCGGCGAGCGGGATCGACTTGCCCGACGCCTTCAGGATGTCCACTCGCGCATCGGCATCCGGCGGCGGGACGAAGACCAGGCGCTCGAGCCTGCCGGGCCGCAGTAGAGCCGGGTCGATCAGATCGGGCCGGTTCGTTGCGCCGAGAACGACGACGTCGCGCAGTGGTTCGACGCCGTCGAGCTCGGTCAGCAGTGCCGCGACCACTCGGTCGCCGACACCGGAATCCGAACTCTGCCCGCGACGCGGTACGAGGGCGTCTACTTCGTCGAGAAAGATGAGCGAGGGGGCGGAGTCGCGGGCGCGCTGAAACAGTTCGCGCACAGCCTTTTCCGAGGACCCGACCCACTTGTCCATCAGTTCCGCGCCCTTGACCGAATGGACGCTGAGCTGGCCCGAACTGGCCAGGGCGCGCACCAGAAACGTCTTGCCGCATCCGGGTGGGCCGTACAGCAGAACCCCTCGCGGTGGCTCGATGCCCAAGCGCGCGAACGAATCCGGATGACGCAGCGGCCACAGGACGGCCTCGGTCAGGGCCTGCTTGGTCTCGACCATGTCTCCCACGTCCTCGAGGGAGAGGCTGCCGATCGCCAATTCCTCGGCACCCGAGCGCGACAACGGCCGAATCACCTGCAGCGCGCCGATCAGGTCGTCGTGCATCAGTGAGGCGGCGGTGGCATCGTTGGATGCCCGCGCAGCCGCTCGTAGCGCCGCTTCGCGCACCAGGGCAGCGAGATCGGCGACAACGAAACCCGGTGTCCGTGAGGCTATTTCGACGAGGTCGACATCGCCCTGAGGGACCTTCTTCAGTAGATGCTCCAGTAACGCTCTGCGACCGGCGGCATCGGGGAGAGTGAGGGTCAGTTCGCGATCGCACAGATCCTGCCCACGCACTCTGGCGTCGGTGGCCTCGGGATGTGCCGTCGTGACGATCAGAGCGAAGCCCGGAGTGTCCACGGCACGGCGCAGCACATCGAGGACGAACGTCGACGCAGGCTCCGGATCGGACGGCAGCAACGCGTCGACATCGGTGATCAGCAGCACCCCCGAGCCGGTCAGTTCGTCGACCGCAGCAGTGACGCGTTCGACGCGAGCCGACGCCTCCAATGCGCCGATCGACGGCCCGTCCAGCACGACGCTTCGCCGTTCGCCGATGACGGCGCGTGCCAACGTCGTCTTGCCCACTCCGCCGGGGCCGGTGATCAGCACACCCAGATGCGGAGATGCGCCGAGGGTGGCGAGCAGTTCCGACTCGTCGAGCGCCAGTCGTAGCCACTCGGTGAGTTTGGCCTGTGCAGTGCTCACGCCCACCAGGTCGGCTGCGCTGACGCGTGGCGGGGCCGCGGCTCCGGGCGTCGGAACCGATGTGGCCGAGGCCGATTCGGGTGATCCCGGAGCGACCGTGCCGCGTCCCCAGCTCACCGCAGAATTGGGTTGCACGCTCACGGGACCGCCGGAGGGTTCGACGGCCGAGACCGTCAACAGTTCGGTCGTCCACGCCACCCCGAACGTTCGCGACAGTGCCTGCGTGGCCGTCGACGTCGATGTGCCGGGCCCCAGATCGCGGGGGAGGAGCGACACGGTGTCGCCCACGGTGAGGACCTTGCCGAGTAGCGCTTGGCGCAGGGTGGCGTCGGAGATGGAACCGGTGGCCAGGGCCGATCCGGTGACCTTGACGGTTCTCGCCCCGTAGACCGTCACGGGAGCGACTGCCACAGAGGCATTTTCGCGTAGTCCGGCGTTGGAGAGCGTGACGTCGTCGAGCAGCGCGGTACCCTGCGGGATTCCGCTGGGAGCCTCGGCAACCACCGCAGCCGTACGCCGAGAACCGATGAGCGAGACGGCATCCCATTCCCGCAGACCGAGCGCCGCCAAGACCTCGGGATGGAGCCGGACGACGCCTCGTCTGGCGTCGGCAGCGGAGGTGTTCAATCGGGTGGTGAGAACGAGCTCGGGGGTTCGGGATTCGGTCACACGTCCAACCTAATGGGGTCGTCAGCTGCGCGGTCGGCGAAGTCCCAGACGCGCCTGCGACCGGCGCGCGTTGCCGGGTGACCGTCGAATGGCGCGGCGTTCCGCGCGACGCTCGGCCGGCTTCGCATCCCACGTGTACGGGCGTGCAGCCGTCCAGCGCTGCGAGCGCACCGCGAACGGAATGTGCACGAGGTAGGCGAACACCAATCCCATCAGCAGGACCAGCGGGAAGGTGATGAGCGCGGCAGCGAGCAGCGCGACCAACACCAGCAAACCGGCGGCCAAGCGCGGTGGCACCGAGACCGTCTTGAGCGCGAGAGTGGGGATGGTGCTGACGATCAGACCTGCGGTGAGGATCGACCAGCCGGCGACGACGTAGAACGAGGCCCACCAGCCGTCGCCGAATTCCTCGAACGCAGCGATCGGGGCGAGCGCGATGAGTGCACCTGCGGGTGCGGGGACCCCGGTGAAGAACTCGCGGGCGTACGCCGGGGTGTCGTCCTCGTCGAGCAGGGTGTTGAACCGGGCGAGTCGGAGCACGATGCTCACGGCGTACACCAGTGCGACGATCCAACCGCCACTACTGCCCTCGAGCAGAGTCACGTAGAGCACCAGGGCGGGCGCGACGCCGAACGAGATTGCATCGGACAGAGAATCCAGTTCGGCACCGATCTTGCTGGTGGCGTCGAGCAGACGAGCGATGCGGCCGTCCAGTGCGTCGAGGATCGCAGCGGCACCGATCATCGCGAGTGCGGTTCCGAGTTGACCGTCGAGAGCGAACTTGACCGCCGACAACCCGGAGCACAACGCGAGAATGGTGACGACCGACGGAAGCAGACGGATAGCAGCAGGCGGCTTGGCGCGTCTGGTGATCATGTCGTTTCTACTGGGGGAGCTCGGCGAGTACCGTCTCGGCACCGACCGCTCGTTGGCCGCGTTCGACGAGGAGCGTCGTCCCGGCCGGGAAGTAGGTGTCGACGCGGGAGCCGAATCGGATCAGGCCGTACGTGTCGCCGATGGAGAGCACGTCTCCGACCTTCGCGTTGTTGACGATGCGTCGAGCGATGAGACCGGCGATCTGCACCACGCCCACGTGGTGACCGGAATCGGTCTCGATGTGCATGCTGTTGCGCTCGTTGACCTCACTGGCCTCGGCCAGGTCTGCGGACTTGAACTGACCGCGGCGATGTACGACCTCGACCACGCGTCCGCCGACGGGAACACGCTGCACGTGCACGTCCAGAACGGACAGGAAGATGCTCACTCGCGGCACGGGCTGTGCACCGAGATCGAGCTCGGCGGGCGGGACGGCGGTGTCGACGAGGGTGACCAAACCGTCGGCGGGAGCGACGACGACGCCGGGGCGGTTCGGCGGCACCCGCGACGGGTGGCGGAAGAAGGTGGCGCAGGCTCCTGCGGCGACGAGCCCGGCATTGCGGACCCACTTCGACCGACGGCCGAGCACTGCGACGGCCAGGGGACCACCGACGAAGGGCAGTCCGGCGGGGTGTAGCGGTGGAACCGTTTCGCGAACCAGGTCGACGATGTGAGCCACTCCCGTGCGGGGTGGTTGATCAATCGGGGCGGGACGGCGTGCCACGGTCTCCTCTTACTGTCGGGCGAGCTCGGATGCGGGCAGGGATTGGACGCCGGGAACTGATCGGACGGCGAACGAAACGACTGCCGGGGCCCTCACAGAGTACGTGAGCGGCCCCGGCAGTCGGGAAGTGCGAGTGAAATCAGACGCGGCTGCGACCGGTCACGAGCTTGACCAGGAACAGCAGGATGCATGCACCGAGGATGCAGGTGATGAAGCTGAAGATCAGGCCGCCACCTTCGACGTCGACGCCGAAGACCTTGAGCAGGTAACCGCCGATGAGGCCGCCGATGATGCCGACGACGATGTTCAGGATGATGCCCATCTGAGCATCGGTCTTCATGATCTTGCTGCCGATCCAGCCGGCGAGACCGCCGATGATGATCCAGCCGATGATTCCGAGACCCAACATGTGTTGCCCCCACTTTCCGTGTGTATCGATTGCTTGTCGAAACCATGGATGCCCAGGGGTAACAAACCTGAAACCTTCCTGAGAAAAGTTATTTTCGGCTCGACTTTTCGCTTTCGGTCTTGATGCGTCGGAGCGTGCTGTTCATGCCTTCGACCAGCTCGACATCGAACTCGTCGATCCCGCCGAGGATCCGCTTGACCAGCAACGACGACACGACCGAGGTGCCGCTGGGGGCTTCCCGCTTCTCGACGACGGTGGTTCCGGTTGCCGTCGGAGTGAGCGTGTACGACCAGATCGTCTTGTTCTCGACGATGCGGAACGCCAGTGCCTTGTTCGGCTCGAAGGTGACGACCTTGGCGCTGGTCGGCCAGACGAGCAGGCCCTTGCGGTTGATGTTGAGCGTTCGGGTGCCCTTGCCGACGGGTCCGCCGAAGACCTTCATCTTCTTGCACTGCGGACTCCACTCGCCCATGCGCTGTAGGTCCGAGACGACCGACCACACGGCCTGCGGACTGGCATCGATGTCGATCGTGGCTTCGAGGGTCTTGCTCAACGTGGGCCTCCGGGTTGTAGGAATAGCTGCAACTGATCGTCACACCAATCGTGTGCATCCTATGTGGCCGTGACCACACTCGGCCACCATGTGAGTGAAACCTCGTAGCCCACTACGAACTTCCACTCACATGCGAGCGAAGCGAGCTCCACTCCTGCTCACCTGCGAGCGAAGCGAGCTTCCCACTCAGTGATACTGGAGTCGTTCGTCGAGGTGGAAGGTATGACTCGTTTCCGCTCTGACGCCGATGGCTGTCTTTCATGTGATGTGTCGGCCTTCGCCTCGACGGACATCGTTCACACGCGACCGGTGGGCGGAGTGACTTGATAGGAGCCTGACCAAAGAGTCCCGTCACTGTGTTGTCCGCCGTCCCGGCCGGTGCGTGGTCACCTGTCGAAGGGATAACCAGTGTCCAGCATGACCGAAAACCCACCCGATGTCAGCCTCACCGTCATTGCAGGCATCGATACTCACAAAGACACCCACCACGCGGCGATCATCGACCACCTCGGCCGCAAAATCTGCGACCGAGAGTTCCCGGCA
>NZ_JBFBKN010000021.1:0-85844 GCF_040702225.1 Rhodococcus sp. NPDC080181
TCCCACATCTGTGGCTCTACCGGCCAGGACCCACTCCTGTCGGCAACCCACGCTTACATGCGGAGGGGCCCCAGCCAAGACCTCCATACCGTCTACGCGCTGTGGCGGCCCGAGCCCCGCGATCGCGTGGGCTTGGCCTGCCGCGGCGAAGAGGGCATCCGCGACGAGGTGAGCGGCCGGGCCAGCAGGACGGCGATGGCAGTGGTGAGCGGTACCGACAGGGCCAGCGCGACGCCACCGACGGATGACCGCACGATTTCGATCGCCACCGCGTCGCCGGTCAACACGTCTTGGATCGACCGGTCGGCGACGCTGAAGAGCAGTAGCAGCGGCAGCGCACCACCGGCGTACGCGAGTACCAGGGTGTAGACGGTACTGGCGATGTGATCGCGCCCCACCCGCATCGCGGCGGTGAAGATCTCGCGCCGCGACGCCGTCTCGTCCACCGATGCCAACTCGAAGGCCGCCGAGGCCTGGGTGATCGTCACGTCGTTGAGCACACCGAGCGAGCCGATGATGAAGCCGGCCAACAGCAGACCGGTGACGCTGACATTGCCGATGTACGTCTGCACCGCGGTGTTCTGTTCCTCCGACAACCCGGTGAGGTGCGTACTCCGAATCGCGACGTAGGACAGCACTGCGGCCAGGCCCATCGAGGTCAGCGTGCCCAGTAGTGCCGAGCTGGTGCGCAGATTCACGCCGTGCGCCAGATACAGCACGGCGTAGAGAATGATCGCGCCGGCGACCAGCGCGACCGGAATGGCCGGAGCGCCGTCGAGCAGCGCGGGCAGCATGAACACCACGAGGACGGCGAACGCGATGAGCAGGCCCACCAGCGCGCGGAATCCTCGCCAGCGGGCCACGACACAGATGACCACGGCGAACACACCGACGATCAACCCGAGCGGAAGCCCGCGGGAATAGTCGTTGAAGGAGTATCGGACTCCACCGGAGGGGTCTGTCTGCAGAACCAGCCGGATGTCCTCACCGGCGCTCAGAGTCGGTTGGCCGGGACCCGGCGCGATCTCGAGTACCGTCCTTTTGCCTGCGTCCTCACCGGTGGTGATGTCGACGATGCTGCGCTGACATTCGTACGAGTCGTTGACCGCAGGGGTCGGGTTGCCGGTGAATGCTCGACCTGCGTCGGGACTCCCGCAGGGCCCGATGCTCTGCGAGGTGATGGTGCCCGCCTCGGTGGACACCGCACCGCCACCCGAGGTCTGGAACGGCAGCGGGATGTCGATGCTCTGTTTGCTGGGCCAGAGCGCGAAGGCCCCGGCGATGACGGCTATGGCAATAGCGATCAGCAATCCGACGACGACCTTGGCTGCCACCGGTCCCAACGGCACGGGGGAGTCGCTGTGGCCGTGACCGTGACCGTGACCCACATGAGAAGTGGAGCCCGGCGAGATGCCGTCTGAGGGTTGCGTGCCGTGTGGTTCCACGGTGCAAGGCTAGTACGGGGCCGGATCGTTACCGGCCGGGTACTCGGCCGATGCGAGGAGCTCGGTGGCGGGGAGCAGGGGGGGCGTCCCCCGCCACCACCTGATCGACCCGGGGGGGATGGGTACGACCAGGGCTCGCGGGCACCGAAGTGCCGTCCGCCAATGTACAGATGATTCGCGGCGGAGGCGGGATCACCCCGGTGTTTTGTCCATCACTTTCAACTACTTGTCGGTAACTTCGAGCCTCACTGTTTGTACGAGGACAGGAAGTTGCCGAACCTCTCGATCGCGACGGCCAGATCGCGGGCCCACGGCAGCGTCACGATCCGCACGTGATCGTGCCCGGGCCAGTTGAATCCGGTGCCCTGCACAACCAGGATCTTCTCCTGCAACAGCAAGTCCTGTACGAGCTTCTCGTCGTCGTAGATCTCGTGCACCTCGGGATCGAGTCGCGGGAATGCGTACAGCGCACCGCGCGGCTTGACGCACGAGACCCCGTGAATGGCGTTGAGCTTCTCCCACGCGACATCTCGCTGCTCGAGCAGCCGCCCGCCGGGCAGGATCAGATCTTCGATGCTCTGATACCCACCCAGAGCAACCTGAATGGCGTGCTGGGCAGGCACATTGGGACACAGACGCGTCGACGCGAGCAGGTCGATGCCTTCGATGAACCCCGCGGCGTGCTTCTTCGGGCCGGTGATCGCGAGCCATCCGGCACGGTAGCCGGCCACTCGATACGCCTTGGACAGACCGTTGTACGTCAGGCACAGCAGATCCGGAGCCAGGCTCGCCAGCGAGGTGTGCTCGGCGTCGTCGTAGAGAATCCGGTCGTAGATCTCGTCGGCGAGCAACAGCAGCTGATGCTTGCGCGCCAGATCGACGATGCCCTGCAGGACCTCCTTGGAGTACACCGCACCCGTCGGATTGTTGGGATTGATCACCAGCAGCGCGACGGTCTTCGGGGTGATCTTCGACTCGATGTCGGCGAGATCGGGATTCCACCCGTTCTCCTCGTCGCAGATGTAGTGCACCGCCTTGCCGCCGGACAGCGTCGTCATCGCCGTCCACAACGGGTAGTCCGGGGCCGGGATCAAGACCTCGTCGCCGTCGTCCAGCAGCGCCTGCATCGTCATCGTGATGAGCTCGGAGACGCCGTTACCGAGGTAGATGTCGTCGACGTCGAGGTCGGGGAAGCCCGGTTCGAGCTCGTAGCGCGTCACGATGGCACGTCGAGCCGACAGGATGCCCTTCGACTCCGAGTAGCCCTGGGCCACCGGGAGCGCCGCGATCATGTCTCGCACGATCACGTCCGGAGCCTCGAACCCGAACGGGGCCGGATTACCGATGTTCAGCTTCAGGATGCGATGGCCCTCGGCCTCGAGCCGGGCAGCATGCGCGTGTACCGGTCCGCGGATCTCGTACAGCACATTCTGCAGCTTGGTCGACTGCTGCAACGTGCGATAACGCGGCTGTGGGTGGATCTGCGGAGTGCTCACCCGTCACATCGTGCCAGGTGAGTGCCGTGGGAATCCACGAGGTTGTCGTTCGGGCACCGCCGTTTCACTGGGCCGTGTCGGTGGCAGGTGGAACAATCTCGTTCCATGTGCGGACGGTATGCCAGTACCCGGAGTGACAGCGACCTGCAGGCGGTCTTCGAGATCGCCGAGACAGTGGGCGACGAGGTGCCGCCGTCGTACAACGTCGCCCCGACCCAGACCATCAGGACGGTGCTCGAACGCGCGCCCAAGGACGAACCCGAGTCCGACGCCGTGCGCCAATTGCGTTCGGTGCGATGGGGATTGATTCCGTCGTGGGCGAAGGACGCGAAGATCGGGTCCCGGCTCATCAACGCCAGGTCCGAGACGATCACCGAGAAGCCGTCGTTCAAGAAGGCCGCAAGCCGTCGGCGCTGCATCATTCCGGCCGACGGGTACTACGAGTGGGAGAAGCGCGACGGTGCCAAAGTGCCGTATTTCCTGCACGAGCAGGGCGTGCTGGCGATGGCGGGTCTGTACGAACTGTGGCGAGACCCCACCAAGGCCGACGACGACGAGGACCGCTGGGTCTGGTCGGCCACCGTGCTCACCTCGCCTGCTGCGGACGCCCTCGGGCACATCCACGATCGATCACCGGTTGTGCTGCCCCGGAGCTGCGGGCGAGTTGGCTGGATCCGACGCTGACGGACCTGAGCGAGGTGTCCGAGCTGCTGGCCGCGATACCGGAGCCACGGCTCGAGCCCTACGAGGTGAGTACCGCGGTGAACAGTGTGAAGAACAACAGCCCCGAGCTGCTGACTCCGGTCTAGCCCTGACCGTCGGTGCGGTGCCGGCAGATGTCGAGCATCGCGGCTCGTTCGCTCGCAGTCAGGTCGTCGGCCACCGGGGATTCGAGGAGGCGCTCGAGTCGCCGGAAGTAGGTGGACGCATCGACCCCGAACGCCACGTAGATGTCCTCGGCACTGCCGCCGCCGTACCCATGCCAGGTACGACCGAACGTCAGAATCTCGTGGTCGACGGAGTGGGTGGTGGTCCGGCGCATGATCTCTCCGTCGTGCTGCGTCCCACCATCATCTGTGTCGCGGTTGAAGGTGCGATGAACAGCGCGTTACGTGCGTGTGGAGTTCACTAGGGTGGAGCAGGTGACCGCTCTCGCGTACGGATCCTGGCCCTCGCCCATCACCGCAGCCGACCTGTCGTCGGCCGGCCACCCCGTCGAAGGTGGACGATTCGTCGGACACGAAATCTGGTGGTCCGAGGTGCGGCCCACCGAACAGGGCCGAACCGCGATCTGCCGCCACGTCGACGGACAGGTCGAGGCGATCCTGCCGGCACCGTTCAATGCCCGCACCCGCGTTCACGAATACGGCGGCGGCGCATGGACGGCAACGCCGAACGGCGATCTGGTGTTCGCCGAATTCTCCGATCAGCGCATCTGCCGACTCACCCCCGGCGACGCACCGCTACCGCTCACCCCGGCCCCGGCTGTGGCGTCGAGCATTCGGTACGGGGAGCTGTCGGTGGTCGGCACCGACGTGATCGCCGTCCGCGAGACGCACGACGCCGGAGCTGTCACCCGAGACATCGTCGCGATCGACCTCGGCGGCGGCGGAGTGCGCTCACTGGTCTCGGGATCGAATTTCCTTGCCTACCCCAGGCTTTCGCCCGACGGCAGCCGCATCGCGTGGATCGCCTGGAACCATCCGCAGATGCCCTGGGACGGAACAGAACTGCGCGTCGCATCGCTGGCGGATCCTTCGTCGTGGACTGTATTGGCGGGTTCGACCGAGGAATCGGTGTTGCAGCCGGAATGGATCGACGACGAGTCGCTGTACGTCATCAGCGACCGAAGTGGTTGGTGGAACCTGTATTCGGTCACGCTGGACGGCGCAGCGACGCCGGTGTCTACCCTCGATGCAGACTTCGGCGCCCCGCTCTGGCAACTCGGAGCCCGCTGGTACGACGTTCTGGACGACGGCACGTTGCTGACCGTTCGCACCGTCGGCACGGATACGCTCGCCGTTCTCGACCCCGCCACCGGCACCCTCGACGACATCGAACTCGACGGAGTGACTTCGGTGGGGCTCGGGGGACGGCTCGGATCGACGGTTCTGCTCCGGGGCGGCGGTGCGCAGGTGCCGTCGGGACTGTTCGCAGTCGACCTGGCCACCCGCGAACTACACAGTGTGCGTTCGAGTTTCGAGTCGATACCGGATGTCGAATACCTGCCCGCGGGGCGTCAGGCCACTTTTCAGGGACCGGATCGCGAAGTGCATGCCATCGCGTACGCACCACGTAACCCGTCCTACGAGGGGCTCGACGGCGAACTACCGCCGTACGTCGCGTTCGTGCACGGCGGTCCGACGGCGCACGTGGCACCGGCGTTGAACCCGGTGTTCGCGTACTTCACCAGCCGCGGCATCGGCGTCGTCGATGTGAACTACGGCGGATCCAGTGGTTACGGGCGCGAATACCGTAACCGGTTGCGTGGGCAGTGGGGCGTGGTCGACGTCGAAGACACCATCGCCGCGGTCCGTGGATTGGCCGACGCCGGCCTCGCCGACCCGAACCGGCTGGCCATCGAAGGTGGTTCGGCAGGTGGCTGGACGGTATTGGCCGCGCTCACGTCGTCCGACGTATTCGCCTGCGGTGCTTCGTACTTCGGCGTCGCCGAACTGGAGATGTTCGTCGCCGAGACGCACGATTTCGAGTCCCGCTACATCGACGGGCTCATCGGGCCGCTGCCCGAGGCCCTCGACCTGTATCGCACTCGCGCGCCGGTGAACAACGTCGACGGACTCTCGTGCCCGGTACTGCTGCTGCAGGGTCTCGACGATCCCATCGTGCCGCCCTCGCAGGCCGAGCGATTCCGAGACGCCATGGTGGAGAAGGGAATACCGCACGCCTACCTCACGTACGCCGGTGAGTCGCACGGATTCCGCAAACTCGAAACTCAGGTGAACGCCCGAGAATCGGAACTGTCGTTCTACGGGCAGGTCATGGGATTCACCCCACCCGGAATCCCCGAACTGGAGCTGTGGCGCCCGTCTAGCTGAGTGGTGGGTGTGCGCGCTTTGCCTCGAGAAATTCGAGCAGCGCGCTGGGGATGGCGCAGTACTTGCTGTTGCCGACGGACAGTTTGCTGCCCGCCTCGAACGCCGCCTTCGACGGGCCGTTGTGCTCGATCACCAATGCACAGAGGCGCTCGTCGGTGCGGCCGGACTCGCAGCACTTCTCGACATGCGCTCGATCGTCGGGCGAGAGCGCCGTCCACCACTCGTCGTAGCGGCGAAAGAGCTTGTCCGCGTCGTCGGTCATGCCTGCTCCTACTTCTTCGGGTATGCAGTTCGGTTCCGACCATACTCACGATGTCCGATTCGTCCACCGCCGCGGGGGTCCAGCAGGGACTTCACACCCCTACCGACGACTGCGCGCCCCTGCTCTGAAGTGAGCAGGGGCGCGCAGTCGGTAACAAGGGTGTGAGGTTACTTCCGGCGACCCGGAACCTTTGCACCCGGAGCGAATCCGAGTCCACCGGCCTTCGGCTTGGGCGGAGTGCGATCATCCGAACCGTTGGATGTGGTCTCGGCCGCAGTGTCCGACGCTTCTGCCTTCGGAGCCTCTGTTTCCGGTACCTCGGCCTCTGGGGCTTCGGTGACAGGTGCTTCGGTGACCGGTGCCTCTGCTTCCGGTGTCGGCTCGGCCTTTTCGGGCTCTGCTGCAGCCGGCTCGGCTGGTGTCGCCGCAGGTGCAGCGGCGGTCGCACCCGGTGTCCGCGCGCCCGGCTTCTTGAATCCGGACTTCACGGCCAGACCCTTGGGCTGGACGGTCGGCTTGGACTCTGCTGCTACGGATTCGGTTGCAGCAGCTTCGGTGGCGCGTGCCTCGGACGCCGTTGCCTCGGCAGCCGGTGCTTCAGCAGTAGGTGCCTCAGCAGTAGGAGCCTCGGACGCAGGGGCTTCGGTAGCAGGCTTGCCCGGTGCCTTGGCTCCCGGCTTCTTGAATCCGGACTTCACGGCCAGACCCTTGGGCTGGACGGTCGGCTTGGATTCTGTGGCTACGGATTCAGTTGCAGCAGAAGGTGATTCCGCTGCATCATCGGCCGCTTCCGGGGCGGGTGTCGACGCCGCAGGAGCAGCATCGGCGGGCTTGCCGGGTGCCTTCGCGCCGGGCTTCTTGAATCCGGACTTCACGGCCAGGCCCTTGGGCTTGACGGTTGGAGTCGACTCGGTGGCCTCTGCGGGAGCAGGTGCTTCGGTTGCCGAGGGAGCGTCGGCAGGTGCCGGGGCAGCCGCCTTCGCGCCGGGTGCCTTGCCCTTCATCTGCAGACCCTTGCCACCGGGTGCCTTGCCGCCGGCCAAACCGAGGCCCTTGGGCTTCGATGCGTCCGCGGCAGTATCGGCCGAGTGCCCCGACGTCTTGTCGGCTTCGGCGTTGGCGGGCGCAGAACCGGGTGCCTTGGCTCCGGGAGCTTTCGCAAGTCCCTTCATCTTCAGGCCACCAGCAGCCTTGGCCGGCTGCGCCTTCTTCGTCTCGGCTTCGGGATCGCCGCCTTCGGCTGCGACCTCGATCTCCTCGACGCGCCCCTTCTCCTCGACGGCTGCGACCTTTTCGGTGGCCAGCTTCTCTTCGGGAGTCTGCTCGCGGGGGATGACCTTGATGTTCTCGGCCAGCACCGAGGACTCGACTCGGGTGATCGACTCGAGCATCAGCTGCGCGACGTCGACAACCTCGACGCCCTCGTGTGCGCCGCCTTCCTGCCGTGCGGTGACACCGTCGGTGAGCATGACGCGGCAGAACGGGCAACCCGTGGCGATCTTCTTGGGGTTGGTGGCAAGTGCCTCGTCGACCCGGTCGATGTTGATGCGCTTGCCGATGTTCTCTTCCATCCACATACGAGCGCCACCGGCGCCACAGCACATGGACCGCTCACCGTGACGGGGCATCTCCTTGAGGTTGGAGCCCGACGCGGCCATGAGCTCACGCGGGGCGTCGTACACCTTGTTGTGCCGGCCGAGGTAGCACGGATCGTGGTAGGTGATGTCCTGGCTGACCGAGGCCACCGGGATCAGCTTCTTCTGCCGCACGAGACGGTTGAGCAGCTGCGTGTGGTGGACCACCTCGTAGTCACCGCCGACCTGCGGGTACTCGTTGCCGAGTGCGTTGAAGCAGTGGGCGCAGGTGACGACGATCTTGCGCTTGCTCTGCTCGACGCCGTCGAACACGTTGTTCAGTGTTTCGATGTTCTGCATCGCGAGCTGCTGGAACAGGAACTCGTTGCCTGCGCGGCGGGCGGAGTCGCCGGTGCAGGTCTCGTCCGCGCCCAGCACCATGAACTTCACGCCTGCGGTGGCGAGCAGTTCGGCGACGGCCTTGGTGGTCTTCTTGGCGCGGTCCTCGTAGGCACCGGCGCAGCCGACCCAGAAGAGGTACTCGTAGTCCTGGAACGAATCGGTGTCCTGGCCGAAGACCGGGATGTCGAAGTCCATCTCGTTGATCCAGTTGAGGCGGTCCTTGGAGTTCTGGCCCCACGGGTTGCCCTTGTTCTCCAGGTTCTTGAACAAGCCGGCGAGCTCGGACGGGAACTCGGACTCGATCAGCACCTGGTAGCGACGCATGTCGATGATGTGGTCGACGTGTTCGATGTCCACCGGGCACTGCTCGACGCACGCACCGCAGGTGGTGCAGCTCCACAGCACCTCGGGATCGATGATGCCGCCTTCGATGGCGTCGGCGACGAGCTTGCGATCGGCTTCGTCACGCGCATTCTGCGGAATGGCGTCGAGGGCCTTCTGGTCGACGTTGCCCTCGGCATCGATGAGTCCGACCTCGTCGCCCGCCATGTCCTTCTTGCCGCCGGCCAGCAGGTACGGGGCCTTGGCGTGGCTGTGATCGCGCAGCGACATGATCAGCAGCTTGGGGGAGAGGGGCTTGCCGGTGTTCCAGGCGGGGCACTGCGACTGGCAGCGACCGCATTCGGTGCAGGTGGTGAAGTCGAGCCAGCCCTTCCAGCTGAAGTCCTCGATCTTGCCTGCGCCGAAGGCGTCGACGTCGGGGTCGGCCTCTTCCATCTCGAGGACCTTGCCGCCGGACATCATCGGCTTGGCCGGGCCGAGGGCGACGGTGCCGTCGTCCATGCGCTTGAAGTAGATATTGGGGAACGCCGTGAAACGGTGCCACGCGACACCCCAATTGATTTTGCTGCCAACGACGTAAAGCCACACCATTGCCGACATCAGCTTGACGAACGCGAATGCGGACACCATCTCCGGGCTTGCGGGCAGCAGTTTGGCGACCTGCATGGTGAAGAAGTCGGTGTACTGGTTCGCGTGGCCGTACGTGGCGATCTTGCCGGCCTTGACCAGGATCATGCCCAGGCCCTCGACAAGGACGATGGCTTCGACGAAGTACGCGGCCTTGAAGTTGGATCCGGCGAAGCGAGACTGTCGATCGGGGTTGCGTGGGTGGTTCAGCTGCCGAATTGCGATCAGGGCAACGATCCCGATAACGGTTCCGATGCCAAGAACCTCGTCCATGAGGTGGTAGACGGCCCAGTCGCCGAAGATCGGCCAGTGACCTTCGGGGTTGAACGTCTGGATGTTCGCTTCCATGGCCACAACTGCGCCGCCCAAGAAGCCGAACATCACCAACCAGTGCGCCCAGCCGACGGTGCGGAACTTGACCATCTTGGTGTGAGCAGCGAACTCGATCACCATCTGCTTGAAGCGAGGCACTATCGGTCGCCAGCGATCAGGTGCGGGCTGGCCCAACCGAACGATTCCGAACATCCTCAGCGCGCCGCGGATGAAGATGTACCAGCAGTAGATGCTGATGACGGCACCTACGAAGCCGAATGAGAGCGTTACGGCATTCATGTCGCGGCCTTTCGTTCAGTGGCAGCTGGAGCAGCTACCGCGGGTCCAGCCCGTCGAGAGGAATACAGCGATGTTACCTACCAGTAGATTGCGAAATCTACCGACGGGTAACTTAGGTCAGAATCGCATGGAGCGACGCTGGTGGTTGTGCGCACGAGACCGTCCGACGGGTGGGCTGAACTCGTCAGTAGGTTGTCGCCCGCATCACGTTAGGCGTACGGGCTTGTGACTCCTGCGAGAAGGCAGACCTAACCCGGCCGAATCGGCCCGATGTCCGAGGTTTGCCGCCGGCTGCGCCGTGGAAGACAAGTCCCGCGAAACCGAACAAAAGTGCGGTCTTTCTGTCCGATTTGGGCGTTGTGATTGTTCATAACTTTTCGGACACGGTAAAGGGTCGGTAGCACAACGACCGGTCTGATTGATGGTTTACACTGCCTGTGGACCAGAGGTGCGAGGACGTCATTCGGGGTGATGTCGCGTTCGACGGTTTGCCGCCAAAAGCACTGCAGCACATGCACAGAAACGGAACACAACACCACATGAAACTCAGCAAACTGGTCGTCACCTCGGCTCTCGTAGCAGTTGCTACGGGTCTGGCCAGCGGAACCGCCTACGCGCAGCCCGACACCAGCGCCACGACCCCCGACACGAACTACTCCGTCGAGCTCGAAGACCGCACCATCGTCACCACCATCGATGCGGGCGTCTTCAAGGTTGCCGACGACGGCAAGACCGTCGACGTGCTCGACGCCGCCGACAACACACTCGTCACCCTCCCGCTGTCGTTCAACCTCGGCGGACTGAACTTCCCGTACGAGCAGAACGTCGACGACAACGGTAAGACCCTGCGTCTGGTGCCGCAGCTCGACCTCTCCAAGGCCTCGGCCAACTCGCGCAGCATCGGCGCGACGACGGTCGCCTCGCCCGAGGAAAACCTCAAGGCGCAGCAGAACTTCTCGTCGCAGCTCGGAATTGCTACCGCGATTGGAACCCTGACCGGTTCCGCAATCGGTGCGGTGATCGGTTGCATTGTGACTCTCCCCGCAGGCTGCATCCCCGGCTTGGTGACCGGTGCGGGAGCAGGTGGAATCATCGGCACCATCGCTGTCGGCGGGCCCGGCTTGGTCGTTGCCGGAATCGATCTGCTCAACACGTTGAACGCTGCTCCCGGAACTTCGGTCTGGGCCAAGTAGTCACAGCGCATTCTTCGAAAGAACCCACGATCCCGTCGAGGTCGTGGGTTCTTTTGTGTTGTCAGGCAGCAGGATTCGTGGCGACGGCTGCGGTCGATGCGTCGTCTTCGAGGAATGCGATGGGCGTCGAGCAGGCGGCGCGTAGTGCCCGTCGGATGGTGTCGGCATCGACGACGTGCGAGTGGAACGACGCGGCGACGCGAATGGAGTCGCGTAGCCGTGCGGTCGTCAGGGTGATGTGTCCGTGGCTCGCGGGTGCCACCATGACTCGGTACGAACCCTGTGTCTCGCCGACGAAGGCGATGTCGTTCAATCGGGCATGCCGGCCCATGTCGGACAAGGCCAGACGGATGGTGTCGGGTGCGGTGGGCGGCAGGGTGTCGGTCGCGCGGGCGGAGCGCAACCTGGCCAGTTTCGAGCGAAGTGCGACCAGCATCAGGTTTGCGATCGGGTGCCCGCAGTCGATGATTCGTCGCCATTGGCGGGACAGGAGAACGGTGTCGGTCGTGTCGGGAAGGTAGACGTCGATACCGGCCGACAGGTTCGCAAGGGTGGTCAGCTCGGGTGGTAGGTACCGGCGGACGTCGAACAGCACTTTGGCGACATCGTCGACGGCCAGTCCTTCGGCGCGCAGTGCGGCATCGAGGGCGGCGAAGAACAGGATCGAGATCGACTGGCCGGGTCGGTGTTCGTCTCGCCACCTCGCCAGTTCTCGGGTGCACTCGATCGTGGCGGCCGCGGCCACTACCTCGACGGGTGAGCCTGCTGCGGTCGGTGCCGCCTGTGTAGATGCCGTCTGTGCCGACCCGTGACCGGCCGACCCGCCGCCTGCATGCTTGCGCCCGCACACGCTGATACCCGGGAGAACGCGCGAGCGCAGTAGCTGCGCAACTCGCCCGGGATCGGTTCCGAAACAGCGCATCGCTGCTACGGCGAGCGGGTGACGCGTCTGCGCTGCCGTTGCCCAGCCGGGCACGATGCCGTTGCGAGCGTCGGCATCAGCGAGTGTGTGGGAGAGGTTGATGATCATCTGACCGTCGCCGAGCCCGTGATCCATGTAGAACACCACGTGGTCGCCGCGCACCGTGATGGACAGTGGCTCGGCGGGGTCGTGCGTGGCCAGTAGCTGCGACATCGCGGTGTCGTAGTCGTCCTCGGTGATCGCGGAGTCTTCCCGGACGGCGTGCAGTGGAGCATCGGGATCGTATCGCCAGCGACGGGTGCCGGAATCTGGACGTAGGCCCACTCGCGCGGCCGGGCCGATGCTCATCGTCGTGCGTAGCGCCCGGCGGATGCCGTCGACGCCACCATGATCGACAGGACCGAAAGCCACCACGGTCCAGTTACCCGCAAGCGCGACATCGGTCTCGTGAACCGTGACGTGCGAGGGAAAGACCACGTTCATCGCGTAGGTCCCTTCCGATAGACGGCTTTACTTCTTGTTTATGAAAGCCTCAGAAGCAGTATGAACTCAAATGGGTATTCCAGCCAACTCTGAGTACGATGTAGTGGAGTCAAACAAACTATTGGACAGGAAACCGGAGTTGTGGACGGAGTCAGCGAAGTGCAGGTACTCGCGGTCTCGCTGTCGACATCGGTGGGCGGAACCGATCACAGTCTGCGAAACGTGGCGCTGGCATTGCGGCCCCTGGGCGTGACCGTCACTCTGGGTGCGCCCGGTGGCAGCGACACCGAACAGTGGTGGCGTGCCGCCGGCCTGTCGTTCCTTCCACTCGACCTGCCGCAACGCATCGGAATCCATCGTCAGGGCGAGAAGTCTCTGCATCCCCTCGGCGGGCTCGCGGCGCAGGTGCCGAAGAGCGCACGCACGGTGTCGATACTTCGGCGAGCTGCCCGCGACTTCGACGTCGTGCATTCCAACCATCTGCTGCTGCACCCCGACGCGGTGCTCGCGTCCCGACTCGCACGCACCCCGGTCGTCGTCGAATTTCACGACATCGTCCCCGCCGGACCGGGGCGCGCACTGCTCGCCGCGATCGCGGCGACGGCAACCCACACTGTGGCCGTCAGCACGGCCGCAGCGCAGCAACTCCCGTCGTGTGCCCGTGGACGGGTGAGCGTGGTGCACCAAGGAATCGACACCACGGCCTTCGCGCCGGGTGCCGGTGACCCGGCTCTGCGGGCCGGCATGACTGCCGACCCCGATGCACCACTGATCGCAGCCGTCGGCCGGATCGATCGCGAGAAGAAGCTCGACGTGCTGATCGACGCCGTGGCACGGGTGCGTCGGTCCGGAGTCGACGCGCATCTGGCGATCGTCGGCGCGCCCAGTGAGGACGACGGTGGCTATCTCGTCGAGTTGCAGCAGGCCGCGGAACGGTTGCTGCCCGGTAAGCATCGTTTCCTCGGCCGCACCGACGCGGTGGCGTCGACACTGCGTGCCGTGGACGTGTTGGCCTGCCCGTCACAGGACGAGCCGTTCGGGCTCATCGCCCTCGAGGCACAGGCCTGTGCGGTGCCGGTCGTGGTGAGCGACACCGGGGGCCTGGTCGATTTCGTCTCGCACGAGCGCACCGGCCTCGTTGCCCGAACCGGCGACGTCGACTCGCTGGCCACGCAGTTGTGCAGGATGCTGACCGATCGCGGCCTGGCCGCCACCCTCACCGAGGCCGCGCGAGGGCAAGCCGTCGGACAGTTCGATTCCCGACATCGCGCGAAGCGTTTCGCCGACATCTACAGTTCAGCAATCGGGAAGAAGCGCATCACATGACGTGACGCATCGGCTCTGCAGCGGAGCCGACGACGCAACCCAGCCGTGCGGATGTCGGGGCATCCGCACGCACACGCTCGTACCGAATCGGAGTTCTTGATGCTCGACCACATGGCCCCCGGCGTCCCGCGCCGCCGCACCCCGCAGCGGGTCGGAGTTGCCGTTCTTGCCGCGACTGCGACCGCGACCCTGGCCGGGGCCGGCTGGGTCCTCGCACCCAGGCGGTCGCCGGAACCGCTGCGCGCAGCAGAGCGGTTCGTCGACGGCGACCTCATCACCGTCGTCGTGGGAACCGTGGGCAGGCCGTCGCTGTCGGGCACGGTCGAGGCCGTGCTCGCGCAGTCCTACCCGGCCGTGGAGATCGTGGTGGTGGACAACGCACCCACGTCGGGACGGGTGGACGACGCGTTGAGGTCGATCGACGATCCCCGCTGCATCGTCGTGCGTGAGCCGCGCCGCGGGGTCTCGCGAGCCAGAAACACAGGTGCCCGGCACGCGTCGGGCCGCGTGATCGCTTTCACCGACGACGACGCCGAACCGGATTCGCAGTGGCTCGCTTCCGTGGCGCAGGTGTACTCGGCAGATCGAGCCGGTGTCGTGGCCGGGGTGACCGGACGGGTCGTCGGACTCGAGGTCGAGACCGATCAGCAGCAGTGGTTCGAGGAATCCGGGTTGTTCGAGAAGGGATCGACGCGCACGGTCTGGACCCTCGCGCCGACCGGATCGATCGACGAAGAACTGGGTGCACGCGGCACCGCAGCACTGTTCCCCTACACGGCCGGGGAGATGGGCAGCGGCAACAACATGTCGTTCCGAAAGACTGCCTTCGACTCGCTCGCGGGATTCGACGAGAGGATCGGCCCGGGCACGCCCACCAAAGGCGGTGAGGACCTCGAGCTGTTCCGACGTGCAGTGCTGCGCGGGGGAACGATCGTCTACGACCCGACGGCCGTCGTCGGCCATCATCATCGAGCCGATCACGAAGCGTTGCGCGAGCAGATGTTCGGGTACGGAAGCGGAATGGCCGCCATCGTCACCAAACTCTTCCTCGACGGCGGAGCTCCGGCCCGCGCACTGCTCGGCCGGCTCCCGACCGCATTCCGCATGCTTCTCGCACCCGAGGAGAACCGCTTCGCGGACGGGGCTCCGCCGATGCCTCGCGACCTCAAGCTCACCGAGCTCTACGGCTACCTGTGCGGGCCGTTCCTGTACGTCAAGGCCATCACGGTTCGCGGCACCGGGATCAATTCGTGACGATCACCGACACCACCGACGCACCCGAGGACGCAGTAGGTCGAGCCGATCCGACGCGACCCGACTCGAGCTACCGCGGGGCGCAAGCGCTGCTGTTCGCTGCCGCAGCGGTCGCCATCGCGTCGACGGTGCTGGCCATCCTCGCCGGATCCGATCACGCGGGTGCGGTACCCAACGGGCTCCGGGTAGCCGTGGTCGTCGCCGCCGTGACGCTGTTGCCCGGGGCACCCATCGCGGTGCTGCTGCGCCTCCGACAGCCGGCACTGGTCGGTTCGGTGACTGTCTCGATTTCGTTCGCGACGATGCTGATCATCGCGCAGGCCGAGGTCGTCACCGGGAATCTGCGTCCGGTGACGGTGCAGCTCTACATCTGTGCGGTGTCCGCCGCGCTCATACTGTGGGCGTCGCGAACGTTGGTGCCTGCGGTGCCTCGACCGCGCCCGGACCGGACTGCGGTGGTGACCCGGTACGCACTGCTCGGCGCGGTGGCCGTCGCCGTCGTGCTGTTCGCTCACGCCACGAAGGTGCTCAGGCCGCAGGCGTCCGGGGCGTTGGGCGTCATCACCCACATCGGCTTCAGCTACCTCGTCGCGCTGGCGATCGTGGCGGCCGTGATCGCCGTGGCGCTGTCGCGGGCCCGACTCGACCCGGTGGTACTCGGCGCGGCCGGTCTCGCTCTGATCATGTTCACCACGATGTACGTGTCGTTGGCCGACGGCGTCACGTCGATTCCGACGGCGTACACCCATCGCGGGCTGATCGACATCATCGCGTCATTGCAGGGTCTGCCACCGCCGTCGGACGCGCGATTCAGTTGGGCCGGATTCTTCTCTGCCGGAGCTCACATGTCGGGTGCCGGCGCGCTGTCGGACCTGTCTCCGATGCTGCTGTGGGCTCCGCTCTTCTACGGCGGCGTGACCATGTTGCCGCTGTACTCGATCGCGCTGTCGCTGACCGGGCGCAGGCGCGTGGCGTGGATCGCGGTGATCCTCTACCTGTCGTTCAACTGGTACCAGCAGGACTACTTCGCGCCGCAGCCGACGGCGACCATGCTGTACCTGACCATCTGCGCCTTGCTGCTGTGGCAGTTGCGCAGTGCGCCCCTGCCGTCGGCCCCGCGGTCGTGGCGTCGGTGGATCGTCACGGTGCCGCGGCGAACTCTGGGCACGGTTCCCGGTGTCGGTGCCGGCCGCACCCTCGCGATCGAGGCGCTGATGATCGTCCTGATCGCGGCGATCGTCATCACTCACCAGCTGACGCCCATCGTGTTGATCGCGGCGCTGTTCCTGTTCTCGCTCACCGGAACCACGCGGTATCGACTGCTGTGGCTGTTCGCGGTTGCGCTGTTCGTGGCCTGGTTCAGTTACGGAGCCGTCGACTACTGGAAGGGCCACCTCGCGTACGTGCTCGGCGATGTGGGCCAGGTATCGGGCGCGGTGCAGGGCGGCGTCAGCGACCGGATCGGTGCCGATCCTCTGTATCAGAAGATGCAGTATCTGCGGTTGGCGGCGTCGGGCGCGCTGTTGATGTTCGCGTTCGCCGGTTGGCTGACCTACCGCCGACGCAAGACGTGGCTCATCGGCGGCTTGCTCTGCATGGTGCCCTTCGGTTTGGTATTGGTGCAGAGCTACGGCGGTGAGGTGGTGATCCGGTGCTTCGTGCTGGCGTCGCCGTTCATCGCGCCCTACGCCGCGGACGCGTTGGTGCGCACCTTCGCGATCATTCGACGGTTCACGGGTCGATCGGCCCAGCCGCGGCACTGGTCGCGCACCGTCGCCGCGACCGCGGCAATCCTCGGAATTGCCTTGATACTGACGGCAACTCGCGGGTTGAACACCTCGTTCGAGCATACCGACGAGGATCAGATCCGATACGGAGACGCATTGATGCGGTCGGTTCCGCAGGGCTCGGAAATCATGGTCATCGGAACGGCGGCCGGGCTGGTGTCCGCACGCTACTTCGACGACGTCAGAGTGGCGACCATGGAATCGTTCGAGTGCCTCGACGATCTCAGCGGGTGCGTTCGAAAGGAGAACCCCGACTTCGTGTTCACCACTCGACAATCGTCGGCGCAGATCTACCTGCAGTATGGATATTCGCAATCGGTCGTCGACCAACAGCTGGGCATGTTGGTCGGATCCGACGAGTATCGCGTGGTTGTCGAAACCGCCGACCTGACCATTCTGCAGAATGCGTCCACCCCACCGGTGGTGCTCAAATGACCGATCTGTGGCTCGGCTTCCTCGCATTCGGTGCCCTGTTCGCGGCGCTGATCGTCGCGTCGGTACTACGCGAACGCGAGGTGCCCTCCGACGGTGCGATCGGGCGCGGCGGCGGCGGACGCATCAACCGCGCAGTGGTGCTCTCCGCGACACTGATCGTGCTGTTGCTCCTGGCCGCAGTCGTCGTGATCGTGCGGTTCCAACAGATCGCGATCTGGGAGTGAGAATCTTTCGCGGCCTGTCGGTGGCCCTGCTGGTCGTGGCGACGACGGTGTCCTGTGCGCAGTCGACCGGACCCCAACCCGAGTTGGTCAGCAGCGAACGGTGCGACCCCATGGCGGACGACGTCATGTCGGGTGAAGCTGTGCCCCGGGAGGACCTACCGGGGTGGCGGCAGACCTTCGTCGACGATTTCGACCGGTGCGATCTCGGTGACGACTGGGGTGCGTACTACGGCCAACCCGGAGGCGACCCGGCCAGTTGGTGGGAGTACGAACAGGCCTCGGTCACCGGTGGCGCACTGCGGCTGCGCGCCGAGCAGAAGGACGGCCGCTGGGTGACCGGCGGCGTCTCGAATTCGCCTGTGTCGCAGAGGTACGGCAAGTGGGACGTACGGCTGCGTGCGGACCGCTCCGACGAGATCAGCTACCACATTCTGCTGTGGCCCGCCGACGAGGTGTGGCCGCCGGAGATCGACATCGCCGAGAGCGCCGACGGGACCAGACAGACGATGTCGTCGTTCCTGCACTGGAGCGGTGCAGAAGGAGACCGTCACTTCTCACAGGCGAATCTGCAGTTGGACACCAACGACTGGCAGACCGTCGGAGTGGAATGGGACCCCGAGCAGATCAGGTATCTGGTCAACGGAAAGGTCTGGGCGCGAACACCACTGGGAGCATCCATCCCGGACAAGCCGATGTGGTTGGGCATCCAGGCCCAGGCGGGCGCCTGCACCAAGCTCGAATCCTGGGGTGTCGGAGAATGCGGCCGGGCGGGAACACCCGACGTCGCGAACGTGGATGTGGACTGGGTGTCGGTGTACGAATCGGACGGGACACCGTCCGCCGTGGAGGACACGCCGTCGGGATCGGTTCTGCTGGAACAACAGAACTGATGCGAAGCCGGCCTACGACGTACGAACCGTCAGGCCCGGGTTCTCGGCGAGAATGTCGTTGATCGGCGTCGCGAACAGTTCCGGACGCTGACCCTGCAGCATGCTGACGACGGTCGCGATCTCGCACGAGGGTTGATCGCCCACGTTCGACGCGTTCGCGATGCCCACGGCGAGCGTGCCACTGACGATGGGGCCACCGCTGTCGCCGCGCAGCGCGCAGATCGACGTGGAGAAGCTGCGGTCCAGGACATTGCCGCCCATGGTGACGTGCTGGCCCGTCGACAGGATTGTGCCGCAACTGAATCCGGTGGTGGCTCCGGATTTGCAGACCGGCGCGCCGACGACCGGATCCACCGTGCCGGTGATCAACAATGGGGCGGATCCGGGAACTCGCATCGCGTTGCTCTCGAATTCCCCGGTGTTGCCGTCGTCGATGTCGATGAGCGCATAGTCGTTGTGCGCCCGGCTGGTTCGATAGAACGAGCCGAACTTGGAGCCGACGAGGCTGCCGTACATGGGATACGCGCCCGTTGTGACGGCGGAACCGGTGCTCGACTCGCCCGGATCACAGTGTCCTGCAGTGATGTTGACGGCACCACGCGTCGGATCGACGGCATTGAAGCCCAACGAGCAACGCAGACCGGCCCCGGCCGGGGTACCGGCGAGAAAGCTGTCGCCGCCGAGGTACGAACTGGCGCGAATGGGCCCAGCGGTGAGCGAGGGATCGAACGGCACCCGGTCGAGGAGCGGACCGATTGCATCGAGGACGGGGGCCGGGATGTCGAATACAGCCGGGTCGATCACGAATCCGGCCGCCGTTGCCGCGTCGACCATATCCGCGTGGGACGGTCCGTCGGCGACCGCGACGACCGGCAGCCCGGCCGCGTCGAGATGGCCACGGACGGCCGGGCCGACGGCGGCGGTGAACTCGGCCAAGCGGCGCGCTGCGTCGGCGCGGTCGAGAAACTGCTGAGGGCTGAGCCCGAGATCGCGTGCCACAGCGTCGGCCAGTGACGCCGGTTCGGGCGGTGCCGCAACGGCAGTGGGAGTGGATACCACCGTCATGAAGAGCAACGAGACAGCAGTGACCGATAGTGCACACGCACGGCGACGCATAACGACCTTCCCCCCCCGGGCATCGAACGATGTGATGCCGTTCACTTCGCACACGAACTATAGGGGGTCGGCGGCCTCGCGCGTACCGCTTTACCCGGTTCGGACAGTAGCTCCGGTCGCGCTCGTGACCTGATCGATGGGAATGCCCAGGCTGGCGGTGCCGCCGAACTGCGCCAGCGCGAGGTTCGCCTCGGTGCAGTCGGGTGCTCCACCGCTGTTGGATCCGCTGGTGATGCCGAGTGCCAGCGTGCCGGTGACGATGGCCCCGCCGCTGTCACCGGCCAATGTGCATGCGGTGCTGGCGAAGCCGCGCACGGTGCGCGACGTGCCGTCCTCCATGAAGAGCTGCGTCTCGACGCGATCGGCAGCCACCACTCCACACGTGAACGACGACGACTGCCCGGATTTGCAGACGGGTGCGCCGATGACGGGGGATGCCGTTCCGGTGACGGTGACGGTGCTGCCGTTGGCCCCGCGAACGGTGGGACGGTCCAGCCCGGCCTTCTGTCCGGCGGCGTCGAGGCCGATGACCGACCAGTCGAGGCCGTCCGGTGCTCCCAGGCTCGAGCGATCGAACGAGCCGATCTGGGAGCTGCGCGCGATGTCGGCCGGATCGGGCAGGTACACCGGTGCTCCGCCGGACCCGGTGGCCTTGTTCGGATTGCAGTGTCCCGCAGTCAGATTGACGGCACTACCGTCGGCGTCGACGGCATTGAAGCCGAACGAGCAGATGCTGATCTCGGTCGGCGGTGCGTCGGCGATCGGCCCGGCGGTGGTGACGTACGTGTCGCCGCCCATCGGTGCCGGGTCGGCCGGCTTGTTGCCACCGGGGGAGAGCATCACCTTGATGTTGGCCAGCAGGGTCGGCAGGTTCAGGGCCTTACCGATCGGGCTGTTCGCCACATTCAGCACGATCTGGTTGTCGATGAAGTCGATGGCTGTGCCGTTGATCTGCTCCGAGATCTCACGCGGGAGTCCGGCGATCCACGCGTTCAGATCTGCCAGCGACTTTTCCAGCCCGTCCGCGGACACCGGCGACTGCGCAGTGGCATAGCCGTCCTTGGCGACGGCCTGCGCGGCTGCGGGAGAGGTGACGGCGACGACGGCATTACCGTCGGGCCCGATCCAGGCACCGGCGAAATCGGCGGGTCGGCTCGCCCGGAAGTCCGAGGCGTAGGCCGACAGCTCCTGCGCACGCGCCGCACGATCGAGGTACTCCTGCGGGGAGATCTTCAGATCTCGCTGCACAGCTTCGACGAGCTCTCGCGGAAGCTGATCGGCGGGCGACTGAACCGCAGGTTCGGCCGCCGCTGTTCCGGAGAACGAAGCAAGGAGTACGAAAGCCGTCGAGCACAGCACTGCAGTACGCAGAGCCCCGGTGTTACGCATGAAATCCCTTCATCGGGTGCTTGGCATCAGCGCCCCACCCTAGGGCATGCACAACTGAACCAGTGTTCGCCCTGGTCAGGACGCTGGGACTGTCGCTGAGGTGGTCGTCGTAGTCGTGGTGGTGGTGGTGGTCGTCGTCGTTTCCGTCGGCGTCGTTGCTTGCGGAGTGGTGGTCACCGCGACGGGTGGTGTCGTGACCACCGGAGGTGGTGCCGGTGTCGGTTCCGGCGCGGGCGGCGGCGCAGGCAGGGGAGCCGGTTGGGGCGGGGTGTACTCCTCGGCCGTCGGCTCCCGCACCACCTCGGGAGCAGCCGCGGGTGCGGTCGTCGTGGTCGGTGCGGTCGAGGGCACCCGCGCGGAGGTGGTGACCGGTGATCCGGCGTCGGTGACGGTGGGCGGTGTCGTCGCGGGTCCGCTGCTGAACACGCCGCTCAGGGCTGCGATGACGAGAACGATGACCACGCCCGCACCGGCACCGGCGATGATCGTGGTGACGGTACGCGAGCGCTCGCTGCGTTCCTTCTTGTTCTCGGTCGTCGCACCGGAGAATGCGGTTGCGGCGTACTGCTGGGTTGCCGGGCCGGAACCGTCGGGATCTCCGGCCGGAACGATGGGCTCCGAGCGCAGCTGGGACGGGCCGAACACCGGTGCCACCGCCGGTATCGCCTCGGAGAACGCGAGGGGCGGCGGCGGAGCGACCACCGGGATCGCGTCGGTATCGAGAGAGTCCGTGCCGTCGTTGCGCGTGACCACCGGCGCTGCGCCGGTCACCATCGAGTTGCCGTCGACGTCCTCGATCTCGGCGATGTTCAGTGCGCCGCGAGCCGCAGCGAGCGGCTCGACGAGCAGTGCGCCTGCGGTGCGCTCGCCGATGTCCGCGACCACCGGCGGTAGGGCAGCACTGCCACCGGTGAGCACGACCGTGCCGGTCGTCGGCACGTCGAGCAGGCCCAACGTCGGCGCGATCAGGTCGGCGAACTCGGTGCGGGTGACCTCCGTCGTATCCGAGACGCCGGGCAGCTCCACCGCGATCGTGGCCACGTCCTCGGTGCTCAACGTGTGTTTCGCCTGCTCGCAGGATGCGACGACACCGGTGAGAGAGGCCAGGACTGCCGCGTCGGACAGGTCGAGGTGTTCGCGATCGGTCACCACGTGATCGAACAGGGCATCGGTGAACACGTCACCGCTGACGGCGGTGGTGCGCTCGGTGCCGCCGCCCGGGTACGTCGAGATGTCCGTGCCGGTGGCCCCGATGTCGATCACGGTGACTGCTGCCCCCGGGCTCGGCTGCGCGAAAGCGCTCGCGGCCTTGGCCTCGGGAACCAGTGCGACGTCGGTGAGACCGGTGTGATCGAGGGCGTCGCGCAGCAGAGCGATGTTCTCGCGTGGCCATCGCGTCGGGTACGTCATCGTCGTGACGGGCGTGGACGCCGATTCGGACGTCTCGGAGAACATGCTCACGAGGCAGTTGGCGGCGTTGGCCATCAGATCCTCGGCGCGATACGCGTCGGCATCGGGTTCGAGATCTTCTTGCTTGCCGACCAGATCGACGAAGCGAGTGAACGGCGCGGTGTCGACGGACTCTCCGAGATGGGCGCGGCCGTCGTCGTCGAATCTCAGTGTCGTCGGCAGTACGACGACGGTGGGTTCGAACGCGGTCGAGTCGCGATACACCGCTACGGACCTGGTGTTTCCGATCGTGATTCCGAGATGCCCGGCACCGCTCATGGAGTGCCGCCCGTCGTAGCTCCGGCCGGAGCCTGGCCCTGGGGCGGAGCGAGACGTCCGGCCTGGGTGTTCTCGCCGGCGTTCTCGTCGGGGCCGGGCTTCGGCGGGTCCTCGGCGGTGTCGTCGTCGGGCAGCTCGGGTCCGACCGGTTCGTCGTCGGTCGGCGGTGTCGTGGTGGGGTCCTCGGTCTCGGTGGCCTCCGGAAGGTCGACGGCGGGTCGCGTGTCGACCTCGGCCGCGTCGCGTTCGGAGCGTCGCTCTCGGGTCGGGTCCGTAGCCGTGGTCGTGGTCTCCGGCGTGATGATCGGTGCGGGCGGGACGGCGGGGACGAGTTCGGCTGCCGGTTCGACGACGGCAGTGGGGAAGTCGATCGGCCCACCCGGCCGGATTCCCGACGTCGTCGTCGGGGGCGCGACCTGAGCGTTCTCGATGGTGGGCACCGGGGTGTCGGCGGATGTGCCGAGCTGCAATGCGATCACATCGGCACCGACCGTCAGCGCCGCTGCGAACGCCGCGGCGGCGAACAGTGGGGCGGTGAACAGGGGACGACGGTCGGCGCGGGTCGGTGCGCCGACGACGGCGAGGCGTTCGGTGACGGCGTCGACCGGGTACCGGGCAGCCAGAAGCGCTGCACCACGAGCCGCGGCGACGGCAGTGTCCTTCTTCTCCATGGTTGCTCGCATCGACGAGTTCCAGGCGGCCAGCGCCTCCTCTTCCGATACGAGCGCAACGTGCGCCAACCCGTGCCCGTTCATGGCCGCACGCAGGGCGAACACCTGCTCGGCGGTCCAGCGGGCCGGGTAGGTGGCGGCCGCAGCGAGATCGCCGGGGCGCAGATCGATCGACGACGCCACCTCGGTGAGCAGGCACAGCAGCGCCATCGACGTCAGCTGTTCGGCGGGGAAGACGGTGCCCCGGCTCCCGGTGACGCCGTCGCCGAGCGCGTCGAGGAAGTGCGTGTACGCCTCGGAGTCGTTGTCGGTGGCGTCACCGAGTGAGACGGTGCCGTCGGGGTGAGTGTTGAGCACGGTCGAGTGCAGGGACGCCAGATGCAGGGAGGGGCCGGGCGCGATGGGGTGCGACACGGCCGCGACGGCCTGCTCGTCGTCCAGATAGAGGCCGACGTCCGGTGCGCCGATACTCGCCCCGCCGGGCTGCTCGGTCATGCGGGCTGCTCGGTCATGGGGATATCTACCTGTCCTGGGCTCGGAGTCGATGTTCGGTCGTTATGTCGCTTCGGATCCTCACACAGTTACACCCGCAGGAGGGGGCATCAGCGTGCCGCAGTCAGGTGGTCGATGTTCCGTAGCCCATCGCCCGCAGCATCGAGATCAGTTCCGAGCGCGACCCGGCTCCGAGCCTGCGGCGAATGCGAGCCACATGATGTTCGACGGTTTTCGGGGAGATGTAGAGCCGGCTGCCCACCTCGCGGTACGTGACGCCGAGAACCAGTAGCTCGGCCACCTCGGCCTCGCGTTCGCTCAGAGATCCCGACGGCTGCGGCGTCGTCCCGTCGGTCTCCCGCTGATGCGAGCTGGGCTGACGCAACGACCGGGCGATGTGCAGTAACGAGGTGGCCGTGGCGGTGTCGGCGACGGTCAGCGCGGCCTCGCTCGCCAACCGGGCACCGTCCCACGGCAGGCCGAACGCGGTGAGGGTGCGCGCCGAGAGTTCGACCTCGGCGGCGTCGGGCCTGCCCTGTAGAACGCCGAGCCACGCCCGCCCCGCCGCGGCGAGTGCGGAACTGTACGGGTGCGTCGGGGCGGCGGACGCGAGGGCCTTCGCGTGCGGCACCAGGGCTTCGGGCGTCTGCGCCACGATGGCGGCCTGCACCTGATACCAATGCAGCGCCGATGCCCACACCGGCGGATCGCCCAACGCGGCGAGCAGCGTCGTTGCCTGCGACACGAGGTGCTCGACGCGATCGAACTGGCCCACTCGTGTTGCGGCCAGCACCAATTCGCCGAGGGGCAAGAGAGAGAACAGATCGACCGAGTACGCGGCGACGACGTTCTGCGCCTGGGTCCACGCCGTGACGAGAGACCCGGCGTCCCCGGACCTGCGGGCCAACCCCACTCGAATGCCGTGCAGGAACAGGTGATTGCGCACGTGCGAGTCGGGGATCTCGAGCGGGTCGACCAGGTGGCAGGCCTGCGCGGCGTCTCCTCGCAGCATGGCCGCCCAGCCGCCGATGAGAACGAGCCGCGTGTGGGCCTCGGATCCCGGCCGCAGCTCGGGTAGCGCACGAGCGATGACGGAGTCGACGCGGGCGAGATCACCGCAGTGCACGGCATGCAGAGCGGCCACCGCGGCTGCCGAATCCGGAGCGCACCAACGATCGGACGGCGCGGCCGTCAACGTGACCGCGCGCATCAGCGCGTTCGTCGCCGCACTCGACGCCGCAGCGCTGCGTGAGTCGATCGAACCGAGGACCCCGTCGACGAGCAACGCGCCCGACGCCGTACTCGACGTCGGTGCCAGCGATGCCACGACACTCAGTGCGCGGTCGGCAGCAGGGCGGTCGCCGGCGGCAGCGGCCGACAAGGCAGCCCACACCGCATCGGTTCCGAGTCGATCCGTCCCGAGCCAGGCGAACAATTGCGCACTGCGCGAGACCATTCCACGCTGCGCGGCGATCGACGCCGAGACCCTGACCGCAGTGCGTAGATCGGCCTGCGTGTGATCGTTGGCCGCATCGAGGATCTCGTCGGCACGACGGCCTGCCTCGTCGAGGTGTCCGGTCGCGGCGGCCACCTCCGCCCGGCGGGCCGCGAGCGCCGACGGGTCGAATCCCGCTGCTGCTGCCGCGTCGTACAGCACGCCCGCTGAGTCGGCGGAAGTCGAATCGCCTTGTCCAGCAAGGAAATCAGCAAGGTCGGCGCGTACGACCCCGTGCGTTGCCAACGCTCGCGCGGCCGAGGCGTCGAGCAGACCGGATTGCGCCGCAACCTCGGTGATGCGGTCGAGCAGCACCCGGCATCGACGCTCCCCGATCATCTCGGTGAGGGGACCTTCGGCGGACGGAATCAACGCGCCCGTGGCGTCGAGAAGACCGGAGCTGCAGGCGATATCGACGACTGTCTCCGCGTCGGCCGGCCGCGTCACGAGCTGCGCCGCCGTAGCCGGGTCCGGGACGACGCCGAAGCGAGCGGCGAGCAGCACGGCGCGGGTGTCGTCGGTGGTGTCGACAAGTATCCGGCGATGCTGCTCGGCAACCGATTCGGTGACCGCGCGCAGCGGAGTGGGGTCGGACCGTTCGCCCCCGAGCGCGGCCAGTGCCGCGTCGACGGCGACGAGAAGCCCTCCGGTGGACTTTGCGATCGCGCTCGCCAGTGACGCGGAGATCGGCCGAGCGACTGCGGCTGCCCGCGTTGCGATCGACGTCTTGTCCAGCGGTACCAGCGTCAGGCGAGCGGCACCTGCGGACGCAACGAGCTTCTCGATCCGGGAATCGTATCGGCGCGGGGCCGTGGCGACAACCAGCGTGATGTCCGAACGGGTTGCCGCAGCGGCGATCTCGTCCACGCGGTGATCCGGCAACAGATGGGCGTCGTCGACCAGAACCGTCGCACCCGACGGCGCGTCGGTGACACTGCCCGCATGCACCGTCGTCGCGGCGGCCGCGACCGCACCGAGCACCGCGGATCGACCGGAGCCGTTCACCCCGACGACAACATGCACACCGGTGCTCGACGACGCGTCACGAACGAATCGATCGGCGCGCTCGACGCCGACGAGAGCGGATGGGCTGTTGGCCACGGTCGGTCTATCGACCGGTCAGGCCGCCGACGACCCCGCCGAGTCCGTCACCCAGACCCTGACCCACACCTCCGACGACACCGCCGAGGCCCTGCCCGACGCCCTGCCCGACGTCGCCGAGGGTCGGGCCCTGGTACGTCGGTAGTGGTTGTGGCGTGAACTGCGGTGCCTGCGGGACCTGCACGGCCGGGGGCTGATAGTTGGGCACCGTCGGTGCGGCGATCGACGGGATGGTCGGCACGGTGGCGGCCCCGTTCTGGCCGGGGACCGCGGCCGGCGCTCCGGCGACGGGTGCCCCGGCAACAGGAGCCCCGGTGGCCGGATCGATCTGGGTGACACTGCCGTCGGCGTTGACCACCGTGGTGGGTGCACCCGTGGAGCCGACTGCTGCAGAACCGGTCGGCCCGGTCGTGGACCCGACTTCTGCCACAGCGGCCGTGCTGCCGGGAGTCTCGGTGCTCGAGATCTCGGCGTTGGATTCGGCCGGAGTGGTGTTGTCCGAGGTGAGGGCCGTTCCGACCGACAGTCCGCCGCCCGCGAGAAGGGCAAGCACGACGACGGATCCGGCGACCAGGCCGGCCTTCTTGCGTCCGGACATTCCCGATTCCGACGCCACTGCCGTCGGGGTCGGGGCGGGCCGCGGGGTGGGACGGGGCATCGGCGCGGCAACGGCGGTCGCGGCGGGAACCGCAGCCAATGCTGCTGCGTCGTCCGCGGCGGTGGCGTCGGCGATGTCGCTGCCGAGGATTGCGGCGCCGATCGCGACGGTCAGTTCGGGGCGCGGCCCGGCCACGACCGGTACTCGCAGTTCGGTCGAGACGAGCTCGGCGACGAGCGGGATGGCCGAGCTGCCGCCGGTCAGCACCACCTGATCGATGTCGGTGACCTCGAGGCCTGCGGCCGTGACCGCGTCACGTACTACGCCGATGGAGGCCAGCAGCGATGCGCGAACGAGGTCTTCGATCTCCGCGCGGACCAGTCGTACTTCGGTGTGCAGCCCCGGCAGGTCCACCGTCAGCGACGTGGAGGTGTCGTAGGACAACTGTTCCTTGGCCTCGCCGCAGCGGGCGCGCAATTCGACCAATGCACCGACGGTGTCGGGATCGAAGGGATCGAACTCGAACGACTGACTGCCCGAGACGGTGTCGAGTACGTACTGCATGATCTCGTGGTCGAACTGAGCGCCGCCGAACTCCTGCGAATGAACGCCGGTTCCGACGACGCCTGCGTCGGACCCGGTCCGCATCAGCGTGACGTCGAGAGCCGTCGCGCCGAGGTCGTAGACGACCGCGAGACCGTCGGACTGGGTTCCACGGGTGACTTCGAGCCAGCGCATCGTGGCGACCGACTCGGGAACGAGCGTGACGTCGGTCAGGCCTGCGCGATCGAGCGCTTCGCCGAGCACCTCGACGGTGTAGGCGGTCCAGCGTGTGGGGTGGGTGACCACCAGGGAGGGGGAGGAGTCGACACCGGCGGAGACGTCGGCGACGAGGGCACGAGTGGCGGTGGCGTACAGGTCCTCGGCGCGGTGACTGCGGCCGTCGTCGTCGATCAGTTCGACGGGGTCACCGACGCGATCGGCGAACCCACTGATGAGATGGCGCGTCGAGCGGTCCCACAGGTCGGCGAGACTGGGGGCCGCACCGGGACGAAGATCGAGGGCCGAACGCTTGACCACCGAGGTCACCGGGTCGGTATCCAGGGCGGCGACAGCCGTCACAGTTCCGATCCGTATGCCGAGCCCTGCGTTCATCTGCCGCCACCTTCTTGTCTCACTGCCCTGGTTCCCACCGCCGTTACCCGCACTGTCGGCTCGGTGCCGCGATTCGTTACGTCTCACAGCAGGTTAGAGCGTGCAACGAGGTAAATCCCCTAAAGCGCTCAGATCCCCTAATGCAAGTCCCCTGGCGGCCCCCGGGGGAGTAGGGGGATCGTCCCCGTTGGGCGGGGGCTCTGCGGACCATAGCTTTGTGATCAACCACGAAGCATCACTCGTCAAGGAGACTCACATGGCTACCAACGCCGTACTCGATTTCATTCTCGGCCTGCTGCGCGACGACAACGCCGCTGCTGCCTACTGCGCCAACCCCGAGACGACGTTGGCCGCTGCCGGCCTCGGCGGCGTCACCCACGCAGACATCGTCGCGGTGGCCCCGTTGGTCGCCGAGTCGGGACTGTTCGCCGGTGCAGGCAGCCAGCTCTCCGCCATCCTGGGTGCAGGCGGATCCGCAGGCCTCGACGGCGCACTCGCCGGAGGCGCGAGCCTCGGCGGCGGACTGTCGGCCGGACTCGGCATTGCCGCAGGAGCGGTAGCCGGCGGCGGGCTCGCCGCAGGTGGCGCGCTGACCGGTGGAATCGACGTGGCGGGCGAGATCGAAGCGTCGCTCCAGGCAGCTCTCGCTGCAGCTCTGGCCGTCGGTGGTCAGATCGGCCTCGAACTCGGCACCGCATTCGGTGGCGCTCTCGACGCACTCATCGGTGCCGGTGCGGGCATCGGCGGCGGACTCGGTGGCGGAATCGATCTGGACCTCGACGGCCTTCTCGGCGGCACGGTCGGACTCGGCGCTGCGCTCACCGGACTCATCGGAGCAGGCGCAGGCATCGGCGGCGAGATCAGCGCCGACCTGGCAGCGCAGCTGCAGGCAGCCCTCGACGCCGCGATCGGTGCCACCGGCGCAGTCGACCTCGCCGCGCTGGCCGACATCCAGGGCGGACTGTCCGGCGCGCTCGGTGCCCTCTTCGCAGTCGGCGGAACCGTCGGAGCCGAACTGGGCGCTGCCGTCGGTGGCGTCTTCGAGTCCGTGCTCGACGCCGGAGCCGGCCTGGACATCGTCGGCGGCCTCGGCACCGCGCTGACCGCAGGCATCGGCGGCGCTCTCGTCGGACTCGGAACGGTCGGTGCGGACCTCACCGCAGACATCGCAGCAGCCCTCAGCGGATCCGCCGAAGCCGGAGCCGCGCTCGTCGGCGACATCGCCGGTGGCATCGGTGGCAGCCTCGGCGGACTCTTCGCCGTCGACGGTGCCATCGCAGGATCCATCGGAACCGCACTCGGTGCAGTACTCGACGCCGGTGCCCTCGCTGACATCGACGTCGACGCACTCCTCGCAGCCGGCGGCAACATCGGCACGGTCGTCAGCGGCGCCCTGGGCGGCGTCCTCGATCTCGACGCCGGAGTCGTCGGAAACCTGGCCACGGCCATCGACACCGCCATCGAGGGAACCCTCGGTGCCGGTCTGGGCATCGGTGGCAGCATCACCGGCGAACTGGCGGGTGAGCTGACGGGTGAGCTGACCGGCGGAATCACCGGCGCACTGACCGGCGGAGTGACGGGCAGCCTCGAAGGAATTCTCGGAACCGCATTCGGTGTCGGAGGCGCTGCCGGCGCACAGCTCGGCACGGCCGTCGAAGCGATCGTCGACGCCGGAGCCACACTCGACCTCGGAGCAGCACTCGGCGCGAGTGCAGATCTCAGCGCTCAGCTGGCCGGTGCGGTCGACACGGCCGTGTCCGCAGGTGCCGATCTCACCGGCACCGTGGAAGGCACCCTCTCCGGACTCGGTGGCCTCGGCGGCGGCCTGACCGGCGGCCTCGCTGGAGTCGGCAGCGTCGGCGGAGACCTCACCGGCGGCCTGGCCGGACTCGGTGGCCTCGGCGGCGGCCTGACGGGCGGCCTCGCTGGAGTCGGCAGCGTCGGCGCAGGCATCACCGGCGGCCTCGCGGCCGTCGGTAGCGCAGGAGCAGATGTGACCGGCGGCCTGGCGGCGGTCGGCAACGTCGGCGGCGACGTGGCCGGTGGACTGAACGGGCTCGTCGACGCGGGCACGAGCCTGACCGGCGGACTGGCCGGACTCGGCAGCCTCGGCGGCGGAATCGCAGGCGGTGTTGCAGGTGGAGTCGAGGGCGGTGTCTCGACCGGTATCGACGCAGCCGCGCAGGCCGGTGCGGGTCTGGAAGGCACCCTGACCGGTGCCGTCGACGGCGGAATCGACGCGGCAGCGCAGGCCGGTGCAGGACTGGAAGGCACTCTGACCGGCGCTGTGAACGGCGGAATCGACGCCGGTACGCAGGTCGGTGCAGGACTCGAATCGGCAGGTGACCTCGCCGGTTCCGCCGCGGGTGACCTGGCCGGAAACGTCACCGGAGGACTCGAGGGCACCGTGGGCGGCGTCGTCGACGCGGGAACCTCGGTGGGCGGCGAGATCGCGTCGAACATCGGCGACGGACTGGATGCCGGCGGCTCGATCGGCGGCGGACTGGCCTCCACGGTGAGCGGGGGTTTGGATGCTGGTGCGGACGCTGCGGGTTCCGTGGCCGGCGGGTTTGACTCCGCCGCGCAGCTCGGTGGCCAGGTCACCGGTGCAGTGCAGTCCGGAGCCGAGGGATCTTTCGAGTCCGCGAGCTCCTTCGATTCCAGCGCGAACGCATCGGGCACGGGCTGGTCGAGCGTCGACTCCGACGTCTTCGGACAGAGCGAGAGCAGCACGGACCTGTTCGGCGAGACCGGCGGCAACCTGCACGGATCGGTCGATTCGGCAGCAGATTCGCTGGGCCACTCGCTGACCGTCGACCACGACATCGACCCGCTGAACCCCTGATCGAGTTGCCTGTGATCAGGTGACGAAGTGACGAGTCGGCCCCGAGTGTTCAACGACACTCGGGGCCGAGTCGTCGCTAGAGTTGCTGGAGTGGAGCCTGCGGAATGACCATTCGTGCGGGTGGAGCCTGCGGAATGACCATTCGTGCGGGTGCGGCCTGCGGGACGAGTTGGGTTCGCGGGAGTCGACGAGATGGGTTGTGGAGACACAGGTATGGACGGGCAATCTACGGAACTGGCCGAGCTGCTCGATCGCACCGCGGAGGTAGCGACATCGGCGGGACGATCCGATCTGGTCGATCGAGTCGAGGCAGCGAAGTCGCGTGTGCTCGACCCTCGACGTCGCATCATCGTGGTCGGACCCCTCAAACAGGGCAAGAGCCAGTTCGTGAATTCGCTGCTGAATCTGACGGTGTGCTCGGTGGGCGACGACGAGACCACCGCGATTCCGACGGTGGTGTCCAACGCGGACAGCTTCTCCGCGCAGCTCGTGCTCGCGAATCCCGGTGACGAACCGATTCGGGTCGACGTACCGCTCGAAGAGATCACCACGGTCACTCCGGCGAGTCCCCGGGCTCAGGGCCGGGAGGTGCTGCGGCTGGACATCGCGGTACCGAGCCCACTGCTCGCCGACGGCCTGGTGCTGGTCGACACGCCGGGAGTCGGTGGCCACGGAAACCCCCATGCGGCAGGGACATTGGGTCTGATTCCGTCGGCCGATGCCGTGCTCGTCGTGTCCGATGCCTCTCGTGAATTCACCGAGCCGGAATTGGCGTTCCTGCGGCAGGTGCAGGGTCTGTGCCCGGCTGTGGCGGTGCTGATCACCAAGATCGATCTGTATCCCCATTGGCGGCAGATCGTCGAGGCCAACCGTGGACATCTGGACCGTGCAGGCATCAGCGTGCAGATGCTGCCGGTGTCGTCGTTGTTGCGTTCGCACGCAGTGCGTTTGAACGACGAGGAACTCAATGCCGAATCCGGCTTCCAGCAGCTGTACGCGTTTCTGCGCGACGACGTGGTGGCACGAGCCGACGTGCTGGCTCGCGCATCGGTATCCCTCGATGTCCGCTCGGTGACCGAGCACCTGACACTGTCGTTCGGCAGTGAGCTTGCGGCGCTGAAGGATCCGGAGCGCGCGGCCGCCGCGGTCGCCGGGCTCCAGCGCGCCAAGTCCGCCGCCGAGGAACTGCACAAGAGGTCCTCGCAGTGGCAACAGACGCTCGGTGACGGAATCGCAGATCTCGCGTCGGACATCGATCACGACCTGCGCGACCGACTGCGACGCGTCACCCGGGAGGCCGAGGAAACCGTCGACGAGGGGGATCCGGGGAAGGACTGGCCGCAACTGGGCGAATGGCTCGAAGAGCAGATTGCCGCGTCGGTGGGCGACAATTTCGTGTGGGCGCACGAGCGGGCGCTGTGGTTGTCGGAGTTGGTGGCCGAGCACTTCGCGTCGTCCGGCGCGGCGGCCCTGCCCGATCTCGATCTCGGCGATCTCGACAATGTGCTCGAGCCCGTGACGTCCCTGGCCGATCTGGAGTCGGGTCGGGTGGGTATCACGCAGAAAGTGCTCGTCGGAATGCGTGGATCCTACGGCGGCGTACTGATGTTCGGTCTGATCACCACGTTCGTCGGGCTGAGTCTGCTCAATCCGATCTCGATCGGAGCAGGCGTACTGCTCGGCACCAAGGCGTACAAGGAAGACAAGGAGAATCGCGTCAAGGCGCGTCGTTCCGAGGCCAAGATGGCGATTCGCCGCTTCACCGACGACGTCAGCTTCCAGGTGGGCAAGGAGTCGAAGGATCGGCTGCGTCAGATGCAGCGGGTGCTGCGAGATCACTTCACCTCGATCGCCGAGCAGACATTGCGTTCGCTCAACGAGTCGTTGCGCTCGGCGCAGGAAGCCGCTGCCGCCGACAACACCGATCGCACCGCCCGGATCGCGAGGCTGGAGAACGACATGCGACTTGTCTCGGAATTGAATGCTCGCGCAACGCGTCTGGTGAAGGACGTCGCGGTATGAGCGTGACGGCACTGGCCCGAGCGCGCGATCTGATCTCGGCAGCGCGGTCGACGTACGCCGGCGACGCGGAGGCGTCCTGGATGCTCGACGAATGTCTCTACCGGTTGGACGAGCCGCTCCGGGTCGCGCTCGCCGGATCGCTCAAGGCCGGCAAATCCACTCTGCTCAATTCGCTTGTCGGGCAGGATATTGCGCCGACCGACGCCACCGAATGCACCAAGGTCGTCACGTGGTATCGCAACGGCGTCTCACCCAGTGTGACGGCCTGGTACGACGGCGATCGCGCGGCGAACGTTCCGGTGCAACGACGCGACGGGCGGCTGACGTTCGATCTCGGTGCGTTGACGGCGGCGCAGGTCGACCGGCTCGACGTCGAATGGCCGGCGAGTACTTTGGCACAAACGACGATCATCGACACACCCGGCACCTCGTCGCTCTCTCGCGATGTCTCGGCGCGCACGTTGGCGATGCTGACCCCCGAGAATTCGTCGTCGGGGGCCGACGCGGTGGTCTACCTGCTGCGCACCCTCAATGCCACGGACGTCTCGTTTCTCGGGCAGATCGGGGCACACGTCGGCGGTGATTCCGGGCCGCTCGGCGTCATCGGGGTGGTCTCCCGGGCCGACGAGGTCGGCTCGGGCCGTATGGACGCGATGATGTCGGCCAAAGAGGTTGCGGCGCGGTTCGCGTCCGAGCTCGAAGCCACCGGGCTGTGCCAGGCTGTCGTCCCGGTGGCAGGGCTGTTGGCGTTGGGAGCAGAGACGTTGCGGCAGAGCGAGTTCGCCGCATTCCAGATGCTCGCGACGGTACCGACCGAGGATCTGCAATTGGCGATGCTCTCGGCCGATCGGTTCGTGCGGGCGGAGAGTACTCTGCCCGTCGATGCCGCCCTGCGCGCCAGCATCGTCGACCGCTTCGGCTTGTTCGGGATTCGGATGGCCGTGACGCTGATTCGGCTCGGTGTGCGTGATTCGCCGACGCTGGCGGCCGACCTGGTCGAGCGCAGTGGACTGTCCGAACTTCGATCGGTGATCGACGTGCAATTCGGCCAGCGTGCGGATCAGCTGAAGCTGCACTCGGCTCTGGTTGCGCTGCAACGAATTCTGGAGTTCCGGCCGGAGTCGCATGCGCTGCGTACCGAAGCCGGCCGGATGCTCGCCGACGTGCACGGGTTTGCCGAACTACGATTGCTCGGCCGATTGCGTTCGGTCACACCGACATTGCCCGACGGCGGACTGCTCGATCTGCAGCGCATCATCGGCGGCTTCGGTATCGCCGCCACCGAGCGTCTCGATCTGCCGCCCGATGCGGGGCACACTCAGCAGCGCGACACGGCACTGGCTGCGGTGCGTAAGTGGCGATCCCTCTCGGAGCATCCGCTTCTGGACCGGTTCACGTCGAATTCGTGTGCCCTCGCCGCACGTAGTGCCGAAGGGATTCTCGCCTCACTGACGTGAGGGGCGTCGAGGTAGCAGCGCGACGACCGTGGCGGCTGCGGCAGCGCCTGCCACGACGAACGGACCCCATTGCAGCACGCCGCCGAGCAGGGCCGAGGCGTCGGAGACGAAGGTCGAGAACGTGACGGCCGCCCCGATGGTCAGAATTCCTACCGCGCCCATCAAGATTTTGGACGACGTGGCTGCGCCGCGGAGCAGGTTCAACGAGACGAACCCGAGCAGTACCAGCACGGCGGCGGCAGCACCGCTCGAGATGAGGGTGGCCGACGCCGTGTTCCGGACGTCTGCGGCGCTTGCGGTCGAATCCTGCTGAGCCACGGCGGTTTCGACGCCCGACAGAACGACGTTCCAGTTCAGCGCGATGACGGCGGCCAGCGCCAGGATCAATGCGGCGGTCGCCGCCCACAGTCCGGTCGCGATCTTCGGCAGACGGGAGTCTGCGGTGGATTCCTGTCGTGGCCGAAGAGGTTCGACGGACAGCTCCGGCCGCGGTGGTTGCGGTCGGGCAGGCCGAGGCCTGTGCGCTGTCGGATCGTTCGGTTCTTCGGCCACGGTGCAGGAGTCTATCCGTCAGCGGTGCTGCGTCGTCTCTCTCATCGCAGCACCACCGCGACGCCCTCGTACGGACCGAGGTTCATCGGGAAACTGTGCAGTTCGTCGACCGTCGCGATCTCGTTGTCGTCGAACACATCGATGGCGCAGGTGCCGGGCACCAGGTGCTTGGACTGAATGGTTGCGCTGATCTCGTCGGACGAGAAGTTCAGCACCGTGGCCTGGATGGTGCCCTGGCCGAGTTCGTGCACCATCACCAGCAGGCTCTTGTGCGAGACCGTCGGAATGTCGATCTGCTGCGCCGTGGCAATTCCGTACTTGTTGCGCAGCTCGATGATTCGAGCCAGCTGCCGAGCGAACGACTGGGGGTCGGCCAACTGCTCCGGTAGCGAACCGTACAGGCTGCGTCCACGGGGAATGCCCGATTCCGAGCGCACGGCGTCGGGGAAATACCCCATCAGGTCGTGTGCGCCGCGGTTGAGCCAGCGAGTGTCGCCCTCTTTGATGAGATCCTCGACCTCGTCGGCGGCGATCGGAAGGATGCCCAGCAAGTCCCAGCCGGACAGTGCGAACACGCCGGGCTGGAGTGCGTTGTACATGGCGAGCAGCAGGTGCGCACGTTTGACGGTCTCGATGTCCTGCTCGTCCATCCGATCGAGATCGCGGATGCCGAGCGACGCGGTGATCACACTGGCTGTGGTGCAGGCGATTCCGTTGGTGGTGAACGTTCGGTTGTACGGTGCCCAGCGGCCGGTGAGGCGATCGGTGAGTTCACCGCGGATGCGATCGCCCAGGTCGCAGCCCTTGACCGACTCGCCGCCGTAGGCGAACTCGTCTTCTGCGTGCAGTGTCGCGAAGTGGATGAGCTCGAACGTCATCTCGTCGTGGTTCTGCAGCGCGTGCACCAGCGACGCGGTGTCCACACCGTGATCGCGAGCCAAAGTCATGGTGAGCCTGAGGAATTCGGTGTTCCCCATGACCAACGCATGCTGGTAGGCCGGGCGGTTGATGAAGTCGTACGACAGGTCGGCACCGTTGGTACCCATGGCCTTGATGTCGTCGATCGTCAGGTTCAACTCCTGGAAGGTGAACCCACCCATCTTGCGCACCACACTGGCGATCAGGTGATTCGCGGCCTCCGAGAGTGGGTGTCCCTCGGACCAGCCCGGACCCTCTGCACGCCGTTCGACGCCGAGGAAACCGTTGGCGTCCAAGCGCAACGCGCCGGCACCGAGATCGGCGATCGAATGGCAGGCGTCGCCGATGACGAGACGCATTCCCGCGAACGATGGGTCGAGCCAGTTGATGGACGGCTGACCGGCCTTGAAGTAGTGCAGGTACACCCAACGCCGCTCGACGCCGTCGATACCGACGACGGGAGGTGTTGCGCTCCAGTTGGTTTCCTTGACACCGAGCTCGTAGAAGATCACTCGCTGCAACTGGCCGATGATGTAGCCGGCACGAGCGAGATTGGCCTCGGCCTCGGCGTCGATGTTCTGCGAGTCGGCACCGGCGCGCACACGCGGCAGCAGGTGCCAGTCCTGCGGCTCGATCTCGACCATGTGGTAAATGCCGGGGTAATCGGCGACGGCCATCTCGGCCAGCCGGAAATCCGCCCCCTTACCGGTGTGGCCGGGAACGATGTCGTCGATGACGATGCCGTCGTACGCGGAAGCCACGACGCACAGGCGTCGGAACTCTTCTTCCGATCCGAAGGCGGGGTCGATCTGCATACCGATGCGGTCGAAGTGGCCGTCGACGGACGGGGTGGGACGCCACCCGTGGATGCCGCCCGCCACCTTCACCGGTCCGGTGTGCACGGCGGTGACGCCGATCTCGGAGAACGCCTGCCACAACTTCTCGTCACCGAGGGTGCTCAGGAAGCTGGTCTGCGGAGCGTTGATCACCGAGATGGGGTAGGCGGTGAACCAGACGGGGGCTCGCTCGACGGCAGCACGCGGGTCGGGATCGGCATACGGGTTCTGCCACATGCTGCCCTTGCCCGACAGCTGTTCGGCAATGAGCTTGGCATCTCGCAGCATCGACTGTTCGGTCAGCCAGTCCACGTACTCGGGATTGGACGCGACCGGCTCGCTGTCGGGTGTGGGACCACTACTTCGGTTCGCACGACGCACGGACGGACGAAGCGGTTTCGGCCGAGCCGGGTAGAACTTTTCGTCGTAGGTGATCTCGCTCGGTTCGTGCTGCACTTCGGGATCCATGTGCCTCCGTAGCCTCGCTTTTCCTCAACCCTACGTAGGGCGCGGCCGATCCGCAGGGTTGTGGTTCCCCTCTTCTTCGACCAGCGAAACCTAGCGTGTGGGCGCGCCGGGCCCGTCCCGTCGATCGGTGAGCGTCGGCCGAATCACACGAATGTCATTCGGCCCGACCGGTTTTGTTCGATATGCGAACGTCATCGAATCGAGACCGCCTGGTGTGGAATGTCTGAATCGGATAGGTCATAGTGGGGAAGTACCAACTGTCCCTTCAGTCACATCAGACTCACGGGTCACATCCCCTCAGCCACAGGAGTTGTCCATGCGACGTCTTGCCCGCACATCGATCCTGGCCTCGACGGCCGCCCTGGCCGCCGGCATCGGTGCGGTCGTCCTCGTACCCATGGCCTCGGCCGAGCCCGAGACCGAGCCCGCGATGCCCCTCGGCTCCGCAGTTCTGGAAAGCCCCGACCTGGTGGTCTCGATGGCCACTGTCTGCGACACCGCAGTCGAGAAGGCCCCCGAGGGCGGCGTCGTCGCACTGCAGGTCAAGGTCGAGAACAAGGGTGCCGACGACGCGTCGAACGTCAACGTCAACTACGGCGCACTGCCGGGTCTGCAGGGTCAGAACACCGAGAAGACCATCAAGGCAGGCGAGGCAATGACGTACACCGTGCCGTCGGCCGATCGCGAATGGGTCGCTCGCCCCGCCGGCGCAGCTGCCTTCGCCAGCGCACTCGATGCCGACTTCATGAACAACATCACCGGCGGACTGCTCAGCTACAGCTGCATCCCCGCACCCGCCACCGAGCCTGCCGAGTAAATTTTCGTTCCGTACTTTCTCTCCCGCTGCGCCGCGACGATCCATCCGATCGTCGCGGCGTACTGCTGTGGAGGGGCTTCGCCCCATGTGCGTGGAACTTCGTAGCAGGGGTCGAGTTTTCACTCACCTGGGTCGTTCCGCAGGCTCCACTCCTACTCACATGCGGCGCAGCCGCTCCCTCGGGAACAAATTCGCCACACCCTCCGTTGTGCAGGTCAGCAGCCTTGAGTGGATGAGGCTCAAGTTGGAAGTTGACGCGATAGATCGCGTTGTGCAAACTTGAGCGGAGTTCGCTCACCCAGGGACTGGAACCCACGCAACAACAGGAGGAAACATTATGGCTCGTGCGGTCGGTATCGACCTCGGGACCACCAACTCGGTCGTGTCCGTCCTCGAGGGCGGCGAACCGGTTGTCGTCGCCAACTCCGAGGGATCACGCACCACCCCGTCGATCGTCGCTTTCGCCAAAAACGGTGAAGTGCTGGTCGGCCAGCCCGCGAAGAACCAGGCGGTCACCAACGTCGACCGCACGATTCGTTCCGTGAAGCGCCACGTCGGCACGGACTGGACCGTGGAGATCGACGGTAAGAAGTACACCCCTCAGGAAATCTCCGCGCGCACGCTGCAGAAGCTCAAGCGCGACGCCGAGGCCTACCTGGGTGAGGAAATCACCGACGCGGTCATCACCGTTCCCGCGTACTTCGAGGACGCACAGCGTCAGGCCACGAAGGAAGCCGGCCAGATCGCCGGCCTCAACGTCCTGCGCATCGTCAACGAGCCCACCGCGGCAGCTCTCGCATACGGCCTGGACAAGGGCGACAGCGAGCAGACCATTCTCGTGTTCGACCTCGGTGGCGGCACGTTCGACGTCTCGCTGCTCGAAATCGGCGACGGCGTCGTCGAGGTCCGCGCGACGTCCGGCGACAACCACCTCGGTGGCGACGACTGGGACGAGCGCATCGTGACCTGGCTCGTCGACAAGTTCAAGGCTCAGAACGGCATCGATCTGACCAAGGACAAGATGGCCCTGCAGCGTCTGCGTGAGGCTGCCGAGAAGGCGAAGATCGAACTGTCCTCCGGGCAGAGCACCTCGATCAACCTTCCGTACATCACGGTCGACGCGGACAAGAACCCGCTCTTCCTCGACGAGCAGCTCAGCCGCTCGGAGTTCCAGAAGATCACCTCCGACCTGCTCGACCGCACCCGTGCGCCGTTCCAGGCAGTGGTCAAGGACTCCGGCATCGCCGTCAAGGACATCGACCACGTCGTGCTCGTCGGTGGTTCGACGCGTATGCCCGCAGTCTCCGAGCTGGTCAAGGAACTCTCCGGTGGACGCGAGCCCAACAAGGGCGTCAACCCGGACGAGGTCGTGGCCGTCGGTGCTGCACTGCAGGCCGGTGTGCTCAAGGGTGAGGTCAAGGACGTTCTGCTCCTCGACGTCACGCCGCTGTCCCTCGGTATCGAAACCAAGGGTGGTGTCATGACCAAGCTCATCGAGCGCAACACCACCATCCCGACGAAGCGATCCGAGACCTTCACCACCGCTGACGACAATCAGCCCTCGGTGCAGATCCAGGTCTTCCAGGGTGAGCGCGAGATCGCCTCGCACAACAAGCTCCTCGGCTCGTTCGAGTTGACGGATCTGCCCCCGGCTCCGCGCGGCGTCCCCCAGATCGAGGTCACCTTCGACATCGACGCCAACGGCATCGTGCACGTCACGGCCAAGGACAAGGGCACCGGCAAGGAGAACACGATCAAGATCCAGGACGGCTCCGGTCTGTCCAAGGAAGAGATCGACCGCATGGTCGCCGACGCCGAAGCTCACGCAGACGAGGACAAGGCTCGTCGCGAAGAGGCCGAGGTCCGCAACCAGGCCGAGTCCCTCGTCCACCAGACGGAGAAGTTCGTCAAGGACAACGAGGACAAGGTCGACGCCGAGCTCAAGGGCCGCGTCGAAACCGCCATCGCCGACGCCAAGACGGCACTCGCGGGCAGCGACATCTCGGCAGTGAAGACCGCCGTGGAGAAGCTGTCGAGCGAGTCGCAGGCTCTCGGCACCGCCATCTACGAGGCTCAGGCCAAGGAGCAGGGCGGCGCAGAGGGTGGCGCGCAGGCCGCTGACGACGGTGTAGTCGACGCAGAGGTTGTCGACGAGCCCGCCGACGACACGGACAAGAAGTGACGTCGGGTAACTCCGAGCAAGAACCGGTCACTTTCGTGGACAAGCGGAAGATCGATCCCGAGACCGGTGAAGTACGGGAAGGTGACGCAGTTCCGGAGCCCCTCGCGGGCACCGGTACTGCGCCCCAGCCCGGCTCGGTGGACGAAGGGACAGGCGAGATCGTGGTCGAGGCGGAGGACACAGAAGATCCGCGCGACACTCAGGTCGCCGAACTCACTGCCGATTTGCAGCGCGTGTCGGCCGAGTACGCCAACTACCGTCGCCGCACGGATCGGGAGAAGCAGACGGGAGCGGAGAACGCGAAAGCGTCCGTCGTGTCCCAGCTGCTCCCCGTCCTCGACGATCTGGAGCGAGCTCGCCAGCACGGCGATCTCGAAACCGGACCGCTCAAGTCCGTGGCGGACAAGTTGGCGGGGGTGTTCTCGAACATCGGTCTGAGCACCTTCGGGGCCGAGGGCGACGCCTTCGACCCGGCCATCCACGAGGCCGTCTCCCATGAGGGCGACGGCAGCAATCCGGTCGTTGGCACGCTGATGCGTCCGGGCTACAAGCTCGGCGAGCGCGTGCTGCGTACCGCGATGGTCGGTGTGGTCGACAGTGCTTCCGAGGGCACGGCAACAGAAGAATCGGACGCACCCGCGTCCGACGAGCAGTAAAAAGAAATAGCGCGAGAGGAGGAAACGCCCGGTGAGCCAGCGGGAGTGGATCGAGAAGGACTTCTACAAGGAGCTGGGCGTTTCCTCCAGCGCTACTGCAGAAGAGATCAAGAAGGCGTACCGAAAGTTGGCGCGGGACAACCATCCCGACGCCAATCCCGGCAACGCCGCGGCCGAGAACAAGTTCAAGGCGGTCAGCGAGGCGCATGCCGTACTCGCCGACCCGGCCAAACGCAAGGAATACGACGAGGCCAGGAGGCTGTTCGCGTCCGGTGGCTTCGGTAGTCGCGGTGGAGGCGGATTCTCGCCCGGCGCAGGCGGATTCGGCGGTGGTGGCCAGACGTTCGATGTCGGTGACATCTTCGGCCAAGGCGGTGGCGGCGACGGCGGCATCGGCGACCTCTTCGGTGGCCTGTTCAATCGCGGCGCAGCCCAGCGCCCGCAGAGCAACCGTCCCCGACGCGGCAGCGATGTCGAGACCGAGACCTCACTTCAGTTTCGTGAGGCAGCGCTGGGCGTGACGGTCCCGTTGCGGTTGACCAGTCCGTCCTCGTGCACCACGTGCCACGGCAGCGGTGCGAAGCCCGGAACCAGCCCGCGGGTCTGCCCCAAGTGCAACGGCCAGGGCGTCGTCAACCGAAACCAAGGCGCGTTCGGCTTCAGCGAGCCCTGCGACGACTGCCGCGGTACCGGATCCATCATCGACGACCCGTGTGTCGACTGCCGCGGCACCGGAGTGCAGAACCGCACCCGCACCATCACCGTGCGAGTACCCGCAGGCATCAGCGACGGCCAGAAAGTACGACTCGCAGGCCAAGGCGAGGCCGGGCTCCGCGGAGCACCGTCCGGCGACCTGTTCGTCACCGTTCGAGTCAAGCCCGACAAGGTCTTCGGCCGCACCGGCGACGACCTCACGGTGACCGTGCCGGTCAGCTACGGCGAACTGGTCCTCGGCACCACACTGTCGGTGCCCACCCTCGAAGGACGTGTCGGCGTCAAGGTGCCACCGGGCACCGTCGACGGCCGAGTGCTACGGGTGCGTGGACGCGGCATCCCGAAGAAGTCCGGCGCAGGCGACCTGATGGTGACCGTCAAAGTTGCCGTCCCGCAGAAACTCGACGATGCTGCTACCGACGCTCTGAAGACCTATCTGGAAGCCGAGAAGGCCAGCGGATTCGACCCGCGGGCCGGGTGGGCAGGTGTGTGATGTCGGTCCCTCCCGAGGGTGGTTCCGCGAAAGCCGGTGGGGCACAAGGTGATCCCGACGCGCAGATCTTCGTGATCTCCGTCGCGGCTCAGCTGGCCGGCATGCATGCGCAGACGCTGCGCACCTACGACCGACTGGGCCTGGTCATCCCGCACCGCACCACCGGCGGAGGTCGACGCTACACACCGCGGGACGTCGCACTGCTCCGTGAGGTGCAGCGACTCTCGCAGGACGAGGGCGTCAACCTCGCCGGGATCAAGCGCATCATCGAGCTCACCAACCAGGTCGAGGCCCTGCAGGCCCGGGTCTCGGAACTGGCGCAGGAGGTCGCGAACGTGCACGCGAGCTATCGCCGCGACTTGGTGCCGATCCAACGCAACGCCCTGGTGGTCTGGAAGCCGAAGCACCAGCGCTAGGTTCGCCGCCTTCCCCGCAAACGCGCGCGCGTTTGTCAGGTGCGCGCAGATTTGCCAGTGATTCGGTCACTATTCCGCGCGCGTTCAGCAAACGCGCGCGCGTTTGCGCTGGCGAGCCGGGCAGCAGTGGCGAACCTCGCGCGCGTTTGCGAGACACCCGGCATCGACCCCTATCCTGGTGCGCATGCAGGCGTGGAATTCGACAGTCGTTCAGTACCATCGCCTTCGGAACGACCTCGCGGTGATCAGGCTCGAGGGCGACGCGATCCCGTTCAGGGCCGGGCAATCGGTGTCCGTGACAGTTCCTCAGAACACTGCTCTGACGCGGCGATATTCGCCCGCCCTGCCGCCGTCGCTGGACGGAAAGCTCGAATTCCATGTGCGCGCGGTACCCGCGGGGTGGGTGAGCGGGTCGATCGTCAACGAGACCCGGCCCGGTCATGTCTGGCAGATCAGCGATCCGCAGGGCGGTCTGCACGTCGACGACTCGGGCCGCGACGTCGTCATGATCGCGGGCGGTACCGGTCTCGCTCCGTTGCGCGCGATTCTGCTCGATCTCACCCGCTGGGAGCGGCCGCCGAATGTGACGCTGTTCTTCGGCGGCAAGTCGCCGCGCGATCTCTATGCAAGCGACATGCTGTGGTTGATGGCGGCCGAGTTGCCGTGGCTGACCGTCGTTCCCGTCGTCGATCAGCTGCACGAGCCGTGGGCCTCGGACCGCTGGAACGATCGCATTCACGAGGAAATTGGTTCCAGCACATCATTTTTCGAGCCGGAGCACTGCTGGGAGGGTGCTATCGCCGACGTCGTCGCGGTGCAGGGGCCGTTCCCCGACCGTCAGATCCTGGTGTGTGGTTCACCCGGCATGGAGGCCGCGACCGTGCGCGCCCTCGTCGAGATCGGAACTCCGCTCCCAGACATTCGCCGCTGAAGCCGAAGCAGAACCGCCGCCCCACCACATCAGGGCAGTCGCAGTATTCGACGCAGATGCGCCAGGTCTTCCGGCGGTAGTGCCGTGAATTCCGGCGGAGGGGCGTCGGCGATCGCGCGGGCTTTGTCGGCGAGGCGGCGTCCGGTGTCGGTGAGTCCGATGATGCGTCGTCGACGATCGTGGGGGTCTTCTGTGCGCACCACCAGGTCTCGCTGTTCGAGTTCGCGCACGTTCAGAGATACGTAGGGCACGTCGGAGGCGAGCAGGTCGGCGAGTTCGGTGACCGTCCGATCGCCGGCCAACAGCTTGATCAGCAGTTTCGCCCGCAGGAAGCTCATCCCGGTGGCCTCGGCGACGGCCCGTCGAGTGTCGTGTACTTCGAGCATCAGCGCTCGCATCTCGCGCCAGATCTGCGCTGCTTCGCTCGTCATACGAGCACCGGTTGGTCGATACGTTCGGCGGTTGATCGTGCCCACCGGCCGGTGGTGACCAGCGCGAGCACGGTGACGACCACGCCTGCACCGGCGATGACGAACCAGGCGGGCACGGCGGCGGCAGTGAAGCCGTCGGAGATTTCTCCGACGATGCTCGCGGTGACGATCGATCCCATGACGGCCACACCGAGCGACTGACCCACCTGCCTGCTGGTCGACGCGATAGCCGAGGCCACGCCGGCTTGGCTGCGCGGCATCCCGGACACTGCGGTGTTGGTGATCGGGGCGTTGACCATGCCGAAGGAGATTCCGAAGATCACGTATGCCGTCGCCAGCCATGTGAAGGACGTCGTCGGCGTCGTTCTGGTGAGCATCAGCGCCGAGATCACGAAGCCGAGGCCGGCCACGAGCAGGGGGATGCGAGCCCCGAGGCTGCCGACGATGCGTCCCGATATCGGCGCGAAAATCAGCGTCATCAGTGCCATCGGCAGAGTGTAGAGACCGGCGTGCAGTGGTGAGTAGCCGCGAACGTCCTGCAGGTACAGCGTGTTGAGGAACAGGAACCCGCCGAGGGACGCGAACGCGCACACGGCGATCACCGTAGCGCCACTGAACGGTGCACTGCGGAAGAACTTCAGCTGGATCAGCGGTTCCTCGATTCGCGATTCGACCACCAGCAGCCCGACGAGAGAGCCGATCGCGACGGCACCCGTGAACACGATCAGCGGTGATCCCCAGCCCTTCGCGGGACCTTCGATGATGGTGAAGACCAGGGACGCGAGGAACGCGAAGATGAGGAACTGACCTACCGGATCGAACTTCCGCGCGTGCTCGGCCTTGGATTCCGGGACGAACTTCAGTGTCATCGCCAAAGCGAAGATCCCGACGGGGACGTTGATCCAGAAGATGGACTGCCAGCCGGCGCTGGTGACGAGCACGCCGCCGAGTGCCGGTCCCGCGGACATCGAGATTCCGACGACGGCACCCCACATGCCGATCGCGCCGGCGCGCTCTTTGGGGTCGGTGAAGGTGTTGGTGATGATCGACATCGCGACGGGATTCATCATCGAGCCGCCGACGGCCTGCAGCATCCGGAAGGCGATGAGCCAGCCCAGCGACGGTGCGACGCTGCACAGCAGCGAGCCGAGCACGAACGTTCCGGTGCCGATCAGGAAGAAGCGTTTGCGGCCGTACTTGTCGGCCATCGAGCCACCGAGCATCAGCAGAGATGCCACGACCAGCGTGTATGCATCGATGATCCATTGCAGACCCGATACCGATGCATCCAGATCTGCGCGCATCGACGGCAGCGCGACGTTGACGATCGTGTTGTCGGTGCTGACGAGAAACAGGCTGAGGCAGCAGATCCCGAGCACGAGATATCGGTGTCGTCGAGTCAGCTCGGCCACGTGCACCTCCGCATATTTGCTTGTATATCTACAACTATTACATGAGTACTCCTAACTTGTTCGACGAGCAAGTGGCGTCGGGCTGGTCGGCGCCCGATAGGGTGTGTGTCACAGACTTGCTCGACCCCCGATACCTGCTCGGTGAATGGAGAACAACAGTGGCTTCCGAGATCGCACCAGGCGACCTGGTTCAGGCGTCCGGGCATGCAGGCCCGTGGAAGGTGCTCGAGATTCGTCAAGGGTTGGCGTTGCTCGAGCATCACGACGGGCATCGGCTGTCGGTCCGTACGACGACGGTCGAGGTGGTGCGCAAGGCGTCGCCGCGCGAGGGCTCGGCTCCGCTGGAAGAGGCGGAGTCCGAGAGCCCCTCGCTGTTCGACGAGAGCTGACCTAGCGCCGCCCACCGTCGGCTGCGTACTTCTGCCGTAGCGACTTGGTCATCTGCTTGTATTCCCTCAACTTCTCGCTGCGCGCCCGCGCATCGTGGCGCGACGTTGTCCAGGCGTTCTCCCGCAACAGCTTTCGGTAGTTACCCAGCCGGCGTTCGGTGAGTTCGCCTGCCTCGACGGCGGCGAGAACGGCGCAACCGGGCTCGTGTGCGTGCGCGCAGTCGCCGAAACGGCACAGTGCGGCCAGCTCGTCGATATCCGAAAAAGCGTTCGCCACTGCGTCTTCCGATCCTTGTACGCCCACCGATCTCAATCCGGGAGTATCGAGCAGGGTCAGTCCCAGCCGTGGTACCGGAATCAATTCCCGACGCACCGTCGTGTGTCTGCCTTTGGCGTCCGCCTCGCGAGTGGTGCCGGTGGCGAACGCGGTGGTTCCGAGCAGAGCATTGCCGAGAGTCGATTTACCCGATCCCGACGGCCCGATGAGCGCGACCGTGCCGTGCAGATGCGCTGTCAGCGAGTCGATTCCATCGGCCGACACCGCGCTGGTGCTACAGACGGTGACACCCGGCGCGGCGGCCAGTACCGACTCTTCGGTGACGCATCCGCTGTCGGTCTTCGTGATCGCGACGACGGGTACGCCGCCGCTGCCCCACGCCAGCGTGAGGTAGCGCTCGACGCGGCCGAGGTCGAGGGCCGTGTCCGACGCGACAGTGACCACGACGGTATCGACGTTGGCTCCGAGAACCTGTGCGGCCGAAATCGATCCGGCACTGGCGCGAACTATGGCCGTTCGGCGGGGGAGGACGGCAACGAGCCCGTGGTTCCGGCCGGTGAGTGGCCGGAGTGCGACCCAGTCGCCGGTGCAGGTAGCGGTACCGGTGCCGCGTACTATTCCGTGCTCGGTGACGGCGTCGAATTCACCGCGGTCGACGCGAACCACGCGGGCGAGAACTGCGCTGTGAGAATGCTGTTCGAACTCGTCACGCCAGTGTTGGTCGAGTCCGTATTCGAGTAGAGAAGACATGCGAGAAGTCCTTCGTGGAGGAGGTGTGAGGGCTCGGGTGTGTTCTCGTCCAGGTGGCCACGATGCCCACCTCCTCACTTCTCGCATGCACAAAACCGTCGACGGCAAACTAGCAGCCGTCGACGGTGGGGGTAAAGCGATTTATCTGACGAGGTTGGTGCCCTCGGCCGGTTGTGCCAGAGCGGACAGGAACGATCGAGCCCAACGGTCGACGTCATGGGCGAGAACCTGCCGACGCATGGCTCGCATGTGACGCTTACCTGCCTCGGGTTCCTGTTCGAGCGCTCCGGTGATGGCGTCCTTCACGCTGTCCAGATCATGGGGGTTGCACAGGTACGCCTGGCGCAATTCTGCAGCAGCACCGGTGAATTCGCTGAGAACCAGCGCGCCACCGAGGTCGCTGCGGCAGGCCACGTACTCCTTGGCGACGAGGTTCATGCCGTCGCGTAGGGGAGTGACCAGCATGACGTCGGCAGCGACGAAGTAGGCAAGCAGGTCCTCGCGGGGAATGGGACGGTGCAGGTAGTGGACCACCGGGTGGCCCACCTGGCCGTACTCGCCGTTGATGCGTCCCACCTGCTGCTCGATCTCGCCGCGCATGGCGACATAGCTCTCGACGCGTTCACGGCTGGGCGTCGCCAATTGCACGATGACGTTTTCGGCCGGATCGACTCGGCCTTCTTCGAGCAACTCTCGAAATGCGTTGAGCCTGACGTCGATTCCCTTGGTGTAATCCAGTCGGTCGACGCCGAGCATGATCCGTTTCGGATTGCCCAGGTCTTTGCGCAACTGCTTGGCGCGGTCTCGGACGGCTTTCGTGCGCGACTTGGTGTCGAGGTCACCGGAGTCGATGGAGATCGGGAACGCTCCGACGCGTACGGTCCGGAACCCCACCTGGACGACGCCGAGCTTGGACCGCACACCGACGGTTCCGCGTGAGGTGGTTCCCCCGGCGAGGCGTCGGGCAAGGTAGAGGAAGTTCTGCGCGCCGCCGGACAGATGGAAACCGATCAGGTCGGCACCGAGCAGTCCTTCGACGATCTCGGTGCGCCACGGCATCTGCATGAACAGCTCGATCGGCGGGAACGGGATGTGCAGAAAGAAGCCGATGGTCAGATCTGGCCGCAGCATCCTGAGCATCTTGGGCACCAGCTGGAGCTGGTAGTCCTGAATCCACACCGTCGCACCCTGCGCGGCTGCCTCGGACGTCTTCTCCGCGAAGCGGCGGTTGACTTCGACGTAGGCGTTCCACCAGTCGCGGTCGTACTCGGGCTTGACGATGACGTCGTGGTACAGCGGCCACAGCGTGGCGTTGGAGAAGCCCTCGTAGTACTGGGTGTATTCCTTCTCGCTGATCGGCACCGGACGCAGGTGCAGGTCGTCCTCGACGAACGGCTCCACGTCGACGTCGGATACGCCGACCCATCCCACCCAGGCACCCTTGTTGGCGCGCAGGATGGGCTCGAGCGCGGTGACCAGCCCGCCGGGGCTGCGCTTCCATCGCGTGCTTCCGTCGGGAAGTGTCTCCAGATCGACCGGCAACCTGTTGGCTACGACGACGAAATCCGAACCCTGCGAGGCGTCAGCCACAACTGTCCAATCCGCTTGTTGATGCCTGGGTAATCAGCCCTGCGAAAACCTGTCAGTCGGTCTTCGCTACGGGGTCTATACCCAGCATCGACAACAACATGCGGCACTCGTCTGCATCGGTCGCATAGGCGGCGACGACGCGCTGGGCCTGACTGGCGGTCTCGTACTCGAGTGGGACGATGTCTTCGTCGGCGATGTCGTTGTCGGTCGATGTCTTGGCAGGCATGGTGATCTCCGTACTCTCTGCTGGACTTACTCGGTGTTCGCTGGTGCCAACTCTATGTAAATGTGACACCCCATCGCCACTTCCCGATGCCATAGGCTGCAGCGAATGACCGATTCTGTCTCGCTTCACCATGCTCGAAACGTGGTGGAGGCACCTTTCCCGGCCACCGGTGGCGCGATTCTGCGCCGCACCGTACGACGTCGTCGCACCCGCTTGATCGTCTCGTCCCTGCTGTTCGGGGTGCATCAACTGTGCGAAACGATGGTTCCGGTCGCGATCGGTCTGATCGTGTCGCGGGCGATCGACACCGGCGACGTAACGGCGATGATCGTCTCGTTGGTCGGTCTCGCGGCTCTGTTCGTCACACTGTCCTACGCCTGGCGCATCGGTGCCCGCATCATCGTCGTCGCCATCGAGCGTGAGGCCCACGATGTGCGGGTGGAGGTCGCCGGCCGCGTTCTCGACCCACGCGGACTGCGCACCGATCTATCGGCCGGGGAATTGCTGACGGTTTCGACGTCCGATGCCGAGAAGGAATCGTGGATTCTCGATCTGATCGCGCGAGTCTTCGCGTCGGCAGTGGCGGTGGTGGCGTCGGCGGTGGCATTGCTGATCATCGACATTCCTCTCGGCCTGGCCGTCGTGATCGGTACTCCGGTGATTCTGATTGCGCTCCAGCGTCTCGCCCCGTTGCTCACCCGCGCGGCCACCGCACAGCAGGCCGAGATCGCCGGGGTATCGGGAATGGCCACCGATCTGGTCAGTGGAGTGCGTCCGCTGCGCGGAATCGGAGCAGAGGACGCCGCGACCCAGCGGTTCGTGACGTCGAGCCGAACGGCACTGGCGGCCACGCTGAGGTTGGCCCGCGCCAACAACGTCTATCAGGGCCTGGCGGCGGCGGTCAACGCGTTGCTCGCCGTCGGAATCGCCGGTACCGCAGGCTGGTTCGCGTTGCAGGGTCGCATTTCGGTCGGCGAGTTGATCACCGTCATCGGGCTCTCGCAATTCGTCATCGAACCGCTGACCGGGTTGTCCAAGGTCCCTGGCGTGGTGGCGATGGTGCGTGGCTCTGCCGACCGGCTCGCACTCGTACTCGGTGCCGACCACGTTCTGCCGCAATCGGATTCCGCTGTGCCCTCGGGTACCGATCTCACCGTCGACGAGGTCGGGTTCCGTTCGCTCGACGGCCTCACCTTCTCTGCTGCACCCGGCGAGATGCTCGGGATCGTCGCCTACCGGCCGCAGGACGGTGAGGCACTCGCCCAGGTGCTCTCCGGTCAGATCTCCGAGTCCGACTACACCGGAACGGTACGGATCGGCGGCATCGCAACAGGGGACATCGATCTCCGACGCGCCCGCGAGACCGTGCTCGTCGAGCCGCACATCACCGACCTGTTCGCCGGCACCGTTCGCAGCAACGTCACCGCAGGTCGCGCGCAGCCCGACGCCGAACTCGCCCGCGTGCTCGAGGCATCCGCGGCCACCGACGTCGTCGAACTGCACGAAGCCGGACTCGACCACGCCGTCACCGACCGCGGTGCCAGCCTCTCCGGCGGCCAACGTCAACGGGTCGCGTTGGCGCGGGCCCTGTCGGTCGACGCCCCGGTGCTGGTGCTGCACGACCCCACCACCGCGGTCGACGCCGTCACCGAGCACACGATCGCGCGCGGTATCGCCGAGCTGCGACACACCGGCAGCGCCGCGCAGACCACGATCCTGATCACCACCAGCCCTGCGCTGCTGTCGGTGACGCATCGCGTGCTCGTCGTCGACGACGGCCGCGTCGTCGCCGAAGGAACCCACCACGATCTCGCGTCCTCGGACGCGCAGTACAAGGAGACGGTGCTGCGATGACCGCCCCCGAACTTCTTCCCATCGCCACCGGTGCCCGGTCGGGCCGATGGCTGTTGGAACAGCTGCGCCTGCGCAAACTCCGTACCGCGGTGACGCTGCTCCTCGGCGCAGTGGCCGCGGCGATGTCACTTGTGCCGGTCTATGTGCTCGGCGTCCTGGTCGACCGCGTCCGCGACGGGGCCGACTCGTCGACCATCGTGGGGGTCGTCGTCGTGATCGCGGTGGCAGCGGTCATCGGCGGTGTCGTCACCGGTTTCAGCGGCTACCTGATCAGTACCCTCGGCGAGGGCATCCTGGCGTCGCTGCGTGAGGCCGTCGTGCGACGCGCTCTCCGCCTGCCGGTGGCCACGCTGGAGCGAGTGGGCAAGGGCGACTTGCTCTCCCGCGTCGGCGACGACGTCGCAGTGATGGCCAAGTCGATCGGCGAAGTGATTCCCCAGCTCGTCGGAGCATTCCTGCTGGTGTGCCTGAGCATGATCACGATGCTCGGAATCGACTGGCGTCTGGGGCTTGCCGGTCTGGTGGCATTGCCGATGTACGTGCTCGCGCTGCGCTGGTATCTGCCCCGATCGGCTCCGCTGTACGCGGCCGAACGAGTCGCTATGGGCGAGCGGGCGCAGTCCTTCGTCAGCAGCATGCAGGGCGCAAAGACTGTGCGCGCCTACGGACTCGAAGCAGAGCACCTCGGTGAGGTGGATCGAGCGTCGGCGAAAGCCCGCGACATCGGCGTCGACGTCTTCCGCCTGTTCACCCGTTTCGGCTCACGCAGTAACCGCGCCGAATGTGTCGGTCTGTCGGTGATCCTGCTGGCCGGATTCCTGCTCGTACGAGGCGATTACGTGACCGTCGGTGAGACCACGGCTGCGGCGCTGCTGTTCCATCGCCTGTTCAATCCGATCGGCACCCTGCTCTTCACGTTCGACGACATCCAGTCTGCCGGAGCGTCTCTGGCCCGATTAGTCGGCGTTGTCGACATCCCCGACGAGCGGCCGGTGGGCGACGGTTCCGTGCCTGCCGACGCCACCCTCGATGTCGTCGACCTGCGCCACTCGTACGACGGGGGTCACGAAGTACTGCACGGTGTCGACCTGCGTGTCGACGCAGGTGAGACGGTCGCGCTCGTGGGATCCACCGGTGCCGGGAAGTCGACGATCGCGGCCATTGCGGCCGGGTCCATGGCGTCGACGTCGGGCACGGTTCGTGTCGGCGGCGCGTCGCTGGACTCGTTGGGCCACCAGGGTTTACGCCGGCATGTCGCGATCGTCAGCCAGGAAGTGCACGTCTTCGCCGGCCCTCTGATCGACGACGTGTTGCTCGCGGCACCGGACGCCGGCCGCGACGACGTGGAAGCCGCACTGCGGACCGTCGGTGCCTGGGGATGGGTCGAGGCGCTCGAGAACGGCCTCGACACCGCCGTCGGCGAGGGTGGTCACCAGTTGACCGCGGCGCAGTCGCAGCAATTGGCTCTGGCGCGGCTCGTTCTCGCCGATCCGGCTGTCGCGGTACTGGACGAGGCCACCGCCGAGGCCGGCAGCTCCGGTGCCCGTGAGCTCGAACTGGCTGCGGAGGCGGCGACGAGAGGCCGCAGCACATTGGTCGTGGCGCATCGCCTCACCCAGGCCGCTGCCGCCGACCGCGTCGTTGTGCTCGAGCACGGGAAAATCGTCGAGCAAGGTCCGCACGACGAGTTGGTCGCTGCCGGTGGGCGTTACGCAGAGCTGTGGGAGGCGTGGCAGGGTCGCTGATTGCTATAGCAATTTGCCTATAGCTATTAGTTTTGGCTACGGTGTCCTCGGAAGATGGAGGAGGCCGACATGGCACGCGCAGGATTGACCGCGCAGCGCATCGTGGCAGCAGGAGCGGATCTGGCCGACGAGGTCGGCTTCGATCGCGTGACTGCCAGTGAGTTGGCGCGACGCTTCGACGTCAAAGTGGCGAGTCTTTATTCGCATCTGAAGAGCGCGCATCAGCTCAATGTCGGCATCGCTCTGCTGGCGTTGGAAGAACTGGCCGACCGGGTAGCAGAAGCGTTGGCAGGCAGGGCAGGCAAGGACGCGTTGGTGGCAGTGGCCGACGCGTACCTGGTCTATTCGCGCGAACATCCCGGCCGATACGCGGCGACCCAATTTCCTCTCGACCACGAGACGGCGATCAACAGTGCCGGGGTGCGGCACTCGGCGATGATGAAGGCGATCCTCCGTGGGTATCACCTGAGCGAGGTCGACCAGGTGCACGCTGTTCGATTGTTGGGCAGCGTCTTTCACGGTTTCGCCAGCCTCGAAGCGGCCGGCTCGTTCGCTCACAGTGCGCCCGACTCGCAAGAGTCGTGGGCCCGAATCCTCGACGGAATCGACACACTCCTACGGCAATGGAGGCAGGAACAATGAAGCCGATCTCCGAACGCGACATCAGATCGTCGTTCGTCAACTCGTCCAAGGGTGACGCCACTCGGTTTTCCCTCCCCGATATGTTCGACGAAGTGCCGTGGGAGGATCTCGATTTCCTCGGCTGGGGCGACCCGAAGCTGGCGGGACGAAGCTACATCGTCGTACCGCAGGAAGATCGACTCCGTGCAATTGCGTTGCGATACAAGGCGGGTGGACCGCGGACTGCGCAGATGTGCAGCATCTGTCTCACCACCCACGCCAACGGCGGTGTGTCGCTGATGGCCGCTGCGAAGGCAGGGGAGTCCGGGCGACGCGGCAACACCGTCGGTACCTACATCTGCTCGGATCTCGCGTGTTCTCTGTACGCACGCAAGAAGAAAACACCGGCCCTGGGACGACAGTTCAAGGAGGACTTCGACGTCGACACCCGCACGGCGACGGTGAGGGAGAACATCGACGCATTCCTCGCTCGTATTCTCGGCTGATCGTCGCTCCGCTCCCGTCGTGCGCGTTGTGCGCCCTCAGAGGTACGCACAACGCGCATGACCTAGCTCTTTTGGCTGGACCGCTGTGGCCGCAAAGCTGTGAAAAGCCAGGCCGCTGCCGCGACAATTGCCAGACCCCAGCCCGCGATGCCGGCCCATGGCAGATCCAGTCGCGGGATGGCAAGAACGCCGAAGATCACCAGAGTGGCGAACAGCGGGGAGAGTCTGTGCCGGGCATGGATAAGTCGAGTGGACTCGGTTCCCGTTCGTCGCATGCGCATCTATTCGCCTCGTCGATGTGTTTGGTGAACCTACAGTAAACCGGGCAGTCGGGCTTCGCTGATGCGCCCCGGCCGATGCTCTCAGAGTGTGGCACCCAACGGTTGCAGCGCGCACCAGCCCCGCACCGAGAACACGGTGCGGGGCTGGAAGAGGTTGTTGCTGAGCTCGATTGGCGAGCTGAGCGTCAGTCCTTGTTCTTCTCCGCGATGAACAGCTTCTCGATGCGCTCCGCCTCGTCCTTCTTGGCGTCGGCTTCCTCGGATCGCTCTGCGGCCTCGGCCAATTCGGCCTCGGACGGTGCTGCAGCCAACTTCTCCTGCTTGTCGACCTGAGCCTGCTGAGTCTTCTTGCGGTCCTCGGCTGCCTTGGCCGCCGCGGCAGCTTGCTCGTCGGCCTTCTTCTTCTTTGCAGCCGCTTCGCGTTCGGCCTCTTGGGCGGCCTCGCGCTTGCGCTGCTCGGCCTCTTGTCGCGCGTCGCGGGCGGCTTCCTGGGCTGCGGCGTCGGCGGCCCGGCGGTCTTGCTCGGCGGTCTCACGAGCCGTCTTCAGGTCGGCGTCCGCGGCAGTCTTCTTCGCACGTGCCTCGGCGTCCAGGCGTGCTGCTTCGGCGCGGTTCTCGGTGCTGTCGACCAGAGTCTCACCGCGATCGGCAAGACTCCTGTCTCCCAACAGGTTTCCGACAGCACGATCGAGGGATCCGAGCGTGTGCTCGTAGGCGAGCCGTGCCGGCGATTCTGCATCCATCTTCACCACGACGTTGGTCTCGATGAGCTGCAACGGAATTCGTGCGATCCTGTACTGAATTCTCAGGATGGTCAGTGGTAGGGCCAAAACACTCATGTAGTCGAACTCCTAGATCAGCAGTGGTGGGTCAAGCCTGGTTGCGAAGCTCTTCGGCTTTCTTGCGGTCGGCTTCGGCCTGCAGCAACGCTTCCTGGAGCTTTTGCGCTGCCACCATTTCGTCCGCATCTGCCGCGGCCTGCTCGGCTTTGCGCTCCTCGGTCGCTTCGATCTGTTCGGCCGTTGCGTCGACCTCGGCCGCCGCTCGTTCCTGCGCCACGGTCTCACGCTTGTTCTGCTCGGCCGCGGCCACCTGGGTCTCTCGAACGCGGTCTGCGTTCGCCTCGGCAACTGCTGCGTTCTCCTCCGCGGCCTCGCGTCGACTGTCTGCCGCAGTCCGCACGTCGGCCAGCTCCTCGGCGGCCTCGGTGGCCTGTGCATCGGCGACGCGTTCGGTGGCCTGCGCCTCCTTGCGTTCGCGAGCCTGAGCGGCCTGCAACTGGCCCTCGGCCGTCAACGAGTCGTTGCCGGTGACAGCGCCTACGACCTCTTTGGCTTTGCCCTTGATCCCGTCGAGCATTCCTTTGCGTGCTTCGCCCGCTACGTTCTCGTCAGTCATGTAACTGCAGGTACCCACTGGCTGTTCGAGTAACCCCACGTCGACCTCGGACGATACGATCGCCGACGAAAGCATCAGCAGTGAGGAGACGTATGCCTATCGCGAAGATCAACGGCATCGACGTGAACTACCAGGTCAAGGGCAGTGGAGACCTGGTCGTTCTGATAATGGGGACCGGCAGTCCCGGCCGAGTGTGGGAACTGCATCAGGTACCGGCCCTCCTGGCGGCCGGCTACCGGGTGTGCACCTTCGACAACCGCGGTATCGCGCCGTCGTCGGAAAGTGCGACCGGTATCACCATCGACGCCATGGTTGCCGACACCGAGGGCTTGATCGAACTGGTCCGCGACGGTGCCGAGAAGGCCTTCGTCGTCGGAACGTCGATGGGCTCTCGCGTCGCGCAGGAGTTGGCTCTGAAGCGTCCCGATCTGGTTCGCAAGGCGGCGTTCTTGGCCGGGCACGCGCGGGTCGACGAGTTCCAGAAGACTCTCGCCCAGGGTGAGCGGGCGCTGTACGACAAGCGCGTCGAGCTGCCGGGCACGTACTCGGCCGCGGTGACGGCGGTGATGAACCTGTCGCCCGCCACGTTGCGTGATGCGCGAACGGCTCGCGATTGGCTCGACCTGTTCGAGTTCTCGGCATCCTCACCATCCGCCGGGGTGCGCGCGCAGCTGGGCATGGACGACGATTTCGACCGCACCAACGCCTACCGGGCAGTGTCGGTGCCGTGTCTGTCGGTCGGGTTCGCCGACGATCGGATGATCCCCGCCTACCTGGGCAAGGAGCTCGCCGACGCCATTCCGGGGGCTCGATACGTGGAGATCGCGGACGCCGGGCACTACGGATATCTCGAGCGTCCCGAGGCCGTCAATGCGCACTTGCTCGACTTCTTCAAGGCCTGACGCCACCTGAGCACGACCTGCGTTGCTAGGGTCGTGTGGCACCTCACGGTGCAGACTTACCAATCAAACGTTCGCGACGAGTGAGGCGAGATGAGTACCAACCCGTTCGATGACGAAGACGGACGCTTCTTCGTGCTGGTCAACGACGAAGATCAGCATTCGCTGTGGCCGACGTTCTCCGAGGTCCCTCAGGGGTGGCGTGTCGTCTTCGGTGAAGACACCCGCGCTGCGTGCCTGGAGTACGTCGAGAAGAACTGGACCGACATGCGTCCGCGCAGCCTGCGTGAGGCCATGGAGGCCGACGCAGCTGCCCGCGCAGGTGCTGAGGGAACCCCCAGCACCGAGGCTTGAGTTCCGCCTTCTACGAAGGACTCGTACCGCGCCGCCGACGAACCGTCGGTCGGCGCGGTTCTTCTCTGCGGCGAAGCGTCGGGCGTAGTAGTTCCTCGGTGCGTGCCAGGATCCGGGGTCGACGCAATGTTCGCGCACCCCACTCACCCAATGTGACGCCCGCAGCCAGGCCACAGCCGATGCCGAACGCCGCGAAGAGCGAGCTGATACCGAGCAGCAACTGGTCGTTGAGAATCGCGTACAGACCTCGGTAGAGCGAGAGACCGGGCAGCAACGGAGTGATTCCGGCGACGGCGACGATGAGCGGCGGAATGAGCGCTCGACGTGCGAGGAGACCACCGGCGAATCCGACGACCGTGGCCGCGATGGCAGACGCGATGATCGGACCCACAGCCAACGTCTGCGACATCAAGTAGACGAGTGCGCCCGCGAAGCCGCCCATGAACGCTGCCGTCAGTGCGCGTCGCTCGGCGTAGCAGGCGAGCGCGTAGAACAGAGACGCGGCCGCGCCGGCCAGGACCTTGGTGGGCACCTGTGTGATGTCCGGGGGAGGCAGGTTGCTGATCTGCGGCAGATCACTCCCGATCAGGGCCGCAAGCCGCAGCGACGTGGCGACGCCGGCAATGATGCCGCCCGTCATCATCAACACCTCGAAGAATCTGGCCGACGCGGTGATCGGTGCCCCGGTGATCGCGTCCTGTACCGAGCCGACGAGTGAAAGCCCCGACAGCAGCACCGTCACCCCGGCACCGATGATCACCGACGGGGAGATGTCGATATTGAGCTGATCCTGAAAGTTGTACAGAGTGATCGCCGGGGTGGCAGCGACGAATCCGCCGACCACCTGCTGAAAGAAGAAGGGCAGTCCGGCGCGGTTGAGGATGCGACCGATTCGGTCGATCACCATCGTCGTCAGGAAGCTGACGACCGCGACCAACGCGCCGCCGCCGAGCAACACACCGATTGCCGCCGCCATGCCGGCCCACGCGAAGGTCGCGATCCACCGGTTGTACGGGTGCGGGGCCGAGGTGATCTCGTCGAGGCGATCACGCGCGATGCTCGCCGGGACCACCTTGACGCGCACCGAGCGAATGAGGCGGTCGACCGCGGCCAGCCGCGTGAAGTCCATCGAGCGGTAATGGACGATGCGCATCGTCGACGCCGGCGGCCGCGTCGGACCGCGATGTGCGCTCAGCGTGATCGAGTTGTACGTGACGTCGACATCGCATCGCGCGAGGCCGTACGTCGCGGCGATGAACTGCACCTGCGTCGCCGTATCCACAGCAGACGTGCCCGACGCCAACAACACCTCGCCGACACGAACGGCCAGCTCGAGGACCTCGGCGACCGTCGCATCGTCGGTCAGATCGATAGGGCGAAGAGGTGACGGCGCGGCGGTCGGTGTATCGATGGTGGCCCGACGCTCACCGGTGAGACGGCTCAGCGAAGCCGTCAGGTCTTGCAGGAAAGTCATGACCGTCTTTACGTTGCTGGGGTGATCCACCGACAAGGTACCTGTTGTCGCTGAGCGTCCGTTGAACGGTATGCTTGGCTCGCTTCACTGCCTCCTTAGCTCAGCGGTAGAGCACTCGCCTTGTAAGCGAGCGGTCAACGGTTCAATCCCGTTAGGAGGCTCCACTAAAAATTGGGTCTGAACTGGCCTTTTGTGTTACATCTAATGAGATTCATTGCCGACTAGGTAAGCTCGGTGTCACAGAATGTCACAAGTGCTTCAAAACTCGCCGGAACAGCGCCTGGTGAGTCCGCGTATGCCATGGTGGACGGTTGCGGACGAACGCCGGTCAACGCGCATCATTGGATGGCTCGTCGCGACGCCGGACGAGTGACTGCAAAGTGTCGGCCGCGCCCAGTAGCGCTTGGTTCTGGGAATGGACATAGGTGCGCATTGTGAATGCGTTGTCCGAATGTCCCAGCCATGCCGAGATCACAGCAATAGGAACACCTTGAAGGTGCAGCAGAGTCCCGCACGTGTGGCGCGCGTCGTGGAGGCGTATGTCAGACACCTTGCTGTTGATGCATAGCCTGCGCCAATAGTCGCTGACCGTATCGGGATGAAATGGTCGTCCGACAGCGTCGGACACGACGTAGGTGCCGGGGCCGACGTAGGTCGAGCTCTGTCGTTCCGCACCCTGCAAGCGGTGTGCAGTTTCGAGTGCGGATCTGAGGGCTGGAGTGAGGGGAAGCGTGCGCTTGGACTTCTCTGTCTTCGGCGGACCCTCTACGACGCGTCCATTGACCGAGACTCGCGTGTTGTTGATGGTCAGGCGGCCAGCGTGAAGATCGACATCGTTCCATCGAAGCCCGCACAGCTCACCGCGTCGTAGGCCGCTCAGAGCAAGCAACCAGGCGTGGCCGTTCCGGTCGGACGTCGATGCTTCCAGGAGGCGTTGCACTTCGTCCTCCGTGAATGTCTGCATCTCGACGTGCACACGGGGCGCGCGGTCGACAAGCGCGGCAACGTCTCGTACCAATCGCCCTTCTTTCATCAGCCCGGTGAGGACCGCGCTTACGAGGTTGAGCATCGGATTGATCGAAGTGGCCTTCCACGGACGTCGCAATTGGCCATCGGGTTTGACCGAGCTGCCGGCCAGCAGCTCGTTCACCAGAGCGTCCAAGTGGCCTTTGGTCAACTTCTGCACAGCTAGCCCACCGTAAGTATCGCGTAGCGGTTGAAGGGCATGGGTATACGCGGCTTTTGTCGACTCGCGTATGCGTCGTCCGGCAAGCCACTCAGCGCAGGCCTCTTCAACCGTGGTGGTCGAGGAGGGAACGAATGTCCCCTTCGAGACTTCCTCAAGCACCTTGGACAGGGCTGCGCGAGCGTCCTTTTCCGTATGAAATCGACGACGCAACTGCGTTCGCTTCGATGCCCGGGTGCCGGTGGAGTCGGCAACACCAGCGTCGACGGTCATTTGATACCGCAACTCCGTACTGCCGGTAGACCGATTGGTGACGTAGATCTTCTTGATCTGTGGCGGCAGTTGCTGCCTAGCCATCCTCTTCGTCCTGTGTGTTCATGCCCAGTTCGGTCATCCGTCGAAAGAGCTCTTCCGAGCGCCGTCGCGCATCCTCGTACAGATACTGCATCGACTCGATATGTTCGGCGGATTCGTTCTTGGATAGTCCGTTTCGCAGTTGTACCCGGGCGCGACGCATGGCCTTGAGTGCGTCGAGCCATTCGCGAGTGATTCCGACACGATCGTTTCTCGGGTCGAAGGTGTCTCGGACCCACATGTCGAGAGGCGCTTCTGATTCCTCTTCAGTCCATTCTGAGCTCGGTCGCATGAGTCCGGCCTCGCCGCTGAACCAGCGGAGGGCATCGTGAGATTCTTGCGGCAGCCCTGGGAGTACTTCGACCTTCCCTTTGGGAAGGTCAGGGAAGACCAACTGTGCAGGTGAGACTCCCAGTGCCGCAGCCAATACAAGCAGTTCCGAGACGTCGAGGCTCTTCTTTCGGCCTGTCTCCAAGTCTGCAACCACCGACCGGGAAATTCCCCACCCGAAGTCGACAGTTCTGTCGGCGAGCTTTGCCGCGGACAGTGCGGAGTGGTCTTTACCCCGGAGTCGGCGAACTTCCGAGGCGACCCGGGCAACGATTGATTCCGCCCAAGACTGCGTCATAAATACGCAGTCTAGCTGAAAATCCGTCCGTCTTGTGGGTGGGGTACGTAGTTGCTACTCTGTGGTGGAACCACATGGACTGATTCAATAAGTCCCCCAGGATGTGGCTCTACTACACAATCAGTGGAGGTGCTGAAGATGCCCAGACGGCTGCTGTCTGTCCCGGAGGCTATGGCTTGCACGGGACTTGGACGATCCAACTTCTTCAACAAGATCGCGTCCGGAGAAATCCGGAGCGTGAAGGTCGGCAAGCGCCGACTGATCCCGGATACAGCCATCGATGAGTACATCGAAGGTCTCGAGGCGCAATCCGACGCCAGTTCAGGCGTCGCATGAGGCCCAGGGGCAACTGCCCCTCTGCAAACTGAAACGCCCCCGGCGAATCTCGGTGTTACCAGCACCGAGGCCGAGGGGCGTCGAAACCACAACCCGTGAGGAAGGAGCTTCGCCACCGATCATAGAGCGTCTTGATAAGTGATTCAAGACATTTCGCTGACGCACCGTTCTCCGCCCTTGATTTCGGTCAGGGGTAGAACGGGCGATGACGCACGCTTCGATTCGCGATCGCGCGGTCGAACCCTTCTGCTCGCACTCGAACAAGCCTTTGCTGTGAACTTTCTAGCGAAGGCCTGATGTGTTGCAGCAGCGTCGTTTTCTGGCAGAGCCCGACGTAACACCAGCCTGCCGCCGGCCTGTGCACCCTGTGTAAATCCTCTGAGAACGGCCTCGAGGCACCACACGCTCGACTGATCATCGAGCGAGTGGCGATACCGAGCAGCCGCGCGTCCATCGTGACGCGGGGCTATCGGACGTGGAGCGGACAACGTGGGTGCGGAAATTGGCTCAGGGGCCATGGGGGGTCCGAGACAGACCGACGAAGTACCACGCCTTTGAACCCAGCCGCTATTGAAGAGGACCCATGAGAACCCTTGACCATCATCGAATCGAGCCTCACCTGCTTTCACTCGCACGTCGACTTCACCCGTCACTGCCTGTGCGGCTTGGCGATCGAGCCGGATTCCCCAAGCCCGCCTTGGCATCAGCGGCCAAGCGTGATGAATGTCCAGGCTGTAGCCATTACAAATCCAATGACGCACTGCACGAGCTGTATTCAGCCGTACACCGAATACCAGCAAGGCTTGAATCGCCCGTCTATCGGTCATCACCTGATTGGCCACCAGTGCCAGTGTCGCGTGCATCAGGTGCAACACATGCCATAGGCGTTACGAATCCGATAGAGCCCACTCGCGCCACAGGTCCTTCACCGCTGATGCTTCCCTCTCATGTGTTGTCGGGCAATAGGCCCCATTCGGGTGATGCCTCCGTCACCAGTACGGCGACCTATTCACCCAACGCCCGCCGCGGCTCCGATACATCCCTTAGGAGACTGGGGTGCCATGCGTCCCTCGCCACCATTTCGCTCATTACCCGCAACTCCTGCATTGGAAGTGAGACCCACCATGCCCGCTGACATCATCGCGTTTTGCAACCAGAAGGGTGGCGTGGGCAAAACCACCGAGACCTTCCACCTCACCGACGCCGCCGCGCGTGCGGGCAAACGAGTTCTCGTCATAGATATAGACCCGCAAGGCAACCTCAGTACGGTCCTCGCCGCAGAGTCACTTGCTCTCGACGACCTCGGTGTCGCAGACGTGCTTTCGGACTCTTCGGGAGCAACGATCGGCGACACAGTCGTACCCTGCATCTGGCCAGGTGTCGACCTGGTCCCGACAGTGCCCGGGAACGAATCGCTCGCGTATGTGAGAGACCAGCTGGTGGTTGCGGGAGCGGGGCGCGAGCGCCGACTTCGAGATGCGCTCGAAACCGTTGCTGATGAGTACAACGTCATCCTGATCGACTGCCCGCCCAGCTTGGACCTGCTGACTATCAACGCACTCGTCGCGGCACGCAAAGCTGTTGTCGTCAGCCAATCTGCGCTGTTCTCGGCGAACGGCTTGGCGCGATTACGCCGGACAATCGACGCGGTCAGACGAAGCTACAACGCCGACCTCCGCCTCCTCGGTGCGGTGATCAACCTGCACGAGAACCAAACCATCGCCGGCCGAGAACAGCTCATCGAGATTGCAACCAGCATTGACATTCTTGGAGATCCAGTGCCGAAACGAGTCGTCATCAAAGACTCGATGGAATCGCAGACCAGTCTGAAGGACTGGGGAACAACCCAAGCGCGGAGCCTGTGGACTATCTATCGCGACACAGTCGAGATCCTCTTTGATGGAGAGCAGTGATGGCGCGGCCCGAGCGGATGAAGAGTGCACTGGCCGGATCAAGCCCCGTGAATCCACCTCACCCGGGGAACAACACATCTCAGCCAGTCGCGGAAACCTCACTGGTACAGAAGAACTCAGAATCAACGGTGGATCACAGCAAGTGCAAACGCTCGTACTATCTCTACACGGCCACTGTCGACGATCTCCTCAACGCCGCGGAGGCACTATCCGCGACACCGGGAGCGCCGCGTGGCCCATCGGATCTGGTCAACGCAGCGGTGGAGGAGTACCTTGAGTCGCTGCGTCTTCGGTTCAACGACGGCAAACCGTTCCCCAAACGGACAGGTCCGCTCGCGCGTGGACCCAGGATTCGCTGACCGGTCTATCAACTAGCCACTGTACTTTTCACCCGCTATCGCGGCTACATCGCACTCCAAGTCGGTCCGACGCAGCTGCCGACCGATACATTCCCGGAGATCAGGAGGCAACACAAATGGATAGTTCCGTACGCGGTATCGAGAACCTGCCGTTGCTTACTTTGGACGAGGCGAAAGCTCGGGCTCTCGACACCGACTTCCATCGCTGCGATTCAGCGTGGATGCACGGCAAGATTGTGCCGCACTGGTTGCTGCAGGACGCAATTCGGTCCGGTGCAGTTGTCTACGACCGTTCCGTGTGGGGAGAACTGGCTTTGTCTGCGAACTTCACGGAACCGAACCGGCATGAAGTCACCTTCGTTATCACCTACGGGTTGGACGGTGCACCCAACGTCGTGGACGGGAATACAACCGACTACCCATCCAACTTCAACCAACTCGATGATGCCGCTCAGAACGCCGTACCATCGACGCTCGTTCCTAGTCCTGAAAGTGCATTAACTTGGCTGGCGTTCCTGGTTGATTCCATCAACGAATTGCATGCCCGGGCTTGCGCGTTCGTGCGATGGTGGCCGCAGCAGTCGATTCCATCGGTTGGGGAAGATCGGATGCACTAGCTCATCCTCGCTCCGGTCGAGCGCGCCGACTGCGTGGTCGAGGATCGGTTACGTTCTGGCAATACGCGGTCAAACCGTGCACCGCTGCTACGGCGGTTACAACTTGCGACCCAGCGTGAAGAACCCGACAGGCTTCAATGAAAGTGCTGTATCAGCCCTACTCGGCAACACTTCAGTCGGCGCGTGAGTGCGGACCGGAGCGACGGCAGCGAGCTGGACAGTTCGGTACCAGTCGCCCGGACCCGTGCGTTCGTGCTGCTATGTCGACGCGGCGTTCGCCGGGGAGGGCGCGACGGGACTGACTGGGGGATGACCGACCGATACGGTTCAGCCCGTGTCTCTCATAGTCCGGTCTCGGCTGCGCTTGTGCGCACACGCTCGCGAGGGCCGTGCTCGCCTGCTGCTGCGGTGATGGCCCCTCCGAAAGTATCGGAGGGGCCATCGGCGACTGGTTCCGGTCAGCCGTTTTGTGGACCCGGTCGTCGAGGTGAGGGCCTGCGTTCGCGACCATCTTCATCAGAACTTTGAGGGCTTCCCGTTGACGAGAGCCGAGACTGGGGGCTGGGCGACGTTGAAGTGACATGCCGGCCTCGGTCTGGTCCCATTCGTTCGCGGTTATGTGCGCGAGGAGCGAGGTCATGATCACGGATTTGGCCCGGATGAGTTCTGCTTCGAGGATCCTCGTAGAGGGCCTCCCAGGCCCTCCAATCTCCAAGGGCGCCGCAGTGTGTTTAGTTAGCCAGTGTCCACTGAGAGCTCCGTCTGATCGCCGAGTTCCAAGCTTCGGATCGAGATCAAGGATCTGCTTTGGCGCGAGACTCCCGGGTCGCCGGGAAGACGCGACTCGACCACGTTGAAGATGGCGCGGACGGTCGCGCCTTCTTGCGCGGCTAGTTGGGCAACTTGGATAGCTAGTGTGTTGTCCAGAACGGCCGCGCTGATCGGTGGCCTTCCCTCCGGAATGAAATATAGGGTGCCGATCGACCGCCTGAAGCCGTCGATGGTCCCGATCATTGTTTCCGATTTTTGCGAATCCACCCGTGAGTCGAGTTCGAGCTCGAGGCGCGTCGCGCCGTTGGGAGTCAGGGCAACAGTTGATAGTCCAACGCGCCGCTGGCGTACGGTTCCGTCAATTGTCCAGCCCGCTTGTCGGCTGGAACGGATTGCGCGGCGAAGCCCTTTGCGTGCGCCCTTCGGGAGATCTGCAATCTCAGCGACGAGTGGGCTATCGACGTCGGGGTCGCTTGCGTGGCTGAGAATTGCTGCAATCGACCTCAAGGCGTCGGAGTCCACAGAGGATGCCGTCGTTCTGCTGTCGACCTGCTGGGTTGGGTCGATCTTGGGTGTTGGTGCACGCAAGACAACCCTGACAGATCCAGGTGTCGCGCCCTCGATCAGTAGACCTTCGCTGTAGCGGCCTTTGCCTGCGCGATGCTTCGCGGTCTCTTTGACTGCTTCACTGAGTCCGGCTACGAAGGCGGAGAAGCTCTTTGCACTGGTCGCGTTGTTTTCGACACCGGGGCCGTCAAGGTGCACGTCGAATTCGGCCTGCTCAGGACCGGCCTCTTCGACGAACACGTTCAGAAGTTCCTGATTGTCGCCGACGATTCCCGCCAGCAGCGAACCGCGCAGTGCGCGGTCGGCCTCGTCGTCTCCGGTCGTGTACTGAAGTGCGACCCGCAACCGTGCTTCCACATCGCGTGAGTCTGCAGCTGTCACAAGATCACCTCCAAGTACCCTTTGACCGCGCCCGGCACAAGCTCACCGTTTGGGCCGTTGACAGAAGACCAGCGTAGATCCCAAATGCCGAGGGCGTCTTCGACGTCCGGCATCAGGAACGTGTCCAGAAGACCCCCCATTGGATGCAGCTTCTCAGTCCACCGCGAGGGCTCTGAAGATGTGGCATTCAGGAATGTCCATAACGGGAACCAACGCGGGTCGTTGACCTTTGCCACATACTCCTCCATGGGTACGACAACAACAATGTCCGCGTCTTCCGGCGCAGCCCACGGCTTCTGTGTCACGAAGCCGCCATCGATCCAGAGGCGAGCGCTGCTGAATGCACTTTGCACGAGACTTGAGTACAGGACTATGGCTTGGTGGATGAGCTCGCGGCGAGGGCGGAATGGGGCGTCCACCACGAAGGCCTGGTAGATCTCGTCGAGTGTCGCTTTATGGGTTCCAGGGGGAAGGGTCGCGTGCTTCCCGCTGCAAGCTGGGATCACTCACTGGCTCGATGTGGTCGGTGGACTCCGTCTAGCAGCATCCATTTCTCCTGTCGGATTGGTGTCAATCGTCGGATCTTGACACGGCCGGAGACCATCTGGCGGCGTCGGGACCGATTCGTTACGCGGCTGTCGATCAGACGAATGACCCTGGATTCTTCGCGGGATAGAGCGCGTGACCACATTCCGACCACACATGCGGGTCATTCAGGGCGATGTCGCGTGTTGTCCAGGAAGGTGTTGAGGTAGCTCGCGAGTGTTGTGGCGGTTCCGTGTGGTAGCCAAGGAGGGTTCAGGCACCTTCCTGTACCCCTCAGCGCCGAAACGACAGCCCGCAGGTACCCGTGGAACGGTGCCTGCGGGCTTCGTCGCATTGCGGTTACTCGTCGAATAAGGTGGGCTCAGGGTTTGGTGGCGTGTCAGCGAGCAGCTCTTCCATCAGAGGCGGCGTCGCCGGCGCTTCCCAAGTCGGAGGAATGAACGCTTGAATCACACCACGTTTCGCGCGGTATTTACGCCCAACCTTGATCACCAGATCGAGCCTCGTCAGATCATTCAGATCTCGGGTTGGGGTTCGCTCGCCGACCCGGGCGTAGAGCCGTGCGAGTTGGGTGTTCAGGTCTGTCGCCTCTTTCGCGGTGATCCAGCGCTCTTCCGGCATGACGAGCGCGAGTTCGCGCTGTCGTGTGCGGGTCTCAGTGTCTGGCATGGTTCGGAACACCTCGTAGACGTAGCTTTCCCAGTGGATCTGGACGTTCTCGGCTTTAACGACCTCGATCTGCTCGCGCAATTCGTCGAGGAACCCGTCAAGGGCGTAGCGAACGAAGTCGAACACATCGCCCTGTGCTGCATCCAGTGCGCGGTAGTAGCCGTGATCCCGAGTCTTGTTGTAGTGGTCCGACAGGAGGTTGGTCGCGACGATCGGAACGACGCCGGATTCGGAGAGGATCTGCACCTCGATCAGTCTCGCCAACCTGCCGTTTCCGTTGCCGAATGGGTGGATCCAGGCGATGTAGAGGTGTGCAAGCATCGCAGCCAGGACCGCGTTGACGAATCGGTCTTGCACGGGAGCGTCCGGGGCCACTTGTCCGCGAAGGTCGGTTAGCCACTGCACGAACCGATTAATCAGACCAGGTACATCATCATAGTGAGGCGCTAAGTACCGGCCGGCGCTGACATTGTGTCGACGAAGCATGCCCGGTACGACCTCGGGTTCATCGGGGATGCCATCGAGAATTTGGGCATTCAGGCTTTCCAGGCGCGCGCGGGTAACCGGCAGTTTCTCCCCGGCGCGCAGAGCTTCATCAGTCTCCGCGATCGCTCCCAAGACGTTCTGAACTTCCCGTTCCTGGTACTGGCGTGACTTTCCCACGTGAGCCGTGCCCATAGCAACGATCTGTTTGACCTCCTTCTCGCTGAGAGTGTTGCCTTCGATGGCTGTCGTGGCTTGGACGCCGCGCGCCAGGTAGACAGAACTCATCTCGGCAGCCCTAGCGGGCTTCAGTGGCACACCCGCAAGGTGTTGGCACTTGCTCATCGCCTCGCCGAGCGCCAGCCACATGGCCGGAGTGATTCGCTTCGTGTCGATCTCGAAACTGATATACGGGTGCTGCTCTGGCCGAGTCATACGCCGAATACTAGCGCGAATATCGACCGCCTGAACAGCGGGTTCTCATTACTTGGGGTGTTATTCGTCCATTTCATCGTCCACCTACCGCGCCGCTTCTGCCCGGGCCTTGGAACGGCAGTCGCGCAGTCGGTCGGCGTCTGCTGCTCCAGATGGTCTCCCCAGGTCATCCAAAGAAAACTGGACTCAGTTTGTGATCTTCCGTATACACGATCGAGGCCTGTCTGATGCACTATTAAGCGTGGCCACCAAACAGATTCTTGCGCGCGCGCCGGAGGGCGGATCGCGCACGCTGGAGTGGGTCGAACCCGGCGAAGGACTGTCTTCCAATGCGTTCGCGGAGGTTGAGGCGTCGGCTCGGGGCTTGCCACTGCGTCTCGGGACCGAGATGCTTCTGCGTTTTGCGGCGGTACTCCGTGGTAGCGGTTTTTCGGCAACTGATCTTGAGCTTGCGGACGGGAATCTGAGGGTCCTCACGGACCCGAACGTTGTAGACGGGGTCGTTGAGGACGCTCTCGATCTGCTACACGACGGCTCTGCCGAGGATGTCGTCGCGTATTTCCGCACTGACGCGCGTTACGTGCACGTTATTGCCGTCGAGATGCGACTCGATAGCGGTGGGGGGCGAGTCACCCTGCGGCGAAACGGATGGGTCACGGTGCACGACAATGACAGCACGCCGCTCGTGAAGTCGAGTCTGCAGACGACGTCAGAGCTTGTTGGGCTGGTGTGAAGGAATTCTGGGCCAGTCTGCAGGTCGCCGCCGCCTTCGGACTGTTCCTTCTCTTCGAGCCGGTATTGGATGACGTCCTCGCGGATCATGGGAACCTGGGCCTTATCCTCAAATACGTAATTGGCATCGGCGTGACTTCTGCAGTGATTCACGTGGCAAGCGGGCGGTTCCTTGAGAGACCCACGCTGGAGGTGGACTGGGTCTACCAGCGAACCGAAACTGCGGGGCCGATGGTCCAGCTCGATTATCCGGCCAGCAACCTTGGACGAATCCGAGTGTACGAACTAAAGGTGAAGTTCGCGGGCACATCCCAACTGGCCAGGCGAATGCAGCAGTGGTGCCTAAAAAAAGGCGCAGTGGTCAAGGTGAGATTTGATCCAGACCAGACGGCAATGTTCGTCCAGGAGATGTCTGGGTCGTCACAGTCCGGTGCTCGTGTCGCTTCCCCGCGGGAAGTGCATTTCGAGATCTACATGTTTCCCGTGGGCGCTGAAGCCAGTTGGCTGGAGATCAGCATTGAGGCGTATCCGGGAAGTAGCTCCGTGGCCTATCCCCAATGCGGATACTCAGTCGAAGTCAACGGAATTCCTGGCTGGCTGGCATCTTTTCTCATGCCAATCTCGTCCCCCGTTAAACAGTTTCAGTTAAGGAGAGTCTGAATGTCGAACTTGGTTGAGGGGCAGCTGTACTGCAGCCCAGTGGTAATCAGGTCGAAATTCAAACTCGATGCCCTAGCAAACGGCCTGCAATCGCACCTGTATTCCGGGCAGGTGCCTTCGACCGGTTGGGGCAGTATCGCCGATGATGCCTCTCCGCTCAGGAAGATCACGGCGTATCGCCCACAGATCAACGCGCCGAAGGTACTGGCGGCCAGCGGTGGGCTTCCTCGTCGACTGAAAGGGCGTTACTACTGGGATGCAGCCGACCCGGCCACGCGCAAAATGTACACGAGAATTGGCAAAACGCCTGGCAGTCCAAGCGAGTACCACGTCTTCAGTGCGGTAGACCTCGTCATAGGGGAGACGGCGGCACCCGGTCAGTACGCCGGCATCTTCACAACGCGTTCCCAGGATGAAATTGCAAGATACGTTAGGGACGGCCTTAGAAACACGTTCGCGGCTATCGATCCGGCGTCCGTCGTGCAGATGGACAACGTTCAGTTCGTCGTAGACAGTGACTTCTACATGTGGCTGGTGCATCGATACAACGGCATCGCGCAACTCAGTGGTGATCTCAAGGTTGAAGTAGTCCGCACCCTGTCGTCGGAAGACGGCCTGAAACGGCCCGCAAACCTCAGTTCCGGTGCGCACGTGGACCGCGCGGCTGTCGCCACCTACGTGTTGGAACAGTCCGGGAAGCTCGGCCCGTCACAGTTCGCCGTCCAATACAAGCCCCTGGACCTGACTCTGGAAATCGACCTCCACGGGGACGGGAGCTTCCAGGTTGTGGTTGGAAAGTCCTTCTACAAGAACCGAATCAAGCGCGACTTGCTCGGCCCCTCATTGGTTGATGATGCCATTTATGAGGTGCTGCCCGCACTCATGTCTGCGTACGCGAGCGACGGAGCCTGGCCTACACCCGGGCGGGATGACTTCCTTGACAAGGCAAAGAAGGTTCTGAGGCATCACGCGCGTTAGGTCCGTGGCCAAATAGAACTGAACACCAGCACGCTGTACAAGACTCCGCCAGTTGCTGACGCCAGCAACGTGGTGCATCTTGGCCAGCATGGACACACCATGGACACACCATGGACACACCATGGATGACGGTTCAGGAGTCTGCCACCTATGCTCGCAGTGGGCGCGCACTGGTCTATCGCGCGCTCCACACAGGCGAGCTCCGGAGCATGCAAAACACACATCCGAAGGGGACGTGGCGGATCCATCGCGACGATCTCGACGCATGGCTGCGGGGGAGTAGCCCCGAGCAGTCGCCGACGAAGCTCAAGCGCGTCACTCCCGAATGATTCAGTGCGTAGATCTGCTTACCGGGTCGGAAACGAGCATCTAAAGCTGCCTGTAGTTCGAGCCACAGAGCGTTAGCGCCGGGCGTATGTGCGGTGCCCCTCTGAGCGGGGTGCAGGGCGAGGCGCGCGTGATGGGTCTGATCCCCGCTCGGGGCGTCGCGCTCCGGCGATTGGTAGCGACCGTGACAGAAGCGATCGTTTCTGTCACCCCCCTTGATCGACGAATCAGCCGATCCGTCGACCAGCCGCCAGGTGGTGCCAAAAACGTACGCGAAACCCCTGCATGTCAAAACATCCAACTTGACGAGTTGTGGCACAGTAGACGATTGTGGGCCACAAATACGGATACGCCAGGGTCTCGACCGCCGAACAAAACCTCGATCTACAGAGCGACGCTCTGAGCTCCTTCGGCTGCGAACGCATCTTCACCGACACCGCCAGCGGATCCACCACTACCCGGCCGGCACTGACCGAACTGCTCGAGATCCTTCTACCCGGTGATGTGCTCACCGTCTGGCGACTCGACCGACTCGGCCGCAACCTCCCGCACCTCATCGAGCTCATCGCAGACCTCAAAGCCAGGGGAGTGGCCTTCGCATCCGTCACCGAACAAATCGACACCACAACCGCCGGTGGGGAACTCGTCTTCCACATCTTCGGTGCCCTCGCCAGCTTCGAGCGCCAACTACTCCGTGAGCGCACACAAGCAGGCCTCGCCGCAGCCCGTGAACGAGGCAAAGTCGGCGGCCGCCCACCCGCGCTCACTGTCACCAAAAAGCGGGAGGCAACCCGAATGCGCAACCAAGGCAACACAATCGGAGACATCGCAGACGTCCTAGGAGTCAGTAAGCGTACTCTCTATCGTCACTTCCAGCAGTAAAATGAGTCTTGCTCATTCCGGCTTGGTGAAGGCCTTCCTGAACCAGGAGGAGTCAAACCCGCGCTGAGACCATCGGGACCCGGAAGTTGCCTTCAACGCCAGCACCAGAAGCGAATCTGTCGTCTCTAAATCTTCACTCGCCTTACGGCGAAACTCGCTGATAGGCAGGTCGGACTCTACGATCCACACATTGTCAACGTGATGCCACCACTTACGGCTGAGTGTTTTGATTCGCTTGTGGACTTCTTTTTGGCGATTAGCGTCAGTTACGCTGCATATTACGACGAAGTTGGGTGCCGCCATCACTCCTCCTCCTCTTCTTCTTCCTCGACCTCGCCGATGGTGTTCTCAGTGCGCGTTCCCGCAGGTAGTGGTGCGACAGCAAGGCCACCGACAAACTCGCCGTTCTCGCTATCTCCGTAGATGCGCTGCTCGATTGCGACATATTCTGTACCCGATATTTGGCCTAGCATTAGCCGTTGCGGCTTTACAATACATAAGACAAATAGTCCAACGATGATCGCAACTATTAGGGTTCCGCCAAATATTAAAGTTGGCAACACAAGGTACTTTGACTCTGATGATGCCAAAAAGCCTACGGTGCCAACCGTGCCGGATACAATCACCGACAATGCGACACCCCAAAAGGCAAGAATTGTTCTGGGGTTCGATGTCGTTCGCTTGACAACCCCCTGCATGTGTTCGACCACAGTTCATCTTAGATCCTGTGTGCGAGCGGTGATGGCAAAGCGTGCACTTAGCCGCGCTACCGCGACACCGAGCGGGGTCGGCCTCCGTCGCTCCCGCGTAGTGTTTCTACGGCCGGGAGGTGGTGACGCCCCGGCGGCGACAAGCATGATGCGTTCCGCCTGCCGGCCGAATGCTCCGGCCAGGCCAGATCAGGCCACCTGACGGTGTCCACAAATCGCACCGGCCGAGCTTCATCCACCGAAGTTGCATGATGCACGAGAAGCGCAGCGCACGGTATCTGAACTCTGAGCTGGGGATTGATGGATGGTTGTGATTGTAATGATGCGTAAGTCCGTCTACAGTTGGACTTAGGCAAACAGTGGACACAAGCCCACAAAGGGCGACTACCGAGGTGCTGTCACACCCAGATAGCCGCCCCTTGCCCGAGGTCTCCTCTTGTCAGCGCCGGCGGGTCAAGCTAGCAGCCAACTGGAGTCCTAGAGCCAGCAGCTCGATCACCAGTAACACGGTGGTCGAGCTGTTGCCGTATACAAGCAGCATTGCTACCCCTCGCATACACATCGCACCCTGCGTAAACGCAGTCGCAACGCTCTCGGCCCGCGAAGGCCTCGGTTCTTCAGGTGGATCAGGCGTGGAAGCCATCACCGCCCCCTTTCCTGTTGCTCCCGACGGACTGTCCGATCGGGAGGGCAGTACCCCATGGGGACTGCCGAAGGTGGGGCGCGTTCTCGCGCCTTGGGGGCCAAGAGGGCGGGAGGTTCGTCCCGCCGATCCACTTTCTCTATTCAATTGAAACTACGTGGTGCCGACGCTGCGAACCACAAGATGTCGCGTTCAGAACCACAACCCCATACTACTGGGTGGCTGCGACAGCATGGGCACGATGACACCCCTAAAAGGCCTCTGATTGCTCCACAGGCGCATTTTCTCGGCGTGTCGTGAAATGGGGAAGCGCTGATCGGGTCGCGATGTCAGAACAATTTTCATGCGGAACCTGTTATTCAGCGGCGCTCGCGATCTCAAAGAACAGATGCCGGGTTCGCGAGGACGATGGCGCACCCGACGAGACGGATCGGTAAATGTCGGCACGGTCGGAAACCGCAGTGCGCAGGACGCCTGGCGCTGCTGTCATGGCCGAGCAAGCTAACGACCCGCGTCGGCGGTCTCGATGCTCGTCGGAACGGTTGGTCAGGGCTTCACCAGCCCCCAGGGTGCCCCAGCTCTGCACTCTGTTCGCGCAGACGGTTCGTCATGATCCTTCTCGTGCTGTTGGACAGGCGCTTTCGACCAAGACTGCTGAAGGTCGCCTCCAATTCTGCGCTCGTCTCGCGCCACTGTTCAGCGGCAGCCGAAGAGTATTTGGGGATGGTTTTGCTCAACCGATCCCGCACCCGCACACTCGGATCGGCTCCTTTGAACAGGTCATTGAAGTGAAGCTCGTTCCGAACCTCGAGCAATGCATCCTCGTCGACATCGCCAGCAAACTGACGTCCGGTCTCGATCACGAAAAACCCGAGCTGCTTGGCCATCCAGTAAGTCGTAGGGTGGGTTTTCCTGCACACCAGGATCGGTAGGATGAGCTGGTCAGGACGGCTATTCTGTAGCCGGCTTGCCTTACCGAGTAGCTGGTACAGCTCAGCGGAACTGGGATAGATCCAGCCGCGAATGTTCTTGACCTCGATGAGCACCGTCACCGGGGACATAGGAAGTCCATTTTTCAATGGCACCATGAACCCCGCACTATCGACTGGCCCGCTGAGCTGCACGCCCAACAGTGTCGATGCCTCTCCGGCACCAGGAACCGCGGGCTGCAGCGCGCCGGACTGAATCACAGCGAGTCGTACGGCGGTCTCTCCGGCTGGGCCGATCAATCCCTGCGGATATCGTCTAGTGCCTTGTGCCCAGCCCTGATACCGCGAGTACAGCAACCGCTTCCTGGCAGCCGACCGGTCAATCTTCGTCGCCCGTCGACGCCGGTCAACGGGCTGAATGGTGGCAATCTGCTTGCCACCGCGGGTTGCCCGTCCTTCCTCCCAGACGATCGCCTCATCGCGCTTCAGCTGCTGCAACGCTGTAGTGATGTGGTGAGGGTCGACGTTGCCGGCCGAACCCGCCCAATTGGCCTCGGCGATCCGGCTCTCCAACTCGGAATGAACCACCGCGTGGTGGTCCGCAAGGACAGCCCGCACGCGCTCCACAGCGAGAGCGACGTATTCGGCCTGGTCCATACGTCGAGTATCGCAAAATTACGTTTCACCGCATCCGTGACGCCATATATAGAAGTTATTGTGGGTCGCGCTGGGGAGCGGACACGAGACGATGCTCGATTCGGCCCGATTTGCCAGCTCACGGGCCCAGCAGATCAGCGCCGGCTCGACAGGCACGCCTCCTTGAGGTCCTGAACCTCTTGCCACTGCCGAGCCGTCGCCAGCCGCTCGTCAGTGAAGGCTCTAAATGCGTCGGCGGGCAACCAATCGTAGAACGCAAGGACATCGTCCTGGTACGCCGAAACCAACGGAACCACCGCAATACCTTCAGCGATGTTCTGCTCGATGTAGGCCCGCGCTGGTGACGACCATTTGGACCACTTCAACATGGGTTCCGCCATGAGCGTCACTTCGTGCCGCAGATCGCCGGAGCCTTCGCCGACAGGCCATTTGACGGAGGCATTCAACGTCGGAACCCTGTAGTGGCAGCAGTAGTTTCGAAGGTCCTGCAGGAACTTGTACTCCGGCTTATCGAAGTGCAACTCCGTCTCTTTGGCGTACTCGTCCTTTGCCCACCGAGCTGGCTCGCCGCCGACCTTCTCGCACAATTTCACGATGTGTGCCCGGGTAGTATCTACCAACGCCGACCGAGCCGAGCAGTAGTTGATCAACAACCGCACAGTCTCCTGAACGAACTCATCTGTCATCTTCTCGCTGATATTCGTGAAGTCCTCGACATACAAATGCGCCCGCAGCTCATAAGCGTTGCGTTCCAACACTTCCTGCATAGAACCAACCACGTCGAGTCCCACCTGAAATCGGAAACCCGGAGTCAAGCGAACCGCCTTGTCGGCGGCAGCCCAGCGGTCGCACACGGAAGACGCCAAGACAAGGCCCCTAACTCGATCATGGTGTAGTCCAACCAGAGTAGCTGCACTAGCAAACCCATAAAGCGATGTCGGAGCGGTGCTCAACTCAGGCTTGTCTCTACCAACCAGCGCTGCCGCGACACCGAGCGTTGCCGGTCTCCGTCGCTCCCGCACAATCACGTTGCGAGCTCCGCGGCCGCGAAGTGGCCACGTCGGCGGCGTCGACGAGCGATCGGGTGTTCCGCCTGCCGGCGGTGCCGGCCACCCTGCGGGCGTCCCTGAACCGAGCTCCGCTGCGCTCCGCACCGCGAAAGAGCATTCGATTTCTTGTCGCACATCTGGCTCCCGGCGATCCTGCATCACCCGTGCCCGCCGCCTCAACCCCTCGCTCCGCTGCGCAGCGGACAAGGCCGAAGCACGCCGCGAGCTCGCGGCATCACTGCACACCTCGATCACCGACAAGGTAGCCGAGCTGACCAGCTCCGACACCTGGCGCGCCTACCTCGACCACGTGGTCTCGTTCCACTCATACAGCTTCAACAACGTCCTGTTGATCCTCAGTCAGAAACCAGAGGCAACGCAGGTCGCCGGATTCCGTGCCTGGCAGCAACGCGGACGGCAAGTACGCAAGGGCGAGAAAGCGATCCGGATCTACGGCTACAGCTCCCGCACCGTCACCGAGACCGATCCCGACACCGGCGACGAAGAAACCCGCAAGGTGCCCACGTTCCCGATCCTGTCGGTGTTCGACCACTCCCAAACCGACCCGATCGAGGGACACCCCCAGCCCGAAGAAATCGCCCAGCTCCTCACCGGCGCCGATCCGGACGCGATCTACGACCGCGTCGCCGCGATCATGACCGGGCGCGGCTGGACCGTCACCCGCGAGGCGATCACCAGCAGCGCGAACGGCTACACCACCACCGACGGCTCCCACCGGATCGTCGTCGACGCCGCCCTAGAACCCGCAGCGGCCGCGAAAACGATGATCCACGAGGCCGCGCACGCGATCATGCACGCACCCGACCTCATCGGCCCCGAAGCCCGCAAAGACCTGCACCGGGGCCGCATGGAAGTCGAAGCCGAATCCGTCGCCTACGTCCTGGCCGGGATGCTCGGGCTCGACACCAGCGCCTACAGCGTCGGCTACATCGCCGGATGGGCAGCAGGAGACCTCGAGCAGGTCACCGCCACCGCGAAAGCAGTACTGACCGCAGTCCACGAGCTGGCCGACGCCCTCGACGAGAGCGCCGCCGCCGAGTCGGACGACAGCGAGGACACCGGGACCGGGGAAGCCGCATAGGGGGCGGGGAGGGTCCGCCGGCCAAAATGTTCCGGCCGGGCGGATCAGGCCACCTGCGGTGTCCGCCGAATCGAGCTCCGCTGCGCTCCGCACCGTGGAAGAGCACAGAGACGTTTTTTCACAGCGGTTCTGGCTACCGGCGAGCATCCATCACCCGTGCCCGCCGCCTCAACCCCTCGCTCCGCTGCGCTACGGCCAAGGCTCCGAACACTTTTCGTCACGTGCTCGCTGCGCTCCCACGAAAACTGTCCGGCCGAGGGGTTGCCCCGTCGTCCCCGTGCGCTGACTTCTCTCCTCACGCCAGAAACGGCGAAAAAACGTGGGGGAGGACGCAAGACCGACCCGGCACGAGTTCCGAAGGGCAGCAACAGTTATGACCGAGACCACGAACACCGAGACCGTTACCTGCATTGCGGACGGACCCGATTGCACCGGCGACGTCGAATACCGGGACGCACTGTCCGGAACCGGGGTAGCGCATCCGAGGTGTGACAAGCACTGGCAGGACCGCCTCGACCTCGAGGACGACCTTCGACGCCGCTACCCGGTCCACGCACCCGCCGACTTCGACCCCACCTACGCAGGCGAGCACTGGGACTAGGACTACTGACCCGGCCCGCTCACCACACCCCAGCCGACCGACCAGACCGAGGAGAACAAGCCATGACCGCCAACGACACCGACGACTACTGGACCATCTACGACAAGGCCCTCGACGCGGCCGCCGAATGCCGCAGCGTCGAAACCCTGATCGACACCCTCAACCGCTACTACCCGCCCTCGTCCGGAGTGGCGTTCTTCCCGAACGGGGCCGACCGAGACCTACTCGGCACACTCACCGACGCCGGACACTTCGCTACCGTCTGGATCCAAGCGGACTACCACTTCGCGCTCCGTGACGGCCGCGGAGACGGATTCACCTACATCGAAGGCGACATCGTCCGCGGAACCTCACGCCGGTAACCCACCGCCCCGGTGCCGTATCCCGGCGCCGGGGCCACCAACCCCACCGCCACCTGGAAGGAACGCCCCTGATGCCCGCACAAGCCTGGGTCACCCTGATCGTCGGCGTCCTCGCCGTCGTCGGCGTCGCCCTGACCGTCCGCCAACGCACCGTGGCCGACAAACGCGCCCAAGCCTGGCAACGGATCACCTGGTGCCTCGAACGCACCACCAGCGACAACGACACCGAAGCCGAACTCGGATGGGACATCTACGCCACCGTCACCGACTCCGCCCTGATCACCCGAACCGAGCAGGACGTCCTGCTGGCAGTCTCCGACCGAGCTGCAGCCCGACGCGCACTGGCGGACCAAGACCAAACCGAGGACACTGAGAACCAGAACGAGCAGGAGGACCCACGATGACCACGACCGAAAAGCGCACCGACCGCCCCGCCGAGCGCCCTCGAGTCGCCGCCGCAGCAGCCCGCGCCTCGATCGCGCTCCGCGAACGCACCGGCCGCGAGGTACCGCAGTGGCTCCGTGACACCGCCGAAGGGCGCCCGACCACCCCACCCGCCGAGCTGACCTGACACAGGCACCAGCCGCAGACCGACAAGGCCCGCACCCCGACGCACCGGGGGGGCGGGCCTTGTCCGTTGCGCAGGGAAGGGCCGGAGGCTCGTGTCGGACCGGGCCACCCTGCGGGCGTCCACCGCATCGAACTCCGCTGCGCTCCGTCCTGTGAAAAGAATTCTTGATTTCCCTTCTGGCCTTCCGATTTTGACCGGCGGTGACCTCCGCGCAACCGCCGGCGTCCGCTGCGCTCCCGGCCCGAAGGGCTCCGAAAACTTTTCACAGACGCCTCCGGCTGAAAACTTTCCGGCCCGACCATTGCACTCCGGCCCCCTCATACCGGTCCAACTCTCCTCTGCCAGAACGGCAAAAAAATTGGCGGGCCACCGAGGTTCGCTACGTTGAGCAGGGGAGCGCGAGATGTCGAAGACCACCGCCCAGAAAGCCCACAGCAGCACCGACACCGACAACTACGGCGCAGTGGTCACCCACACCACCGCCACCATCGTCGGACGCCAGAAAGCCGTGGTCAACGTCCACGCCGCCGCCACCGACGACGCCCAGATGATCGTCACCATGGGCCGCCTGATGATGACCTTCCGCTCCGCCGCCGCCGTCCACGCGTTCATCGCCGGACTGGCCGACGCCCGCACCCTCATCGGCCGCATCGACAATCAGGCACCCCAGCCCGGGGGACCGGGCGACGACTACGCCCGCGCCGCTATGTCCGTCGTCTGGATCGCGCCACCGGAGACCGCCGTCACCCCACGCGAGCAGTACGTACCCGCACGGCGACGCACCATGCACTGGGTCGAGGTCCACATGGGACCGGTCACATGGCGCATCATCGACCGCCTCGGCTACGTCACCATGCTCGACGAGCTCCGCAACATCCACCGCATGGCAGTCGCGATCTTCACCGACGGCGACCAGTACCTCAGCGACCCGACCACCCTCACCGACGCATTCGACGACGCCGAACGCGAACACCAGGAAGACATGGCCGCACCCTGGCGACGACGCCTCTGACCCCGGCCCACCCTTCCGGCCCCGGAACCCGATACGGGTTCCGGGGCCGTGTCGCATCCATCCACAGCCAGATCTTCTATCCCCAGATTCCGGAAAATGCCTGCGCATCGCGGACCTCGCTGGCGCTCGGTACGCGATGCTGGAAGCCGAACCCCCGCAAGACGCGTCGACTCACCCACCCGAAGGAACACACCACCGATGATCACCTGGACCGTCACCACCCGACCCGACCGCCGACCCGAAACCATCACCGCAGCAGGAGCAGAACCCAGCCTCGACGCGGCGAAACGCGCCGCCGCAGACGCCGTCCGCTACGCCCTCCTCGACGCACAGGCCCACGCGGACGCCAGCCCCACCAACACCCCGCCGACCTACCTCGTCACCATCGACGGAGCCTGCGCTCTCATCGTCAGTCTCGGAGCCTGCCGACCCGCCAACTACACCGGCGTCCTCGACAACCTCGAACACTTCGACGGCACCGCCACCCACCTGCTCTACCTCTAGAACTCGCGCTACCAGAACAGTGCCAAAGGCGTTGCAGGGGAACATTTCTGTCGGTACCCACTGCCACACTCGACGTCATGCGAATCAGAACCCTCGACGGCCCGCCACTACCCGCCGAAATAGCCGAACAGGCAGCCCGCGCAATCGCCCTCCGCCATGGCCTCGGTCAGCAGTACGGAACCGGCAATGACTCCACCAGGAAAACTACGGCCAAACCGCTACTGTCACCCCCGTGAGCCTCCACGCCCAGGCCCCCACCCCGGCCACTCCAGTTGCGCAGGTCGAATCAACCGACCCGACAGGCATCGGCGTGTGGTTCCTCGACAACCTCACACAACCCGCCGCTACTGTTCTCGCCAGCGTCGGAATCATCGTCGCTGCAGTCATAACCTTCGTCATCGGCTATCTCAGTCGCAGGCAGCTAGATCGGCACCACAAAGCAACCCACACGCTCGCCGACATCCAAGAGCTACGCCGGCGATTCGTTACCACCACAGCACAATTTGCCGACCCCTCTCCCGAAGTCCGACTCGCCGGGGTCTATGCCCTCGAAGCACTCACCAACGACTGGATCGACCGCAACAGAAGCACCGACGCCCAAACCTGCATCAACTACTTCTGCGGCTACCTCACCCGCCCTTACGTACCACCCACCCACGACCCCCACCTACGCCAAACCGTCGTCACGGTCGACGCAGCCACCACCGTCGAACGCACCTACCAGCACCCCCACGACGACCTCACGGTCCGGGAAGCCATCACCCGCACCATCGCCACCCACCTGAAACCCGACCGCCACCACAACTGGAGCAACTACAACTACGACTTCACCGGCGCAAACTTCCACAACGCCGACTTCAACGACGCCCGTTTCTACGGCACAACCACCCTCGACAAGGCGCAGTTCCACGGTGACGCGTTGTTCAGCAGGGCGCAGTTCCACGGTGAGGCGACGTTCGACGAGGCACAGTTCCACGGTGATCGGACGTCGTTCAGCAAGGCGCAATTCCACGGTGATCGGACGTCGTTCGGCAAGGCGCAGTTCCACGGTGACGCGTTGTTCGGTGAGGCGCAGTTCCACGGTGACGCGTTGTTCGGTGAGGCGCAGTTCCACGGTATGTGGACGTCGTTCGGCGAGGCGCAGTTCCACGGTGATTGGACGTCGTTCGGTGAGGCGCAGTTCCACGGTGCGTGGACGTCGTTCGGCAAGGCGCAGTTCCACGGTGAGGCGTCGTTCAGTGAGGCGCAGTTCCACAATGCGTGGACGGCGTTCGATGAGGCGCAGTTCCACGGTGCGTCGACGTCGTTCAGAAAGACGCAGTTCCACAGCACGGAGACGTCGTTCGGCAAGGCGCAGTTCCACGGTGCGTGGACATCGTTCGGCAAGGCGCAGTTCCGCAGCACGAAGACGCTATTCAACTCGCCGGGAGCGTGGAACAACGTCTACTTCGACTGGGACACCGAAGTCCCCTACGCCGCCGAAGGAACCAAACCGGACAACGTCAAACCACACGACTGGCCACCCACCGTTGTGGAGCCGACGCCCTAGCGCTACCGCGACACCGAGCGCGGTCAATCTCCGTCGCTCCCGCACAATCGCCTCGTCCATGTCCCCGGCCGGGAGGTGGCCACGCCGCCGGCGTCGACCGGTAGTCGTGCATTCCGCCTGCCGGCGGTGCCGGCCACCTGCGGTGTCCACCCAATTGAACTCCGCTGCGCTCCGCACTCACAAGAGCAAAGACATTTTTTCACTCCGGTTCTGGCTACCGGCGAGCATCCATCACCCGTGCCCGCCGACTCAACCCCTCGCTCCGCTGCGCTACGGCCAAGGCTCCGAACACTTTTCGTCGAGCAGTCGCTGCGCTCCCACGAAAACTGTCCGAGACGAGGGGTTGCCCCGTCGTCCCCGTGCGCTGGTTTCTCTCCTCACGCCAGAAACGGCGAAAAAACGTGGCAGGGCAAAGGGCCAGGCCACCAGTTGAGAAGGGACGTAGCGACATGCACGACACCATCACAGGACCGAGGACGGTGGGACTGCACACGGCGATCATGGCCGCGATCGGTCAGGTACCCGAGCAGATCAAGACCCACGCACTCGCGCAGGTCACCGCCTACACCGAGCAGGTCAACCGAGCCGCTGCGGATGCGAACTCGACCACCGTCGACGCGCACTTCGAGCGGGCCGCGTTCTGGGCGTGCACCGCCCGCGAAAACGGAGCCGGTGAGGCCGAAATCCACGCCGCACGCCAGGCAGGCCACCACCAGGCAGCCACCGCTCAGCAGTAATCCCGCGGCCCGTACAGGCCCGGAAAACAAGAAAACACCGGACAGCTCTTACCTGCCCGGTGTCTCCAACCGAAGAATCTACCAGGGAGAGACACCACCATGACCGCAAGCATCGAAACCACCACCGCCGCAACCGAAGCCCCCACGACCGGCACCACACCGGTGGTGGGGGCGGGCGAGGAGTTCGCCCGCCTGCACCCCACGGCCCTCGAGGTCGGCCCGAACGTCCGCGACGAGGTCGACACCGATTCGGACGAGTTCCGCGCCGTCGTCGCCTCCATCACCGAACACGGTGTGCTGGTGCCGATCCTCGCGCGCCGCGACGAGGAACGCATCGTGGTCATCGACGGCCAGGTCCGCACCCTCGCTGCTCTCGAAGCCGGGGTCGACAGGGTGCCGGTGTTGATCCGGCCGACTGCGAGCAAGGCCAAGGACCAGGAGATCGAACGCCTCACGCAGCAGGTGAGCACCAACGACCGCCGCATCGCCCTGACCGATGGTCAACGCGCGAAGGCCGTGACCGCGATGTTCGAGCTGGGTCTGTCGGCTACCAAGATCGCCAAGACGATGCAGTACGACAACCGGGACACCGCCAAAGCCGCAGGGACAGCGGGTCGGTCGCAGACCGCCCGCGAGGCGCTCGACGCCGGGCAGCTCGACCTCGAGCAGGCCGCAGTGGTCGCGGTGTTCGACGCCGACGGCGACACCGAGGCGGTCGAGGAACTACTCGACGCCGGATCGCGGTTCCGATCCGTCGCGCAGGAGTTGATCGCGGACCGCGCAGAGCGCAAGGCCCGCGCCGAAGCCGGTACCCCGTATGCGGACAAGGGCATGACCGTCCTGGCAGACGAGCCGTTCTACGACAGCCCCTACGTCGCCGCTGAGGACTTGGTGACCGCAGACGGAGACCCGATCACCGAGGCCGTCATCGACGCCGCAGCCGAGCACTGGGCAGTGTGGTTGACCCCGAGTGAGCAGATCACCCTCACCGCCACCGGTGAGGTGATCGAGTCGGAATCGATCGACTGGGCGACCGAAGGAGCCCCGAAGGCTGTTGCCACCGAGGGCTACCACCACCACAAGGACGTCACGATCGCTCAGGTGTGGGTGCCGGAGTACTTCACCGCCGACCCCGATGCGGCCGGTGTGAAGCTCGGGCCGATCCTCGCCGCAGCGTCGAGCGAACCCGACGAGGCCGACGACCAGGCCGCAGCCGAGAGGAAAGCACGCGAGAAGAATGCAGCGCAGGCAGCGCTCGCGGAGAAGGAAGCCGAGAAGGCCGCTCGGCGGCGCACCGTCGCGCTGAACAAGGCCAGCGCCGCCGCGACGATCGTCCGCAAGGAATGGCTGACGAAGTTCCTGACCCGCAAGACCCTGCCGAAGGGGGCAGGGAAGTGGATCACCGAGACCCTCGTCGACGAGCCGGGACTGTTGACCGAGAACAAAGCGCCGCAGTACCTCGCAGAGCTGCTCGGTGTCACCGTGCCCGCCGACACTAGCCCCAGCGCCGGATACCCCGGTGTCGCGGACAAGGCCGCGCGGCGAGCGCTCGCCGCCACGATCGACAAGGCCAGCGAGACCCGCGCGCAGGTGATCCTGCTCGGGCAGATCCTCGCCGCCTACGAAGCACGCGTGAGTGGCAAGGGCAACGACTCGTGGCGGCGCACGTCCTGGGGTAACCAGGACAACTACCTGGGCTTTCTCGACGAACACGGCCACGTGCTGACCGTGGTCGAGCAGGCCGCAGCCGGAACGCTCACCCCCGAGCAGGCGTACGACCAGCTCACCGCGTCCACCGAGTAAGGAATCGGGACCGGTGGTGTGTACCTCTACGGTGCCCGCCACCGGGGCCCCGGCCCGGGTCGAGGGGGCCTGCGGCCGCCCTCGAGCTCCCCCGCTCGGCGCACCACCACCGGTGCCCGCTCACGTCGACGCGGGCGGCTCACCGCCCGTCAGTGTGCGGCGTTGTACGCCTCTTCGATATTGGCCGGAATCCGGCCGCGTTCGCTGATCTCGTAACCCTGGTCGAACGCCCACTGCCGGATCGCCCGCGTCTGCTCCGGATCACGCTTGCCCGATCCGCCGGCCGCTGTCGCGGTCGACGCGGCAGCGGGGGAGGGCTTACGCTTGCGGCCACCGACCCGCGTCGCATGCCCGACGTAGTAGTCGAGCTTCTTGTGAAACTCGTTCGCGTTCTTCGCTTTCAAGTCGATCGAGTACTCGACGCCGTTGATCGCGAATTCGATCGTCTCGCCGGACTCGTCGTCGATGACCGACCCGTCGATATCGTCCACCAATTGGGTTGTCACTCGTTTGGCCACAGCCGGAAAACCTTTCATCGACACATTCGCAATGCACAATCGCATTCGTCTTCTCAAGGATAAACCAACGTCGATATCCGCATTCTTCATCGACACGAAAACGCGAGCCGCATTCGATTTCCCGCAGTCGGACAAATGAGCACAGAGGAAGCAATCCCGCTGGCGCGCGGGTGGGCCTTCTAGACACCGTAGGCGTTGCAGTGCAACAGCATTCGTACGCGTGAACGCGTCCGCACGTCCCCTCCGGGGCCGCCCCATATGGGTCACCATTTTGGTCGTACGAGTCGCCCGAGTCTGACATGCCGGGGACCCCGACCAGTCAACCCACGGTCGCAGGCTCCCTCTTCGGGGTTGACAGGCCACCCTCGTCATGTCGATCGGGGACGTCTCATCCCAACCTTTGGAAGGTGTCCTGTCATGAACAGCAACGAATTGCTCAACGATCACCAGATCATCACCGAGCTCATCGGCGAAGCCGCTCAGCTCCCCGCCGAGGATCCGCGCACGGCGCGGTGCGCCACCGAAGCGCTCGCGCTCGCCAGCGCAGCAGAGCTGCCTATCCTCATCGAGGAGGCCGAGGGAGTGCTCGGACGGATCGAGCACGACACCACCTGCCGGTGGTGCGCCGGGAGCAGCCATCCCGGTCGGGTCCTTCTGGTGCACCCACTGAGCACCAGACCCCCGGGGGTCCCGGTCCCACCACGGGGCCGGGACCCCTTTTTTGTCTCCAAAATCGGAGCCGTGCAGCCGTGTGGAGCGCACGTGCACCTGCACGACCTCGCCGCCTCCGGCGTCGCCCCATATGGGTCACCAAGGGGGTCGTACGAGGACGCCGAGTCTGACATGCCGGGGACCCCGACCAGTCAACCCACGCTCCGCTCTTCGGGGTTGACAGGCCACCCTCGTCATGCCAGATCGCTACGTCTCATCCGAGCCTCGAAAGGACCTCGCCATGTATCCAGATCGCCTCTCCGCCATCGCATCCGCCGCCTACAATCGCGGCGCACGCGCAGCCACCCACAACCTGGGCGGCCTGCACGCGGACATCCACCACGCCACGAAGTTCGGGCAACGCCTCGCACCCGAGCAGCTCGACACCCGGACCTGGGAATGCCTACTCGGCAAACACCGCACCGACGAACCGATCCAGCCACTGAAGCTCTAGCCGGACGGCCCCGCCCACACCCGGGCGGGGCCACCACCCGTCCCGTCTGGTCGGACTCCATGCTCGTCCAGTCATTCACACGAATGACTGTTGCCGGAACCAACGAGAGCCCGGCTGCGTCCAAACAGGTATGGACCACGACGAACGAGCCGCCGTCCGAGACGAAGGCCACGACCCCGACCACCCGACCGTCGTCACAGCTCTCGACCAGGTCAAACGCACCCTGGGCCTGTACCGGCATCTCGCCTGGACCTTCACCTCGGCGGACCTCGACGGCCACGCCGTTCCCCGCTGACCGACCTCACCAGCACATTCGACAACTCGAACGGATGTTCGATACTCTGGCGGTAGTTCCTACCGGCACGGCGAAAGGTCGATCCCATGGCCACCGTCGACGCGATCGAAGATCTCACCGGACTCGACAAGAGCGCCCAGCTCGACGTCCTCCGTCGCCGGATGGCCACCGTCCCCGGTGGCCGACGAGACCACGCGCTTGCCGACCTGCCCACCATCACCGCACCCGATCGGGTCGAACCCCTCGATCGGGTCACGCCGGTCGTCGACGACGATCCGGAACCGCTCATCGCCGCTGTACGCGGCAAAACCCTGCGGACCATGCCCGTGCCGCGTCCACTGGCCGAACTGCTCCCACGCGGTGCCCTCGCCCGCGGAACCGCCATCACCGTCACCGGCGCCGGATCGATGATGATCGCCCCTATCGCCGAAGCGTCCGCCGCCGGCCATCACGTCGCCCTCATCGGCCAACCGAGGCTGAGTTTGCTCGCTGTCCACGAACACGGTGGCGATCTCGCAAAAGTGTATCTTGTGAATCCAGGATCGACGGACCCTCTCGACGCCGCGTCGATCTGTCTCGACGGGGTAGATCTGGTCGTGACGACCGTGCACGGCCGTGACGTACCACCCACGCGCGCAAGAGCTTTGCTTGCCAGGAATCGTCGGCACGGCAGCATTCTGATCCTGACGGACGGACACATGCCGGGTATCGATCTCACCATCGCATCGACCGTCCACAGTTACGGCGGCATCGAGCAGGGGAGAGGCCGTATCCGGTCGATCACCCTCGACACCACCGTCCACGGACGCGGAACGCAGCACCGCACCGGCCGATACACCCTCACCGCCCCGAGCTTCGGTGAACAAGGCCTGCGCTGGACACCCGCACCCGCCGACGAACTCGCCGGCCGACGACCACTCGCAGCCGCGCAATGACCACAGACGGCGCGGCCGGCATCTTCGACGCCTGGCCCACCACCTTCGAGCCACCCGCCCGCCGCATCGTGGACCCACCAAAATCGGTGCACGTGAACATCTTGTAGACGGGCTTCGCTTCTGGCCACTGTTCGTCCGATCAATTTCCCTGTCACGCCCGAATCGCTGGGTTGAACCCGGGAACACCGGAGACAGAGGGAGTGTCAGATTAACGGTGGATCCGACCTTGGCGTCGGTTAGTTTCCGTTCGGGGTGATGCGTCCTTCGAAGGTGATCGCGAACGCGTTGA